>JAFGQA010000223.1 GCA_016935885.1 Phycisphaerae bacterium | reverse complement strand
AGCGTCGGTATTGTATGGAGGGTCAATGTAGATACACTGAACCTTCTGTTGCCAGCGTTCGCGCATGAAATTGAGAGCTTGCCAGTTCTCGCTGTGAAGCAGCACGCCGTCAACCGCGTCGTCGATGTCGGGAAACGTCTCCAAGAGCCTGTCGGTAAAGGATGGCAGAAGATGCTTTGTATCCAGCACCAGCGTCGGGTGGGCCTTCAGGAAGGCGACGCGCCTATCCTTCTTGTTCTTGCCGCTGGTGAACAGGTCAGTCTTCTCTTCGTCGATGTGGAACAAGTCTTTCCACTCGATCCACTGGGGGTCGCAGGCGGCGATGTCGGGGTAGAAACGCTCGTCAATGGCCCCGACCGTGATGCAGTACTGTGTCTCGGTGATGAACTTCCGCTTCTCCCAGAGCATCTTCTGGAACGATTCGATTTGGTCGAGAAACTCGATGATTCTGCCGCCCACGGCCTTGATCACGCGCATGACTTGGAACCAGCCATCGGATCGGTCCTCACCGGCGGTCTCCATCTCGTCCAGGTTCAGGACTTCGTTCTTCAGGTAGAAGTCCAACTCGCCGGAGAGAAAACCCTTGAGGTCCTTGTGGATGAAGAAGTCAGACGTGTTCCGCTGGGTGTATTGCCGCAGGTGGTGCTGAAGTAAGCTGACGGGCGTGCCGTCGCTGGTTTTGTGCCGTTCGGCGGTGAGAACGGCAAGCGCGTCCAGGTGATCCTTGGGCGAGAGTCGCTTGGGGATCACCTCAGCGGCCTCGGCGTTGATCTTGTCCTGCTGGTTCTTCGTGCCGTAGGTGACGGTCTCCTGCTCGGTGAGGGGGCGGAACTCGAACGGAACGACAAGTTGGCGAGCCTCCGCATCCCAGACGATCTCCTTAGGACGCGGGATGAAGAACCGCGCCTCGCCCTTGACATTGTTCTGCTCGACGTTGGCGGCCTTGAGCTTGAAGTGAACAGTCACGTTTTGTGACACGAAGGTGTAGTCGTTGAAGTATTCAGCCGTCTTGATGTAGTACTGGTCGTGGTTCGCCCAGTGCAGATGCACTTCCTCGCCGTTGTAGGGGATGGCATACCGCTGCCGCTTGGAGTAGCGCCGCTTGGAGATAAAGTCGCCGTCTTGGTAGTAGCGGCTGAAGAAGCTGAACAGATGGTTGAAGATGGTCGATTCGAGTGTCTCGCGCCCGCGCCCACCGGCGGCCTTCTCGGTGAGCGTCAGATACCGCTTGCCCAGCGGCGTGGCGTGGTACGCTTCGTCCAGCTTCCCGTCGCCGTTGATCGCGTAGGTGCCCAACGACTCGCGGACCTGCTGCCGGACGCTCTCCAGCTCCTGCGCGGCCTGCGACTGTTCCGCCAGGCCGCCGCGCGACAACTCGTCGGCGATGGCCTTCGGCAGGTCGGTTGAGATGAACTTCTCGATCACGTCCCGCTTGTGGTTCATGATCCGGTAGATGCCGAAATCCAGGTCAGCGCAGTCGAACTGGAAAATGTCGCGCAGCAGGCGCTGAAACTTGTCGATGGGTTGATCCATAGTCGTCACTCTCCTTTGATCTTGCGCTTTGAAGTCGGCCGCTGAGCCGTTTGCGAGCCGGTTTTCGTGGCCTGCGATGTCCGATTTGTCCGATTGATGGCCGATTCCTCATCGCCTGCCGATGGCCCGTTTGGCCGATTTGGCCGATTGATGGCCGATTTGGGTCGGAGCAGATAGCGGGCTCCACGACCGACACTTCCAGCCCTCTGAAGGATTCCCTTTTCTACCAGGTCGTCCAGATCACGGGTTGCGGTGCGAGGCGGGCAACCCGTCAGCTCACGGTAAAGCGCACTCGTCATTGTGCCGCCGATCCTGGCCTGCGTCACCGCCTTCTTCTGCCTTTCGTTCAGCCCCAGCCCGACCATGACCTTTTCCGTCAGCCAGTTGCGCCAGAGGGTTGCCGAGAACTCGCCTTCGCGCTGCTCGAAGTCCGGCTCAGGCAAAGCATGCTCGACGCTCTCTCGGATCATCATCAACGTGCCGGTGCCGTATTTCTCGACGTAGCGGGTGAGGAACAGCGCCTCGCATATACGGGCATTGCGAGCCAGGGATCGGTGAGGCAGGCGCAATCGTTCGGGTGTCAGCGGGGGCAGCAGTGTTCCAGGGTTCCACACTTCGATCCGATCTGCGAAGACGGACACCTGCACCGCGCCCGCAGACGCATAGTCGCGATGAGCGACGGCATTGACGATGGCCTCGCGGATCACGTCGGGTGGGATTTCGTATGCGACCGGCGCTTGACTGCTCAGAGCGCGGGTGCCGACACTCTGGGGAATCACCGAGAGGACGAAGTTCACAGCCTGGTCAACCTGCTCGAACAGCGATCCTTTGAATATCTGGTAGTAGGGTGCCGGGCGCTGAACTTCCGTCCCGTGGAAGTGCATGCATCGGATCTCGGCACTGGCCATGAAGCGCTGGGGATCGCGGCCAAATAACAACACCGCCGCGCGGGTCGGTTGCCCGCCCTCTGTAAGCATGTGCAGGTGCTCCAGAACATCGGCAGCCGGTGTCCGGGCCGCTAGCGGAAACTGTCGTTCGGCACGGGCGGTGCGAATGAAGTCGGCCAGAGCGCCTCGGGCAATGTCGTCGAGCGACGCTTCCGGACAGGGCTGTTCGTCAAACGGGCGGTTCTGAATGACGCCCGTCTGCTCAAGGTGGTTTACCAGGCTTGCGTAGACGGCGGTGGTCAGTTCGGACGGGTTGTTGAAGCGTCGCCGGATGAGTTGGCCGCCCGCCTTGCGCACGAGTGCCTGCATCTTCGGATGGCGGGCGTCGTCGTTCTCGCCCTTGACGAAGATCAGCCGCTGTTTCCCGGCGGCGGTAGCCCGGTCGAACTCGCGCTCGGTGGGCGAGACGCCCTGGGCGTCCTCGTAGCCGTACTCGTTGCCCAGAAGGCCAAGGTACACGTCGCACCGATCCACCTGGTCCAGATAGACCTTGTCGGCGCGACGATCAGCGGCGGGCATGTCCTCGAACAGGAATACATCGAAGAACCGGCCCAAGAGGGCGTCGCCGAGGATGTAGCTCTTCAGCGCCCGGC
Organism: Phycisphaerae bacterium; assembly: GCA_016935885.1. The sequence continues at coordinate 797 of JAFGQA010000223.1, read as the reverse complement.
GCTCTTCGGCCAGTTCCTTCTGCACGCTGCTGATGAAGATCGATTGCTTCATTCCCGGTCCTTATGCGAGTCGGCAGGGCGGTCCTCAAGACCGTGTGTCACCCAGGCATCGATGGCGTCCTTGTGGAAGCGCCAGCGCTTGCCGATCTTCTGGCCCGGCAGTTTCCCCTCGACGGCCAGCTTGTAGAGCGTGGACTTCGAAATCTTCAAGTATGCCGCCAGCTCATCCATCGTCAGTATCTCATCATGTTTGGCATTCATAGGCTGCTCCAGGCACCCCCTTGCCAGTTGGAATCTGGTTGAATCATGTGTGCGCGGGTATTATCCATATTTCGCCGCTGTTCACAATGCCAAAATAGCGCCGATTCGGCAGAGCGCTACCCGCCAGCCGAAGTCTGGTCACGCTGGCCGTGCAGAGGACAGCGGGCTGGTGGGTTGCCCTGTTCCTCGCTCATCATCTGAGGAAATCCCGTGCGAGCTTCGCAAGCCCGGTCAGGATGACCAGGAATTCCAGCCTGCCCAACAGCATGCCCACGATTTCCGCCCAGAGCACACCGCCGGGAGCGGTCTGGGACGTCACGCCCACGGAAAGCCCAACGGTCCCAAGGGCCGACGCATACTCGAACAGCGACTCCTTCAGTCCGTAACCGTGCGCGGCAAGCACTATCGTGCCGAGAGCCAGCGTGGAAAGGTACAGGAACACGAACGTACCAACCCGCCGCAAACGCGCGTCGCCCACGAACACGCGCTCTTCGCCTTCCCATACGCTCTCTTCCGTTACGGCCGAGCGGGGGAGT
>JAFGQA010000222.1 GCA_016935885.1 Phycisphaerae bacterium | reverse complement strand
GTCGCGGCTCAAATGACGTGTTGCCAACGCATGTGGGTGCCACTGGCGGCTTGCCCGCCAGTGTGACCACCGACCCCGCACTGGCAGGCAAGCTGCCAGTGGCACCCGCGGCTATACACGAGACTTCGGGTGCGACGGAGCACTAGCCGGTACTTGAGCCGGACGCGGATGAACTGGACCTCGAACTGCTAGATCGCGCACTTGGGGAGAACTAGGATCCAGATGTGCTTGTGCCGGATGATCCGCTGGAGCCCGATGACGAGACGGACGTCCGTGGTTCAATCACGGCACCCAGTGCGTCAGCGAGCGCGGTCCCCATTTGGCGAAGCCCCGCTTCGGCTTGTCCTGCCTCGCCCAGTGCGGTCGAAAGTCCCTCAATGAACCCCGGCGCGTAGGCCTCACGAAACCGCTTGGCGATGTCGGAGTCGAAGCAGCCGTTGAAGAACAAGGCAGTCGAGGTCAGGCCAACAGCCAACGCCGGCTTGATCCGACGATAGCAACGATTCAGGTCCTTCATCGTGGGAACTCCCAGTCCGGCGAGCGTCGTTCGAGGGTGGGCCTCATGTTTTATCGGATCGTCGGCGGTCCGAGCGCAAATGCGCAGGCGTTCCAGTCCTCACATGCTGATATCGGACGTGCTGCGCTGCTACGGATCGGACGACGGGTCTGGGTGTGTGCCACGAGTAGCGGGTCCGTGACAGTCCAAGGCTTGTGCCACTGGCAGCTTGCCTGCCAGTGCGTATGCCCCCATACACCCACCAGAGAGACCGCACGGGCGGACGAGCCGCCCGTGGCACCCCAGAATCGGAATGCCGCCAGACGTGTCACGGACCCACGGGCAACGTTCCTACCCTTGTTCACAGGCGGGCAAGCCGCCAGGGGCACGTGCGTGCATTGGCCAATCCCCATTCAAGATGCAACGGAGCAGTAGCAGGCCGTGGTACGGTGGTCTCAAGTGGGTCTTGGCTCGTGAGCGTTGGCCAGTCGGTTCTGCTGAGACCCAATCGGCGACCTCACTGACTGCTGAGACTTAATCGGCGACCCTACTGACCCGATAAACGATCCACGCGACGTCTTGTGGAGCTTCGCGCCGATTTTCCGTCGACGCGGATTACCCATCGCGCAGTAGTCGAGGATCCATGCCCCAGAACTCTGCCATCTTCCTAACGCTGACCACCGCGATACTGGTCGGTCAATCGTCGTCCGGTGACCAGCCAACGACGAGTCGACTGGTCACCAGCAGGATCGAGGAGCGGGTCGTCAAGACGTTCGATTTCGACGAGCGAGAGCTGGGCAACTACGAAGACCTGCCCATGAACTGGAATCAAGTGGCCGGCCCAGGTTTCCCGCGGTTCCTGGAACCCTGCTTCGATGACGAGGTCGGCCACATGGCGCCGCCGTCGTTTCGGCTGACGATCGAGGGTGGCAGCCTCGGCGCCCACTACCTGGCCAAGGACATCCCGGTTTACCCCAGCAGCGACTATCGAATCACCTTCTGGGTCCGACCCGCCGGTCTGGTGCATGCACGCGCGTGCGTCAGCGCCTACTTCCTCGACCACGCCCTGCAGAAGATCGTGGCCAGCGAGCGGCACGGTGAACCCGTCCAGGGCGCCGGTGGCGGCGAGCCGTGGACGCTCGTGACGGTTGATCTTCCAGGCGGATTCGATAAGGCGGCCTGGATCGGCCTGGCCTGTTGCGTTGAGCAACCGGACGCCACGCCCAGCACGCCGGAGCATCCGCGTCCGATCGACTATCGCGACGTTCATGGCACCGCGTGGTATGACGACATCACCGTGCTGCGTCTTCCGAGGGTCTCCTTCGACCTGAACGAACCGAGCCACGTGTTCCTCGCGGGCCAAGCCGTGGAATTCCTGGCACGCGTCGCGGACCCCGACGACGTGGGGCTCACCGCCAAGCTCGAGATCCTGGACGCCGAGCAGGCGGTCCTCCAGACGCACCCGGTACCGGTTATGGGGCTGGACGCCCACGGGCGGACGATCACGGTGGCGGACCTTCCAGCGGGGCTGTTCACCGCCCGGCTCTCGGTTCTTGCCGATTCTCGCGAGATCCTTGCGAGGCAGCGATCGTTCGTGCAACTGAACCCCGACTTGGGGCCGCTGCTGAATCCCGAAGGCAGAGCGCGTACGGAGATTTCAGTTTGGGGCGCAGCGGCGGCTGGCCCGTCATCGCGCCGGCCCGCCGGGCATGGGGCGTACACACTGGCAAACAAGCTGCCAGTGGCACCCGCCGACAGTGAACCGCGCCGTGGTCGCCGAGAATCCCGCGACCGCCGTGGCCACGGATTCGGTCTGATCGTTAACTCGTCGGTTGCCGCCGATCATCGCACCATCGCGCACCTGTTGCGAGCCATCTCGCCGAATGCGGTCAAGGTGTCGCTATGGCGAGGCGACACCGATGACGAGGCGATCGTATGTGGGGATCCGAATATAGGCGGCCTGCTCCGCGCCCTGCACGGGCTCGACGTCTCCGTCGTGGCAACGCTCGACGCCCCGCCGACGTCGCTGGCCGTTCAAGCCGACGGCCCAAGGCGCACGCTCCTCGATGTGCTTTCAGCTCCTGCGAGCCAATGGCGACCACATCTAGCGCTGATGCTCGCCCGCTATGGCCCGCAAATCCGGGCCTGGCAGGTCGGCGCCGACGCGCAAGGAGCACCGGTCCAGGACGAGCGGCTCCCGGAGGCAGTCGCCAAAGTCCGCTCCGAACTACAGCCCCTGATCGGTTCGCCGGACCTGGTGGTCCCTGTGCCGATCCAATCGCACATCGATTTCGAATCGCTGCAGGCCGACGTCGTCTCGATCACGGTGCCGCCACGCATCTCCGCGAGTCGGCTGCCCACGCAGCTATCGGTCTTCAGACACCCAGGCTCCCCACGTGGGTGGGTCACGCTTGAGTCGCCGCAGGCCGATCGATATTCCCGCATGTCCCGCCTGATCGAATTCGCCCGACGCGCCATTGTCGCACACACCGTCGGCCTGGAGACGGTGTTCCTGCCTCAACCGTGGAAGATCGAGACACGGGACGGCGACACCGCCGTGATACCGGACGAGGAGTTCATTCTCCTCCGGACGCTGGTTCAAAGCCTGGGCGGCCTGGAGCCTGTCGCACCTGTGTGGATAGGCCACGGCCTGCAGGCCTGGCTGTTCGCCGGCGAGACGGGGGACACCGGCGCGATTGCGGCTTGGGCCGAGGCGGACGGCACGGGGCCGCAGACGGTTGTGGCGGACATCGGCCCGGGCGCCAGGCAGGTTGACATGTGGGCAAACGTCACGGAGACCGTTCCGCTCGAGGGGGGGCGTGGGTTCACTGTCGATGCCATGCCAACAGTCCTCGCCCCGGTACCCGTTTGGCGGGGGAGGATGCTGTCCGGTTTCGCCGTGGACGAGCCGACATTTCGCGTCACGGTGGAGGAGCACGAGCGAATCGTCACACTGACGAATCCGCTGGACAAGAAGCTGCTCGGCACACTGCGTCTTGAGGCACCAACCGGATGGCGTGTGCAACCGTGGCACCTGGAAATCGACCTGGCGGCCGGCGAGTCGGCCGAGATCGCCGTCAGTTTCCGCATTCCCAGCAACCAGGCGGTTGGTGACTACGCTTTGGTCGGGAGGCTGGCCATTGCGGAGGAGGACCTTGGGGACCTGACCCTTCGCGCCCCGCTGTATGTTCGATCACCCGGCCTGGACGTTAGCGTTCTGACGGCCCTTGACGGCCATCGTCTGCAAGTCGTCCAGCGCATCACCAACTCGACCGAGGAGGGCCTCAGTCTGCGGACCTTCCTGATTGCTCCGGAGACGCCCTACGAGACGCGGCTGATCTCGAACCTGGCGCCCGGCCAAACGGTCGTGCAGGAGTACGAGATTGAGGATGCCAGCCATCTGGCCGGCCGATGTATCCGCGTGTCGGCACAGCAAGTCGGGGGGCCCCTGCGGAACAATCAGGTGATCCGGCTCGACTGATCCTCCTGCGCCTGACACCTATCCGCGAACACGATCCACTGCCGCGAACCTGCACGGCGGCCAACCGGCCTTCTACTCCCGACCTTGATCGGCTAACGTTCCCTCCCGGAACCGTGGATCGGGCGACCCGCCTGCGTACGCATCGCCGGGAGTGACCGCATGAGGGGCCGAGGTACTACGTGGAACTCCTTTGCGGATGAACATCTCAGTGAACGACGCGGTCTGTGGGACTGCGTCGCAGCCATCAAGGTCGTCGGCCTTCTGGTTTGCATCCTCCTACGCCCGAACTGGGTCAGCCACGATTGTGCGCTGTATCTGCAGATCGGAGACCTCCTTCTTCAAGGCCGGCAGCCGTATATAGACTATGTGGAACTGAACCCGCCGCTCATACACTACCTGAACGTGATCCCCGCATTCATTGCTAGGACCGCAGGTCTGAACGTGCTTCCTGTCTTCTTGCTGTGCGTTCTGGTGCTCGTGGTCTGTTCGGCGTTGGTGGTTCGGTATCTTCTCGCGCGCGCACCGGCCCTGGTACGTCCCGGCGAGGGTGGCCTTCTCGTGCTCACTCTGCTCGCCGCCTCCGAGGGCGTCTTCTTCTTGCGTGACTTCGGCCAGCGGGAGCATCTGTTCCTGCTGTTGTACATTCCATTCGCCGTGCTGCGATGGCAGACCTCTTACGGTGTTCGGACGAACATCCTGGTTTCTGTCGGGCTCGGCGTTTGTGCGGGCGTGGGATTGAGCCTGAAGCCGCACTTCCTTCTCGGCGCCCTGGTCGTCGAGTTGTACGTCCTTGCATCATCCCCCGCGCCACAGCGCGGCCTCCGGCCGCAGCCAAACTGTGGCACAGGCGTCCCGCCTGTGAGCCCACCGGCGAGACGCCGGTGCCACAGTTTTCTTCCCCACGATTTTCTCTGCGAGCCGCGAAGATTCTTGACATCAGTAATGCAGGTGGCCCGCCTGTCTACTTCCCACCTGTATACCTCCCGCCGATTTCGACACGTCTTCGCAACGGAGAATGTGGCCCTGTCACTGACCGTGGCGGCTTATTTGATCCACTTCCTGTTTCTGCCGCCCGAGGTGCTTGACGCCTTCTTCGGTCGCTGGCTTCCCCTGATCGTCAACGGCTACTCTGCTTACGGCAAGCCGTTTCTGACGCTGCTTGTGGACAAGTCCATCATGCTATCGTTCTACCTGCTGATCGCCGTGCTTACGTTCTTCGCAACCACGCGGCAGATACCGCGCCGCAGATTGAACAGGATGTTTGCCATCTTCACCATCTGCATGGTCGGCGGCTTTTTGATTCAGGCCAAGGACTGGTTCTATCAGTTGCTTCCCGCCACGTTCGGCCTTCTCCTCTGCCTGGGCCTTCTCCTGATTCAGTTGAACGAAAGCCAGGCATTCGCCTCGATGACGGGCCGTTATAGGTCGCTGCCCGTCCTGGGCTTGGCCTTTGCGACACCGTTCCTGGCTGCCGGGCACGTCACTTTTTCCTGGTTCGCGTCCCGGCGGGCGCGCACGCCGATGCCCGTAGCAAGGTGCATCCTCGAGAACAGCCGCGATCAGGACCCTGTGCTGTTCATTTCGACTTCCGTCTCAGACGGCTATCCGGATTTGGTCTGGTACGGTCGCCGGCCTGCTTCGCGATACCTGGTGAGCTTTCCCATCGCCCTGTTCTACAAGGACGGGTGCTCCTTCCGACCTGGTGGCTGCCAATACCACACGGAATCGGACATGTCCGAGGATGAACGGCTGTATCTCGACGAGATGGCCGAGGACATCCGCACAAACAAGCCCGTGGTCATCGCGATTAAGGACTCACAGGCGTGTCAGGGCTGTCCGGCGGGGTTCAACGTGCTTGACTACCTGCGGCAAGTCGGGTTTATATCAAACGCAATGGATGATTACGTTGCCGCTGAGCGGATTGAGGAACTCCAGGTATTTGTGTTGAGGCGAATGCAATGATCAACAGGTCTCCTACTAGCAGCCCGTGGCAAAACTGTGGCACCGGCGTCTCGCCGGTGGTCTTCACGGTCAAGAACGGCGTTTCCGAAACGCTGCTTTCCCTTTTACCACGGGCTACTGGGCAGTCATTGATGGTTGTGGCCACCGTGTTGGGCATCACCTTTGGTGTGGGGGCGACGGCAGCGCTGGCGGAGGGCGTCGTTCGCGGCGTCGTGTTTGATGATCGTGATCGGGACGGGGCTCGCGACCCCGGCGAGCCTGTGCTGCCCGGCGTTCGTGTGTCCAACGGCCGCGAGGTCGCCCTCACAGATAAGGAGGGGCGCTACGAGTTGCCTGTCGATGACGACGACATCATCTTCGTGATCAAACCACGGGACTTCATGACGCCCGTCGACAAGCTCAACATCCCGCGGTTTTACTACGTCCACAAGCCGGCCGGCTCGCCGAAGCCCCTGAAACATCCCGGCGTGGCCCCGAGTGGCCCGCTGCCGAAATCGGTCGACTTTCCGCTCTACCGCAGGCCGGAGCCGGACACATTTGACGTGGTGGTCCTCGGCGACCCTCAACCGCGCAATGTCAAGGAGATCAACTACCTGGCCCACGACGTGGTGGAAGAACTGATCGGCGTTGATGCGGCGTTCGGCATCTCGCTTGGCGATGTTGTCTATGACGACCTCGGTCTCTTCGAGCCTTACAACGGCGTCGTCAGCACGATTGGGATCCCGTGGTACAACGTGCACGGCAACCACGACATGAACTACGACGTCACGTCCGACGAACTCGCCGACGAGACATGGGAACGCGTCTACGGCCCGCCGACGTACAGCTTCGATTGGGGGCCAGTCCACTTCGTCGTGCTCGACGACGTGATGTACGACGGACACGTGAAGCGCGGTGATTACCACTCCGAGCTCGGGCGGCATCTGATCTTCGTCGAGAACGACCTCAAGCACGTTGCCAAGGACGCCCTGGTCGTCTTGCTGATGCATATCCCGATCGTGGAGACGCAGGACAAGGAGAAGCTGTTCGCCTTGCTCAAGGACCGCCCGCACACGTTCTCGATGTCAGCCCACTGGCACTTCCAGAAGCACTTCTTCCTCGGGCCCGAGGACGGCTGGCACGGCGACGAGCCACACCATCACCTTGTCCATGCCACGGCCTGTGGTTCGTGGTGGTCTGGCGCGCCGGACGAGTTCGGCATCCCGCACACGACCATGCGTTGCGGCGCACCGAACGGTTACTCCATCATCACCTTCAGCGGCCACCGTTACTCGATTCGCTTCAAGGCCGCGCGCCGGCCGGCGAACGAGCAGATGTCGATCTTCGCCCCGGACAGCGTGAAGGCTTCGGAGACCGGCTCAATCGAGGTGCTCGTGAACGTCTATGCCGGCTCGGATCGGTCGGTCGTCGAGCTGCGCGTAGATGGCACCGGGCAATGGACCCGAATGAAACGCGTCAAGCGACCGGACCCGTACTGGATGGCCCTGAAGGCCGCCGAGGAAAGCGACGACCCGCCCAACGGCCGGAAGATCTGGAGGAAGTGCGACTCGCCTCACCTGTGGGCGGTCACGCTCCCCGCCGGGTTTCCAAAGGGCGGCCACGTCATCGAGGTCCGCGCGCGCGACATGTTCGGCCAACTTGCATTCGGTCGCCGCGTTATCCGGAGTGAATGAGGCTGCTTCCAGGATGACCTGGGTCCGTGGCAGTCCAGGCGGGTGCCACTGGCAGCTTGTCTGCCAGTGTGCATACTCCACCGGCGAAACCGCACGGGCCGGTGCCACTGGCAGCTTGTCTGCCAGTGTGTATGCCCCATGCGCCCACCGGAGAGACCGTACGGCCGGACAAGCCGCCCGTGGCACGCAGAATCGAATGCCGCCCGAAGTGTCACGGACCCGGATGACCTTGCAGATTGACGAGCAGATTGATGAGCCGCGGGCTTCAGCCCGCGCGCCCACCGCAACGAAAGAAACGCCGCATCGATCATCCTCCACGAGCCATCAGTCCACCAGCTTTGATTCCGGCACGTCCGCCTCCTTCACCGGCAGGCTGAACTGCCCGGGGCGATCCTTCAGGACCTTGCGTAACCACGTGTCTGAATAACCCGTCTCCTGCGGGCTGCCCTTTTCGTCTTTGACGTAGCCGTCGTTGTACTTGGACACAAGGTACTCACCGAGTTCCCGCCAGCGTTTGACCGCCAGTTCGGCGTGCGAGACGGAGTAGTCGGTCAGGTAGCGGATGGCCAGTTCCGGGTCGGTCTTCATGATTTCGACGGCCGTCTTTTCTACGGCCGGCTGCAGTGCGAGGAAGCCGCCTTCGATGTCGCGTTGGACGGCCTGGATATCCTGAATCATGCGGTCGTAGCGCACGTTCGCGAAGTTGGCGGCGAAGTTGAAGACCCACCAGGCCGAGTCCCAGGAGAACTTGCCCAGGCTGCCCACCGTGTACGACTCCGGAACGGCGTTGATGCCGCAGTACAGCGGAACGTAGCAGCAGGTGTAGGTGTCGTCCACGCCGTACCAGTACACGCCGCCGACGGCGTCCGGAAGCCACGACCGCGACTGGGAGACGAACGTGAAGGCGGTCTGCTGGGTCGAGATCGGGCGCTCCCAGGCATACTCGGTACCGTCAACCGTCCACGTGATCGGCCGCCAGCGGTTCGGTGTGCCGTGCGGTCCGGCGTCGATCCCCCGGGTCATGTCGAAATCGGTGCCTTCGTAGTGGTCGCGCATCAACGCGAAGACGTCGGCCACGGATAGCTTCTTGTCGGGCTTGATCCACAGCGGATACGGCTCGGCGCCTTCGACGGCCCGGAAGTAGTCGGCGGATAGCTTGCTCGACGGCGCCGCGCGCCGGAAGAAGCTCCAGACACGGCCGTCGGCGTACCGCTGGTTCTTCGGCGTGGCCGGGCAATAGGCCTCACAGAATCGGAACGGTTCGCCCGAGCCGGGATCGTAGTATCCCTTCTCGATCGCGAAGGAGATGACGTTCTCGGAATAGAGGCAGTTGTCTGGATCGTTCAGCGGGAACTCGCCGATTCTGGCCTTGTTGGCGTGGCACGAGATGTACCCATCCGGGATTCGCAGTGCCACCCATTCGGCACCCTTCCCGCCCGGGCCGGGTCCGATGATCTCCAGGATCCAGGCCTCCTGCGTGTCAGCGATCGAAATCGACTCGCCGGTGGATTGGTAGCCATGTTCGGCTACCAGATCGGTCATAACCTTGATGGCCTCCCGGGCCGTCTTGGCCCGCTGGAGGGCATACTGCATCAGTATCCAGTAGTGCAGCAGGCCGTCGGGGTTGTGCAGCTCCTCGCGGCCGCTGAAAGTCGTCTCGCTGATGGCCAATTGGTGCTCGTTCATCAGGCCGACAACCGCGTAGGTGTGCGGAACCTGCTTGATCTTCTGCGCCTTGCCGGACCCGTCCTTCATCTCGATCACGTCCTCGGGCCCATGGTCGGCCGCGCTGGTGTACCGAAGACGAGGATGGCCCTCACCGTCACAGGTATATGTGATGATGACGGACCCGTCGGCCGAGGCGCCTTTGGTCACCAGGAGGTTCGTGCAGGCGTCGACCCGTGGACCGGCGACAGAAACGCAAACGCAGGTACACAACAGCAACACAAACAGGCGATTCTTCATGCTCTCAATCCCTCGATGGTTGTGGCTCTCAGCGGATCGGCAAACGCACTTGGCATTCTACCCGGTGAATAGAAAGAGACCAGCCAGGCACAGCGCGGCCTCCGGCCGCAACCAAACTGTGGCACCGGCGTCTCGCCGATGCCCCCACCGGCGAGACGCCGGTGCCACAGTTTTCTATGCAAACCGCATAGATTCTCAGCATTTGCCCTACAGCGCACAATCGTCGTGTTGGAGTCCCAAGAGCCCCCGGCCTTGGCCGGGGGGTAGCGTGAAAAACGGGCAATGCAGTGCGATTGCACTTGGCTCATCAATGTACCCCCCGGCCAAGGCCGGGGGCTCCTTGTCCGCAAACCTCGACGTTGCCCGCCTGAAAGCACACCTACAATCGTGACGTACACTCGGGGGCAAACGGCAAGCCTTGGTGCGGGCGGACGCGCACTGCCGAAGCCTATCCACGTGGGCTGTCGCCCAGCCGCTCTAAGCGCTGCAGCAGGTCGGACAGGGTCTGCTCGATCTCCGCGAACGGGCGCGACACGCCGCCGATGATCTCGGACACGAGAAGATCGTCCACGCGATCAACAATCTGCCCGCCGTTGTCAACTTCGGTCTCGCCGCCGGTGTGTCGCCGAGCACGGCGAACCTGGCCGACGCACCGCGCGTACATCGCCGCGAGAACGATGACGTAAACGAAGGCAACGAAGACCAGGCCCGTTAGCAAGTGCGTCGCCCCCAAGGCCACGACGATCTGCAAGGCGCCGCCCAGGCGGTCGATTTCGCCGCCGGCGCCGGCCAGCTTCAGGAGGCCCACCGCCAGCGGCTGGGCCAATGGAAACCAGATCAGCATCGCCCACAGCAGCCAGCGCTTCCAAACCGCCGGGCGACCGTACGCCTGGTTGAGCGAGACCAGCAGGTCCTCGTCAAGCTCCGCGACGAGCGTGGCCGCCCGCGAGCTGATCCGCTGTGCCATCGGCTCGACACCCGGCAGCCGGGAAGCGAGTTGGAACCGCCGGATGGTCTGGGCGTGATCGCCGTCGATCCGGGCACGGTACACGCGTAGGCGGTCCACCAGCGTTTGCCCGCGAACGGTAAAGGCATCTTCGGCGGGGTCGTGGGGCGCCCAACGCGAGCCGGCGAATCGGGCCCCCAGCCGCCGCACGAGCCAGCGCATCGGCCAGAAGATGATCGGCAGGATCGGCCACTGCTCGACGCGGCCGACGAGGAGATCGTCGGCCAACTCGGTCTCGCTGCGCTGGCCGGTCCGCAGTCGCCGGTCGACGATGTCGCAAAAGCCGGCGCCGAAGACGTCGTTGAGGAGGCCTTGGTGATACTCGGCATCGCAGGCTCGCCGCAGCCGTCGGGCCCACTCGTCCAGTTCGAAATGACGGCGTATGGCCTCGACGTTGTGGCGAATCTCGACCCGCTGGTTGGCGGCCTTCAGCGATTCGGCGTCGCTGCGTGTCACGGGGGTGAGCACGCATTCGCGAAGGCGGTGCACTTCGCCGGCGAGTTGCCGGCCGATCGTGGCGACGGCGTCGCGATCGGCGCCATAGGCGGACCATTCGGGATCGCCCCATCGCCGGGCAACGTGCTGAACGAACGCATCGGGCGTGGGCGCCTCGGCGGCCAAGATGAATAGATGATCGTGATCGTGCGGGCAGCCGGCCCGGGCGATGATCCCGCGGGCCCAGTCCGTCTGTTCCAGCATGAAGGTCGCCGGCAGGCCGGATGCGTAGGCATCGTCGCCGAGCAGTTCGTCTGCCTTGTTCAACACGCAATGGACGTTCTGACCGTCCTTGACAACGGTTGAGAAGAGCGAGACCCAGTCCCGGTCGGCGATCTTTCGCGGCGTGACGACCCAGATGAGCCGGTCCAACAGAGTCCCAACGGCCTGAACGGTCGCCAGGTGTTGCGGCAGGTCGCTGTCGAAGTCGGGCAGGTCCACGAGCACGACGTTGTGAAGCGGGTCGGCGTCGTGCTCGGTCACGTCGAGCTTATCGATTAGTTCGTTGACGCCGGCGAAACGCCGCCGATATGCAGCGATCGAATCGCGGTGGATGTAAGCCATCGGCCGCGTGGTGCCGAGGCCGACCTCCTCGTGGCCCGCTGAGACGCGGCGGCCGGCGAGGGCGTTGATCAACGTGGACTTTCCGACGTCCTTGCCGCCAAGGATGCCGCAGATCACCAGCGGGTCGCCGAGGCTGCGGTCTGCGCCGCTGACGAGGTCCACCTGCCGGCAGTTCATCAGGGCTGCCAGTTCGGCATTGATGCGCGCAAGTTCCGCAGCGGGACCGGTGGGCGCGCATTCCGCGCCCGGCGCAGGGCCGACGGGCTCCGCGATCGCACCGGTTGCGGTGGGGAAGGTCGACATCAGTCTGTCTCCGCGGCGTCGCACACGCCCGTGAGCGCCCGGGCCAAATCGTCGTCCTCAGGTACGACCAGGCCGCAGGCTGCCGCGAACGAACGATTCGCCGCGTCACGGCCGAACGCCGCGATGGTCTCGCGGTATTCATCCATCGCCCGCTCCACGGTCTTGAATTCGGCGCTGCCGATCAGCCTTTCATGGATGACCGTCAACAGACGGGTCAAGGCGGGGCCGGCAACCGCCCCCGCACCGGCGCTGGTGGCGAGCGTGCCCAGCGCGCCGGCCAGCGCGGTCTTGATGAGCGGCAGGGTGAGCGCGGTCACCGGACCCGCGACAGCCACCAGCACGATGGCGGCGGCGATCGATCCCGCGCCGACGGCACCCATCAAACGCGGCGACACGCCCCGGCACTCAGACTCGACCTTGGCGGTCCAGGCCTCGATCGCTTTGCCCAGCGTCTCGACGGCCGACCGCACTGTGTCACGCCGCTGGTCGATCCACTCGGGCGAGCCGCGTGGGGGCTCGATGTCCGTCCACCGCCGTACTTCGGTCCAGAAGTCGCTGCCGGCCGCCGCCTCGTCAATCGCGGCGAGCTGACGCGCGGACCGCGACCGAAAGACCTCCCAGCCGATGGTCTGGCGATCGGCGGTATCGGCGGTATCGGCGGCGGAGTCCCGTTCGGGCTTCTTAGGTGCCAATAGGGTGCCAAACACCGGCAGCCGTTTTCGCATGGTCTGCTTGATGCGATCGGCTTGTCGGGCGAGCCATTGTCTCGTCTCGGTGACGCGCAATGTTCGCGAGATGACGTCGAAGTGACGCCGTTCGTCAGGCGTCAGGAGCGCGGTCAGGCATTCGGCCCGAGAAGGTATGGCGCGATCCGCGACTGTCTCGAATGCCTCGCGGAGCCGGGCCAGCCTGGCGCGGCGTTCGTTGTTGTTATTCAGAACCACCGTGGCCAGCCGTTGGAGGAACCGAACGAGTTGGCGCCGGCGTTGCGGGGGATATCGGTTCAGGCTGTCGGTCAACGGGTCGAACGTACCCGGCGGGAACGTGCAGCACCCACGGCCGTGACGGAATTCCAGCACGAGATGATCCGTGGCGCCGAGGCGGTCGGCCTGCTGCTTCAGTCTTGCCAGTTGGCCTGGATCCAACCGCTCATCCCGGTCGCGGTTGAAGACGACGAACCGGTCCTGGCCGAATTGGGAAGACTCGTCGCGGAGCCGGCCGACGGTTTGCCTGTCGAACCACCGCTCATGGTCGACGAGGACGACCAAGCGGTCGAACCACGGCAGCGTCCCGAGGGCGATGTCACCTTCCATCCGGGCGAGTTCGGAGGTGAAGTCAGGCATGTCCAGGAGTACCACGCCCCGCAGGGCGTCGACGCTGTGGTAAACGATGTGCAGGATGCCGGGCTCACCCTCGGTGTTGTCGTCGAGCGAGCCCACGCGGGGGGTGAACGATGGCATCAGCAGCCCGGCCTCGAGGGCTTGTTCAACGGCGTCGCGGTGAGACTCGTGTACGGCGGCGATGGGCCCCATGGTGGCGTGGCCCTTGGCCGTTACTCGGCTGACCAAGCGGCCGCCGACGAGGTTGTTGAAGACCGTGCTCTTGCCAGACGAGGCCCCGCCGACGATGGCGACGAGCGATAGTTCCCGCCGATCCGCTGGGAGGCGGCCTGGTTCGCCGATGGTGCCGCCGGGTCTGTCGTACGAACCGTCTCGACCTTGCCGCCGGCCCCGCGTGTCCTCGTTCTCACGGCGGACCTGACGAAGTTGAAATCGCAACGCATGGACCGCCTCGTCAGCCTGGCTGCTCCAGTCATAATGGAACCGCTCGCGCAGCAGCTTGCCGTGTTTGGCGAGGCATTCCAGGGCGCTTGGCAGGTTCGTGTCGGTCATGTTCAAACCGAAAGTGGGAATCGTAACGCGCCCCGCCGTATCGGCCTAGCACCGCGTTTCATACGCGGGCGTCCTGGGTCCGTGACACCTCCGGCGGCATTCGATGGTCTGTACCGCGGGGGGCTTCGGCTTGTCCGCCCGTGTGGTCTCTTTCTTGGGCGCGCGGGGCATACACATTGGCAGGCAAGCTGCCGTATGTGTTTAGCGTTCGAACGGAGTGGCATGGGCGCGGGGTGGCATGGGTAACGAACGACACACCCCACGGGGGCGGGCCGTTCATTACCCGTGAGAACGGGCTCGAATGGACGCCCACGGGTAAGCCCCGCCGCCGCTGCCGCTGGTGCGAGAATCCCTTCTCGCATCCCCTTCCGGTGAGAATCCTCTCCCACAGCTCGACACGCTGGGCCGAGAAGGGATTCTCGGCCCAGCGTATGCTCGAATGGACGCCCACGGGTAAGCCCCGCCGCCGCTGGAGGCTCCGCTTACCCGTGCCACCCCGCTTAACACGTGCAAGCTGCCAGTTGTACCCGCCTGAACTGCTACGGATCCGTCTGTCTCGTCCATTGCGGCACGGACGTACGTGCTGGCTTCTCCCTTTCCAGTTATGATGTCGTCGCGCGGGAACATTCGCCGGCTCGCCCGCGCAGCGCCTCGTGCGGCGGGCAAGCGGTGCCGAACGCTGTCCTAGCAGAAATGGAGACATTCCCCATGACGCAATTCAATCCAAACCCGACAGGCGGC
Source organism: Phycisphaerae bacterium (assembly GCA_016935885.1). The sequence goes on along the minus strand of JAFGQA010000222.1, from coordinate 18,219 downwards.
CCAGTTGGTCAACCGCCATGGCCACCACCGCCGCCGCAGGCACAGAGGACCAGCGCCCTGGCGATCCTTTCGCTCGTGGCCTCGCTGTTGTTCTGCATTCCGTTTGCGGCGCCGGCGGCGGGATTGTTGTTCGGGATCATTGCACTGGTGCTGATTTCGGGCTCCCGGGGCATGGTCAAAGGGAAGGGCTTGGCCATCGCAGGCGTCGTTGTCTCGGCGGTCATGTTGTTCGCCCACGTTTTTGTCACGGCTGTCTTCTTCACGGTGACGATGCCGCTCATCAACATCCCGGCCAAGGTGGTCGAGTCGTTTATCTACGATCTGCAGAATACCGAGTTCAAATTGGCCCGCGGACATCTGTCCAAGCGCGCCGCAGACGCGGTGACCGACGAGCAATTGGGCGATCTCCGGGACCTGCTGGCCGAAGAATACGGCACGATCGACTCGGTCTCGCTCGACCTTTTCGGGCGGGCATTCACCATGGGAATCGCCCAGCCGGCCGGGGGATGGAACCAGTCCCAGGCTTGGCAGGCGAACTGGGGCCAAGCTGGCGTCTCGGGGACGGCCCCCAACGCCATCAATCAGGGACCGATCCCGATCGAATGCGAGTTCTCCAACGGCACCGTCTTTGGTGTCATGATGTTGGCCTTCGATCCCAACTCGCAGGCGATGCCTTCGCTCTTGCTGGACTCGTTCACGTTGATCGGTGACGAGGGACCGTGGACCTTCCCATCTGAGGAGCCCGACGAAGTGGAGGACGAGGGCGGCTCGGAGGTGACCGACTGACGAGTCCGAGTCTACTGCCGCATTTCACAAGGTGCCCGATCCCTCCGCCGAGGAGGCGCCACCACCGAACGATGGTGTATGATGAGGCGATGGCGGACAGGACCGGCAGTCATTTCTCGGTTGAGACTCCGGCAGCCGTCATTCATGGTGAGCGTTTCGGCGACGGGCCGCCCGTTGTGCTGCTGCACGGGGGGCCGGGGTGCTACGATTACTTCTTGTGCTCGGCGTTGGTTGACTGGCTGGCGGAGACGCACACCGTGTATTGCTACGATCAACGCGGGTGCCGTGATTCGCGATCGGCCGGGCCGTTTACGATGCCGGCGAACGTTGCCGACCTGGAGGCGATCCGGCGATTCATCGGGGAGGAGCGGATCAGCCTTCTGGGTCATTCCGCGGGCGCTTCGCTGGCGGTGCACTATGCGGCGGCGCATGCGCCGCACGTCGGTCGATTGATCCTGGTGAGCCCGGCGGGAGTGCGGGGGGGCTGGCGGTCCGCGTTCGACGCAACGTTGCGCTCGCGTATGACGATTGAGCAGCGGAAGGAACTAGAGCGGATCGATCGCCGGATTCTAAGGGCCCCGGACCGTTCGGAGCGGGCGGAGTTGTATCGCCTGCGGTTCAACGTGATCTTGCCTTGCTACGTGGATCCGCGGCACCGCGGGCGGGCACCCACGATGGAACACTACCACCGAGACGCGAACGTCCAGGTCAATGCTTCGATCCAGGCCTCCTACCGTGATCGGAGTTGGGAGGCGGGACTGAAGCGATTTCGCAGGGGAAGCTGCATCATTCACGGGCGCAGCGACCCGATTCCGTGGAGTGTCGTGGACGAACTGTCTGATCTGCTGCCGGGGACGGCCGTCTTCCCATTGGAACATTGCGGTCATTTTCCTTGGCTGGAGGAACCCGATGCGTGCCGTGCCGCCCTGTTTGCGTTTTTTGAGAATGCGGGATAGAAGTACTGGTTGTGCGTGATCAACATCACAGGAGTATGAATCCAATGGACGAAGGACGACTCGAGCGGTTAAAGGCGGCGATGGAGAAGGCGGGATTGGAGGCGGTGTTCGTCTCGAACCCGAAGAACGTGAAGTACCTGACCGGTTTCAAAACGATGCTGCCGGGGGAGGTCCAGGGCTTCGGCGATCCAGAGGGATTCACGCTGATTCACGCCAAAGGCTGCGACTTTCTGTGTGACGGGCGGTACATCGAAGGGGTACGGCAGTTGTCCGGCGTGACGGGCCAGTTGCTCGAATCGCCGGTGACGGCCGAGAGCATCGCGAAGAAGATCCAGGAATGCTTGCCATCAGGTGTGAAAACGATGGGGTTTGAGCGCGACGCCTTGCTGTATATCGACGGCGTCGGCCTGATCGAGCACATGAAGGGCGTGACGTTGAAGCCGGCCGAAGACGTGTTCAGTGATCTCCGTATCCGCAAGACGCCCGAGGAGATCGAGCTGCTCCGCAAGGCGGAGGCGATCACGAGCGACTGCTTCGAGCACATCGCCCAGTTTATCCGCGTGGGGATGACGGAGCGCGACGTCGCATTGGAGATCGACCAGTTTATGCGAACGCACAGCGAGGGCTGCTCGTTCGACCCGATCGCGGCGTTCGGGGAGACGAGTTGCCACCCGCATTACGTGCCGGATCCAAGCCGCAAACTGAAGAAGGGGCAGATCGTCCTGCTGGACCTGGGCTCGATCCATGAGGGCTACGCCGGGGACATGACGCGGATGATCTGCATGGGCAAGGCCGACAAGCGGCTGCGGGAGGTGTACGACATCGTTCTGGAGGCACAGCTCGCCGGTCTGGAGGCGGTGAGGCCGGGCGTGACGGCTCATGATATCGACATGGCCATTCGCAACACGTTCGAGAAGTACGGCTGCCTCGACAAGTTCCCGCACGGCACGGGTCATGGCGTGGGACTGGCGATCCATGAGGCGCCTCGGATCAAGCAGGGCTTCGAGACCGTGATCGAGCCAGGCATGGTGTTTACGGTAGAGCCAGGACTGTACTATGCCGGTTGGGGGGGCGTGCGGATCGAAGATATGGTGGCGGTGACGGAGACTGGCTACGAGAACCTAACGACGACGCCAAAGGAACTGCGGGAGTTGGACGTCTGAGAAGTAGCTGTTAGCTACTAGGTGTTAGCTATTGGCACGCCTGCGAGAAGTGACAGGCGGCCGGAAGGTTTGTTGGACCTTCGGTCGCAGGTGGGGGGCGACGACGAGCCAGGCCAACCGGCCAAGCGGCGGGAGATCGGGAGTTTCGTCCGCAGTGGATCCGAGGCAAGCCAACATGAGCCGATCTTGCTTCTGCCGCAGGATGTCGGGCTGGCTCATTTCGTGCCAGGTGGTGATGATCTGCTCGACGATGTCTGAATCTTCGCCTTCGGTGGCCTTGAGGCAGGCAAAGGTCAGGAGGGCGGCGGATTCGAGGTTGCAGTCCGCGTGATGGGCCATGCCAAATGCCCGTGCGGCCTGCCTGGTATCGCCGTTGTGGAGATGGGCACAGCCTGTGAGGTACCAGGCGGGACCGTTGGGCTCCGCATCCAGGGGCAAGGCGGACATCGCCGCGGCGCGTCGGCCGCTGGGCGTTTCCTGCCACAGCCGCATGGCCTGTGCGTATTGGTTTTGCCGTTTGCGCCAGCTATGAACGGCCGAGACGGCGCCGGACATGGCGACGAACAACACGATGGCGAGGACGATCCAAACCCACAACACGTGGGGCGCTTGTACAATCGCCGGTAGTGGCTGTCAAACGGTTCGAAGCTGCCAGCCTTTAGCAGCCCGTGGTAAAAGGGAAAACAGCGGTTCGGAAACGCCGTTCATGACCGTGAAAACCACCGGCGAGACGCCGGTGCCACAGTTTTGCCACGGGCTGTTAGCTGTTAGCTGTTGGCTGGTAGCTGTCAGGCATTGGCCGTCAACGTGTTGACGGGCGATCACTATTCGTGACACGGTTACCGATCAATAGTAAAGGTCGCGGGATGACGAGCAACGAGGGCAAACCATGGGTGGCGGTGTTGATGGGCAGCAAGTCCGATTGGGAGACCATGTGCCTGGCCACCGCGGCACTGGATCGTTTCGACGTTCCGTATGAGTGCCGGGTTCTGTCGGCCCACCGCACGCCAACGGAGACGATCGAATACGTTTCGTCAGCCGAGGGGCGGGGCATCGAGGTCATCATTGCTGGTGCCGGTGCGGCGGCGCACCTGGCCGGCGTGGCCGCGGCGCACACGCTGCTGCCGGTGATCGGCGTGCCTTTGGAGAGCCAGGCACTTAAAGGAATGGACTCGCTGCTTTCGACGGTGCAGATGCCGGCGGGCACGCCGGTCGCGGCCATGGCCATCGGCCGGCCGGGGGCGACGAATGCGGGCCTGCTGGCTGTAGCGATTCTGGCGAATCGACGCCCGGACCTGAGAGGCAGACTCCGCCAATTCCGCGAGGAGCAAGCTCAGAAAGTGATTCAGACCACGCTGCCATAGTCCAGCTGATTCCCCCGATGTAGGCCCACCACTCCGCTCACAACGGGTGGCACATTGGGCAGCGGGATAGGGTCTCGCGATGTCCGATCCGCAGTGCCCGGTTGGTGGAGACAGCTCCACCACCGGCGCGACGGCCGACGGGTCCGATCATCGCCGTCACGGTTTACGCCGCCGCCAGCGACCGAGAAGAACGCCGGGTCGTCTGCCCCTGTGATCGCACCGCAAAACGAATCAGTCGAGGGAAACTGGCAGGGATGATTCGCCGACAACTACAGCAGAAAGGATGTGTGGGGATGACCGATTCAGCGAACAACGCGGAAGTGCTGGTGAGCGAATTCGCCGACGACGCCGACATGATCGAACTCGTCGAGATGTTCGTTGACGAATTACCGGGCAAAGCCCTGGCCATCAGGCAGGCGATGGAGAAACGGGATATGGAAGTTCTCGGAAGGCTGGCACACCAACTGAAAGGGGCGGCGGGAGGATATGGATTCCCTACCATCACCGACGCGGCCGGCGAACTGGAGATGACCACCAAGGCCGACCGTGTCCTGGATAAGCTCGAAGCAGAAGTGAAACAGTTGATCGCTCTCTGTGAGCGGGCTCGGGCGACCGCCCCTGGGAAACGAGTTGATGGATGAGAAAATCCTGATCGTTGATGACGACCAGTCGATGTTGCTGCTGCTGGAGAAGTACTTGGCCGACAGCGGGTACGAAGTGCTGCAGGCCACAAACGGCCAGGAAGCGTTGCACATCGTCCTCGCAGAGGCGCCGCGCATCGTCATCACCGACTGGATGATGCCGGAAATGGACGGCCTCGAGTTATGCCGGGCACTGCGGGCACACGAAGGTGTTCGGCTTGTGTACATCATCATTGTGACGGCACATTCTGATGTTGACCACATCGTCGAGGCGTTCGAGGCAGGGGCGGACGAATTCCTGTCGAAGCCGGTGAGGAAGGCTGAGTTTCTCGCCCGCCTCCGCGCCGGTAATCGCATCATCCGCGCGGAGTCCGATTTGCAGAGGCGCACCCTGGACATCCACCGACTCAATGCCGAAATGGCAGTGGCCAATGAGAAGCTGGAGTTGGCCAACGACAAACTCAAACGGATGGCCACCACCGATGAGCTGACCGGATTGCTCAACCGCAGGGAGGCGATGAACAGGCTTCGGGCGTTGTGGAATTCGCTCGAGAGATACGGCCATGTGTTTTCGTGCATCATGGTCGACATCGATCACTTCAAGAGGTTCAACGATACGTACGGACACGCCACCGGCGATGCCGTCTTGCGAGAAACCGGTGCGGTGCTGCAAACGAATATCCGCACGACCGATATGGCGTGCCGCCTTGGGGGAGAGGAATTCCTCATCCTCTGTCCCAACGTTAGTGCAAGGGGCGCGGCAGTCTGCGCGGAAAACCTGAGGGCGGCATTCGAATCGCATGAGTTCGGACACGAAGGGGTCCAGATGACGGTAACGATCAGCCTGGGTGTTGCGGAGTGGGGTCCGCATTTGACCAGGCCTGACGACTTGCTGAGCGAGGCGGACAGCGCGTTATACGAGTCCAAGAAGGCTGGCCGGAATCGTGTCACGATCGCAGGCGGTGGGGCGGAAGAGGCCGTCCGTTGCCCGGCGTCGGATATCGATCAGAATGTCGCGACGCATTGCGCCCCGGATAACTGAGGATTGGCGGATCGAAGGATTCTTGGATTCGAGGGTCACCGTCGTCCGAGACAAGGCGAGTCCTTGAACCGTCACCACTCTTCAATCCTCGCGTGAGCCGACCGCAGAGCGTTCCCCGTTCATACTCACCGCCCCCCGTACTGCCAAGTTTCTATCCCAAAACTGTGACGTTGGCGTCCCGCTTGTGTCGCGTCCCGTGCCAGACGCCCGCGCCACGAGAGATTCTGGGATAGGTTTTGACATCAGGTTCCTTCGCCGCCCACGAGAATCCACTGGCCGCGGCCAAAGGCCGCGCCGGGGCGTATTCAGAATCTGTCGACAGGCCGATTACACTTGCCCGCATCGCACGGTATACTCGCGGCAGCCCGGCTGAGTGCCTATCCCAAGACTGTGGCCCCGGCGGTCCCGCCGGTGTCTCATCATGGGCTAGGAACCCGTGCCGCCGGAGGTTGACGGATGCGCTTGACGGCCGCGGCGTGGCGCCCGTCACCGTGGCGTGGCGGATGCCCGGGAACCGGCAGGCGTGGGAGCAAGTGGATGGCGCAGGACAGGCAGATACCGGGGGTGCCCAAACATCTGGCGCGGTGGGCCGAGCGGAATCCAACGTATCTGCCGTACGAGCCACGAAAGGCCGTCGCCGGAGACATCGAGACGGAAGAAGGTCCAGGGCCTGTCCCGAAGCTACGGCATGGGTATCCCTCCCGTGTCTCCACCGCCGAGACGGCCGTGCCACAGGAGCTTAGGAGGAGGCGCTTAGCCACAAGCCAACAGGCAGTACGTTCCGCGCGGAGACGTCCGACCGCGCTGGATCGGTATAAGCTGTCCCTACGGCGATACGACCCAAAGCACGCGGGCTTGCCGTGGGAGATGCTCAGCGCGTGCCCGACGTGCGATGCGGTCGTGCCGTCGACGTTCTTCCTGCACGGGGATCAGGTCGTGCTTTCGATCCGCTGCCGCCGGTGCGGCGAGACGTTGGAAGCGCATCACGACGTGCTGTTCGACACGAACGCCCGCAGCAGGTTGCCTGACTCGGCGGATCGCACCTACGGCGGCACGCGGATCAATCCAGCCGTCCACGAACTGCCGCGGACAGTCGAGACGCTGTGTCCCGAGTGCGCGTGCAACATCCTCGGCCGCTACTATGTTAAGGACGGCCGGGTGATGATCGAGAAGACGTGCCCGCGGCACGGCTACTTCCGCGACTGCATCAACAGCGACGTGGGCGTCTACCTGCGGGCGAGCTACTGGACGTTTGAAGAGACGCCGGGCTTGACGAACCCGCATGTGGCCGACGCGGCCCATTGTCCGTCGGACTGCGGCCTGTGCAACCAGCACCAATCGACGGCCGTCCTAGCCAATATCGACCTGACGAACCGCTGCAATCTGACGTGTCCGGTGTGCTTTGCGAGCGCCAACCAGGCCGGCTACGTTCATGAGCCGACATTCGAGCAGGTGGAGCGGGAGTTGATGCAACTGCTGGACTGCCGGCCGATCCCGTGCACGAGCATTCAGTTCTCCGGCGGGGAGCCGACGCTGCACCCGCGGTGGCACGACATCGTGCGGCGCGCGCGCGAGCTGGGCATGACCAACATCCAGGCGGCGACCAACGGCATCGCCCATGCAAACCTGGAATTCGCCCAGCAGTCCAAGGAGGCGGGTCTACATTCGCTGTACCTGCAATTCGACGGCCTGGACGACGACATTTATAGGCGCGTTCGCGGCGAAGCGCTATTGGAGAGAAAGCTGCAAGCGATCGAAAACTGCCGCAAGACAGGCATGAAGGTCTGTCTCGTGCCCACGGTCATCAACGGCGAGAACGACGATCAGGTCGCCAAGATCTTCGACTTCGCCGTCGAGAACGCCGACGTGGTCAGCGCGATCAGCTATCAGCCGGTCTGCTTCAGCGGGCGCATCAGCCGCCGCGAACTAGACAAGAAGAGGTACACGCTTGGGCACCTCGCGCACGCGATTGCCAACCACACGGGCGCCGAGTTGGAGCGGGATTTCTTTCCGCTGTCGTTCATGGCGCCGCTGAGCAACATCCTGTCAGCCGTCGAGAAGAAGCCGAAGATCACGTGCAGTTGCCACAGCGACTGCGCGTTCGGGACGTACTTTCTGGTGGCCCCGGCGGAGTATCCTGGGCAGCCGTCGCGGGAGCGTGTGGTGCCGATGCCGAAGGCATTCGACATCCCCGCGCTGTTCACCGACATGAACGAACTGGCCAGGAAGATCGCCCCCAAGAAGCGGCTGAGCCGGTTGGACAAGGCCCGCATCTTCTGGTCGGCAAGAAAGACCTTCAACCGCGATGCGGCACCGCCGGGCCTCACGCCGATCAAGTTCGTCCAGGCGATTCAGGGCTGCGTCAGCAAGCAGGAAGGCCGGACGGACCGGGCCCAAAAGGAAAACTACCGCACGCTGATGTGCGCCGGCATGCACTTTCAGGATCGCTACAACTACGACGTCGAGCGGGTCAAGCGCTGCGTGATCCACTACAGCACACCGGACGGCATCTATCCGTTCTGCACGTACAACAGCGGGCCGACGTATCGGCCGTTTATCGAGGCGATGTGGAGCGTGCCGTACGAGGCGTGGGCGGCGGCCGAGCCAAAGACGGGGGTGGTGCTATCGGGCCGCTCGGATTCGGTGCTGCTGCGGACCGGTCGTGCCAATGCTGCGGCTTCTACCGTTGAGGCCCTGCCATGAAGCCTCAGTTGACAGTCGCAATCCTCCGGAGAGAGGCAGCTCGCTTTGCCAAGCTCGAGTCCTCGCACGCGGAAACGTCGATCTTCGGCGTCACGGACGGCAAAGCAGTTGGCACGTACTTCGAGCAGAAGTTTCGGGCCCACCTGCGCGGCAAATATGGCTTCAGCGATGGCAGTTCGGCCAAGGGCATTGATTTCCCCGAACTCCGCGTGGACATGAAGGTAACGAGCATCAGGCAGCCTCAATCATCGTGTCCGTTCAAATCCGCACGGCAGAAGATCTTTGGCCTTGGCTATTCCTTGCTGGTTTTCGTCTACGAGAAGGAGGATAATGAACAGACGCGCACCGGGATCCTGAACATACAGCACACGATCTTCATCGAGGAACATCGCACGGCGGATTTCCAGACCACAAGAGGCATTCTGCAAATACTCGAGAATGACGGTAACATCGATGACCTTGCTGCATTCATGACCGACCGAAACCTGCCGCTGGACGAGATCGCGGCGAACAAGATCGCGGAGGAGATCCTCCGGGGACCACCGTTGCAGGGATATCTCACGATCTCCAATGCTCTGCAATGGAGGCTACAGTATCGGAGGGTCATCGAGGAAGCCGGCACTGTGGATGGCGTTCTGCGCCTATACTGAGAAAGATGACGACACAAAGCAAACCCGGGAAGACAACAGAATTCGGCGATCTCCAAACGCCGATGGCCCTTGCTCAATCTGTTTGTCGTCTTCTAGCTCAACAGGGGACGAGACCTGCGTCAATCGTGGAGCCAACGTGCGGAATCGGGAACTTCCTGTTGTCTGCCCTCAGCGAGTTCACAGACGCGAGCCGAGCGATCGGCGTTGAGATCAATCCGGAGTATGTTCGACTTGCGACTACAGCGGTGGGAACAAGGCAGCACGAAAGCAGAACGCGCATCATCCGGCAGAGCTTCTTTGAGACCGACTGGCGCACGTTGTTGGCCGAGTTGCCTGAGCCGCTTCTGGTTGTGGGCAATCCACCGTGGGTTACGAATGCGGAACTGGGGACGATTGGAAGCTCGAACGTCCCATCGAAGACGAATTTCCAAAACCTCAACGGCCTTGATGCCATCACCGGCAAGAGCAATTTCGATATTTCGGAGTGGATGCTCCTCAAGATCCTGGGGGAGCTGACCGGTCGCCGCGCCACGATGGCGATGCTCTGCAAGACCGCCGTCGCGCGCAAGGTCCTTCTGCAGGCCTGGAACGCGGGGTTCCAGATCGAAAGCTCAAGCATTCATCTCATTGAAGCGTCGGAGCACTTCGGGGCCTCCGTTGACGCATGTCTGCTCGTGTGCCACCTTTCACCCTCAGCCCAGCCTCGTGATTGTCCGGTCTATAAGCAGATCCACGCCACGGAGGCGGACCGAGTTGTCGGCTTTCGAGATGAACAGCTAATAGCCGATGTCTGTCTCTATGATCGTTGGAAGCACCTGACAGGGTTCCGGGGGCACAGATGGCGGTCCGGCATCAAGCATGACTGTGCGAGGGTTATGGAATTCCGGAGAATCGGAAACCGGTTGTTGAACGGTTTTGGCGAGCTAGCTGATCTCGAAGACGATTATCTTTTCCCCATGCTCAAGAGTTCTGATCTCGCCAATGGCCATGTCAATGATCCCCGACGATGGATGTTGGTTACCCAGCAATCCGTAGGTGATGACACGGGTGACATTGAACGCCGTGCACCAAGGACATGGCGTTACCTGCAGCAACATTCACGGAGCCTAGACCGGCGAGCCAGCGCGATCTACAAGAAACGTCCGCGTTTCTCGGTTTTCGGTGTCGGCCCCTATTCGTTCAGCCCATGGAAAGTGGCGATATCCGGCTTCTACAAGAAGCTGGAATTCAAAACTGTGACCATGTTTCGTGGAAAGCCAATCGTATTGGATGACACGTCCTATCTGATCCCATGCAAGACTGGAGATGAGGCAGATTACATCGCGTCCCTCCTCAACTCTCAGGTGGCCAGGGAGTTCTTCCTCGCATTCGTGTTCTGGGATGCCAAACGCCCGATTACAAGCGAGTTGCTCAATCGTCTGGACCTATTGGCCCTGGCTCGTGAGTTGGGTTCCGGGATTCGAATGACTCGCTACTTGTCGACGATCTTGGACAGGGACAAGAAAGCCCCCGAGCCTTGCGAGCAACAGGGGAAGTTGTTTTTCAGCAGGGAGTAGGTGTGCCCCCGCTGAACCCGGTAGACTCGGCATCAGACCATCAGAGAAAACCAGCGAATGGAGCACAGGCACTCGTGGAGGATGACCGGCACCTGCAGGATGCCCTGCTTGCGGACTTGCCTCTGTCCGGTGGGCGAAGGTCGGCCATTCTGGCACTCCCGGAACTGGTGAACATCGCCGAGGGACGGGATGCGTTTTGAGGCTCGTCTGTGCGCCACAAGACGGTTTGTGGCTCACGAATCGCGAAGTATGAGCCACAACAAGCGTTGTGACGCAGCCGTGAGCCACAACGAGGACTGATGCTAAGTGGAGACAGGAAAGGTAGTTATGGCGAGATGTCGCAATAGCGAATCCGGCGGCAACGACGCAGACTACGACTCCCGCACCGAGGCCCAGGCCTGGTCTACGGCTGCTGAGATCGGTAAGCAGTACGTGCACGCAGCACCGGTCAGTGAGAATCCGAACAAGTCTCCCGATCGCGGCGATGACGGCCGAGTCACTTCCGGTGCGTATGCGCGAGAAAGCCGGTTCGTTCGTGGCAAGGTGCGCGGCGAATCGGCCCGGCGAGCCCGGCGAGATGGCAGGCCGCGTGGGCCGAAGCCAGCGGCGGTTCAAGGGCAGGCGGAGCGCCGCCCGGAACAGATGCGGTCGCGCACGATCGACATGGAGTATCACCACCCGTTGGAGGATTACCTCGGGACGCGGCCGATGCAGAAGCTGCTGGACTACATCAGCAAGACGCGGAGGAACGGGAGCACGCTGATCGAGGACATTATCAAGTCCTACGCCAATGCTGACGCACCGCTTAGCCACCGCATCAAGTACTGGCCGTTCCACAAGTTCATCGATCGGATGAAGGGCAGCGTATCGGCAGAGACCTTCCGCGAGCGGGTCGGGCGGCATTCCTCGACCATCCGCGGGCTCGTCGTGACGGCCCGGAGCGTGGCCGAGTTCGGGCTGACGCTGCCGCAGCGGTTCTCGGCCCCGCTGTTTTCCGTCTGGAACTTCACCAATCTGTGCAACCTGAATTGCCGGCATTGCTATCAGGATTCCGGTCACCAGGCCCTGCCGAACGAATTGAGCCTGGACGAGAAGCTGGACCTTGTCGATCAGATGGCTTCGGAGTACGTGCCGATGATCGCATTCGCCGGCGGGGAGCCGACGCTATCGAAGGACCTTCTGCCGGTGCTACGGCGGTGCCAGACGTATGGCATGCACACGACGGTTGCCTCGCACGGCGGCACGATCACCAAGGGGATGGCGGCGAATCTGGCCGAGGCCGGAGTTCGCTACGTCGAGATTTCACTCGATTCGATCCACCCCGAGAAGCACGACGCCTTCCGCGACCAGCCGGGCATGTGGGACCGGACGGTGGCCGGGATGAAGAACGTTGTCGAGCAGGAAGGCATGCGCCTCGGCGTGGCCATGTGCGTACACCAGGGCAACTTCGACGAAGTCGAAGACATGATCAGGTTTGCCGTCGAGATAGGGGCGTCGTGCCTGGCCCATTTCAATTTCATCCCGGTCGGCCGCGGCTTGAAGATGGTTGAAGGCGACTTGAATCCGGGGCAGCGCGAATGGCTCCTGCAAACGCTGAACAAGTGGATGCAGTCCGGCAAGATCGGTGTCATTTCGACGGCACCGCAGTTCGGCCGCGTCTGCATCGCCCACGCCCCAATCGAAGGCCGACAGGCGTGCAGCCATGCCGGCAGCGGCGGCGGCCAGAAGGCCCGTGTGGTTGCCAAGTACCTCGGCGGCTGCGGCGCGGGTCGCACGTACGTCTGCATCGAGCCGGACGGCTCGATCACGCCCTGCGTCTATATGCCGCATCGGGTGCTGGGCAACATCCGCCATCGCCGCTTCCGGGATATCTTCCGCAACAACGAGTTCTGGGAGGTGCTGTGCGATCGTGACCACCGCCTGCACCATTGCGAGGTCTGCGAGTTCAAGCACTACTGCGGCGGCTGTCGGGCTCGGGCGGACGCGTACTTCGGTGAGATTAACGCGGGCGACCCCGGCTGTGTGTTCAACGAGAAGCACTGGACAGACCTGGTCCGACGCGGCGTGGCAGTGGATGCCGCGGCAAAACACGGCACGAGCGCAGGCCACTTGGCGGACACAGAGCGAGGCGATCGTGACGTAGTCTCGCAGGATTCTCCGTTGATTGACTCGATCCAGTAAGGACTTGCCGCAGAATCTATTGTGCCGCAGGCAGTTAGGAGCCGCGTAGAAACAACGCAAACGGCCGACCCGCCTGCCTGCGGGAAGGTCCGCCAAACGGCAAGCCGGCAGGCCAGCCAAGCGGCACAATCGGTCATGTTGTTTTCGCGCGACGCCTTACAATCAACTGCCATCATCCTGCTGTCCCGCGTAACCTGCTCTTCTGTGTGACGTGGGAGGAGCAGGCCCGTTGATTCCTGAATCGAATTAGGGTATGCTAAGGTCTGCTGAGGCGTAGGGCCGGGCGGAGGGTGAGTATGACTTCCATCATGCTTACGGTGTTTTACCGGTATTGTGGATGGTTTGCGGGACAATCAGACTAGGACAAAGGAGATCACAATGAAGGGGTTCTTTTCTGTGAGGAGTCGTGGCGGGGGGGGATTGGTGTTGGCGGCCCTGCTGGTGGCGGCCGGCTTGCCGCTGCCAGCCCTTGGTGCTGACCGGATCGTGCTTAGCGAGGAATTCACGAGCGTATCGTGATCGCATTGCAACTACGCCGGTCAGGCGTTTGACATGATGGTGGACGACTACGGTATCGAGGGAACGGAAGATCCCGGCACATTCGTCTTCCTGCAACTCCACCCCTGGGACAGTCACCAGACAGCCTGGCAGACCAGTAGGGCCAGCTTCTACGGGGCGGGCGGTACACCGGATGCTTGGTTTGACGGCGTCGTCGAAAACAGCGGCAGCTACGACAATGTGACCCAGGATTACAACAGGTACCGGAATACCTACCTGTCGCGGCTATCCGTCCCGACGGACGTGACGATCCAGATCAACGCGGGATTGGACACAGGGTCGACCTACAACGTTGCGATCACAGTGGGCATCGAGCCCGGTGGGACGGGCAAGACGATGCGGATCTACCTCGTCCAGGTCCTGGACCACTGGCCGACCGACAAGACGTACCATCGCAATGGCTTCAAGCAGGCTGCGAGCACCGCGGATATCACCGTGGCTGCTGGCGGGTCTGAAGTTGTCGAGCGGAGTCTGACGTTCGACGGGGATAGTGTGGCGAACGAGGAAGACATCAAGCTCATCGCCTGGGCTCAGGAGCCGGTGGGCAGCGGTCCGGCGGACGTCTACCAGGCGGCGGTATCGGCATGGCCCTTTGCGGCGGCCCTCGGTGACATGGACGGGTCGGGCGTTGTCAACGTGGACGACGCCGACGACTTCGTTCTGGCACTGGTGAACCAAGCCGCCTACGAGGCCATGTATCCCGACATTGACCCGGAGGAGAGGGGCGACGTCAACCAGGACGGCTTCTTTAACGCAGGCGACATCCAATTGTTCGTCGCGGCGATCCTGGGCCTCGATGTCACCCCGCCGACGCCGAATCCGATGACGTTTGCCGTACTGCCGGCATGTGGCTACTACGGGCCGACGACGGAGATCCAGATGCAGGCGACCACGGCGACAGACCCGACCACACCCGTCAGCTACAAGTTCGAGGGAGCCTTGGGGGCTCACGATCGGGTGCCGGAGTGGGCCGGCGGCACGTGGTACACCGACACAGGGCTGACGCCGAACACGGAATACGGATACCGCGTGCAGGCCAAGGACGGGGCGAACAACCCGAACACCTTCTCCGATTGGGCCTACACGGCGACCGAGATCGAGACACCGGAGAGCCTCACCGGCGACCCCATTCAGAGCGACAGCATTACGGTGACGGCCAACGGCACGTTTACGAATCTCACCGAGGGCAGCTCGGGGCTGTTGTTCAAGTGGTGGGGTCCGGGCAGCAACCCCAACGTGGATCCGCCCTTCGACCAAGAGCAAGTGCAAGACACGGTGGTCACCGCCGATGGCCTGGCTTCGGAGACGACCTACACGTTCCGCGTGTGGGGCATCAATCGGAACGGAACCCAGAACGGCAGCTACGAGGAGGACCAGTTCACGACGACGGCTCCTTGATGGGTTCTCGTGATCGTAACGACTCTGCACAAGGCGGCGGCCCGGATGGCAACGTCATCCCGGTCGCCGCCTTCTCCTCGTAGGTCGTTGTTCACTCGTACGACCTCTCCTGTTGGCACGCTGACGAAACGGCCGATCGTGTTGTGGCCGGCCTTCGGTCTGGTTATGTTATGTGGCGAGGGTCAGGGAGGGCCGACTGGCACGCCTGAGCGGGTGGGACCCAGCCGCCGCGGGTCACAGGAAGGAGCATCGTCATGTTCGGACAGCGACTCTCGAAGCTAGTGCCCGCCATGCTGTTCGTCTGTCTTGCCGTTGGCAACACCAGCGTCTGGGCGGGACCCTATGCACCGCGTGCGGGCAGGCCGCATCCGCAAATCGTGCTGCCGACCATCGAAGGTGATCGGGTCGTCGCCTTGAGTGGCCTCCGCGGGCAGAAGCTCCTGCTCGTACACTTCGCTTCATGGGACGCGGATTCTCGCAGCCAGGTGCCGGTCTGGCACGCGAAGACGAAGGGGCTTGTCGAGTCGAAGGACTTGGTCGTCTTGGGCGTGGCGCAGGAGCAACACGCCGATCGGTGTCGGCTGTATGCCCAGTGGGAGTGCATCGATTGGCCGATCCTGCACGATCCACTGAACCTCGTCGGCATCGAGTCGGTGCCTTCGTTCGTGGCCATCGACGAACACGGCATCGTCCGCGATGTGAACCCGACGCTTGACACGTTTGTCAAGTCGTTCGTTTCCAAGAAGTTTCCCGCGCCGGGGAAGCCGCCGCAGATCGGCTCCGACAAACTGCTGGAACCGAAGGTCACACGCCGGTACGCGGGCGAGGCGCGCACTGCCGAGGGCTGGCGAAACCACGGGGATATGCTGGTCCTGGCCGGGCTGCAAGCTGTGCCGACTCTGCAAGCACAGCAGATCAACGAGGCGATTGAGGCCTATCAGCGGGCATTGGAGATCGACGCCAAGGACGCGGATTCGTTCTTCCGGTTGGGTGTGGCATTTCGCGTTCGATACGATCGGACGGAGCGTCATCCTGACGATTTTCAGGCGGCAGTGGACGCCTGGCAGGAAGCGTTCAGGCTGCGGCCGAAAAGCGACGTCTTCCGCCGGCGGGTTCAGCAGTATGGGCCGTGCGTGGACAAGCCGTATTCCTTCTACGGCTGGGTGGAGGCCGCCCGGGAGCAAATCGTTGCTCATGGTGAGACGCCAATCGAGTTGGCATGTGAGCCGGTCGCGGCGGAGCGGGCGTCCCCGGCGGAGAAGTTCAAGAGCAGCAACAAGAAAAGCCCCGAAAGCGAGGCCAGTGGAAGCGTCAAGAAAGACACACAAGGCCTGATCGAGATGACGCAGGCAGTGGTCCGGGGAACGAGCAAGAAGAACCAGAATATCGCCCGCGTGCATCTGACGTTCCGGCCGAACGCCGAGCTGCACGCGCAGTGGGTCAATGAAGCCGAGCCGCTGCGCGTGTGGCTCAAGCGTCCCAAGACCGGCAAGCTAACCGAGCGGTTTGTCGAATACCGCAGCGCGCCGCAGGCCAAGTTGACGGAGGAACGCTCCTTGAGCTTCGAGGTCAAACTGCCGAGCAAGCAGAAGGGCACCCTGACGATCAAGGGCTACGCGTTGTACAGCGTGGGCGAGGGCAAGGCCGAGGGCAAGGAGGGAGAGTGCCAGTTGTTGCGACGGGACATCAAGGTGAAGATCAAACTGTAGGATGGCGAACCGGAGGTTGTGGATATGCGCCGGCAGGTTTCAAAGCCGTGCTTTCTTGCTGCCACCTTTGTCGTCTTGATCCTGTGTGACCCCGTGTGGCCGGATGACGCCCCGCGTGTGGTGGAGATCTTCCCCGAGAACGACGCCACGGACGTTGATCCGACCATTACCGAGCTATGGGTCCGGTTCGACCAGGACATGGATACCAGCGGGTTCTCGTTCTGCGGCGGCGGGCCGACGTTTCCGGAAAGCGGCGGGAAAACCGCGTGGGTCAGCAAGCAGAAGATCGTGATGAAGGTGAGGCTCGAGCCCGACCACGATTACCAGATGTGGCTGAACTGTCCGTCCGCGCAGAATTTCCGCAGCACTGGGGGTACGCCGTTGGAGTCCGTGCCGTGGAGGTTCTCGACGGCCTCGAAGACGCCCAAGCTGGGCAAGAAGGAGCAGAGGAAGCTCAACAAGCAATGCCTGAAGGAACTCGTGAGGCTGCTCCGCGACCATTACTCCTACTACAGGCTCCGCGACATCGACTGGAAGGGGCTGGAGAAGAAGCACGCCAAGAAGATTGTGGCGGCCACCAGTACGCGCTCGTGGATCAAGAAGGTCGCGAAGATGCTGGCCCCCGCCAAGGACATGCACCTGTGGATCACGTACAGCGGCCAGACGACGCCCACCTACACGCGAACGATCACGCCCAACTACGACTTCGATGGCATCAAGGCCGTCTTGCCCGGCTTCACGCGGCGGAACGACTGCGTCTATACCGCGAAGACAGACGATAACATCGGATACATCATGATCACGACCCTGTCTCGCGACAACGCGGCGGAACTCGAGCAGGTCCAGGGCTTTCTGGAGGAGTTCAGGGACTGCAAGGCCATGATCGTCGATCTACGTCCCAACGGCGGGGGCGCCGAGCCGTTGGCCGAGCCCATCGCCGCGTGGTTCGTCAAGGGCGAGAAGGTCTACGCCAAGCACGTCTATCGCGACCGAGAGGCCGCGGGCGGGTTCGGCCCTGTGAACGAGCGGAAGATCCGGGGCAACGAAGAGCCAAGGCGATTCGACAAGCCGGTGGCGGTCCTGTCGGGGCCGAGCATCATGAGCAGTTGCGAGGCGTTCCTGTTAATGATGAAACAGGGCGAAAACGTCACGTTGGTGGGTCTGCCGTCGTTCGGCAGCAGCGCGAACCCCAAGCCCCACGTATTGAAGAACGGTGCGGAGGTCTTCATTCCTTCGTGGAAGGCCATGGCCCCGGACGGCACTTGCTTTGAGGGCGAAGGCATCAAGCCGGACGTCACGGTGAAGGCCAAGCCGTCGGCGTTCAAGAAGGGCGACCCGGTGATCGAGCGGGCACTCACTGTGCTGCGCAAAAAGACAACGGGCTAGAGCGTTTTAGGGTTGAGCGTGCATGCTCCATTGACGCTTCGCTGTAGCGTCGCCCCCCTGTGGCCGACGGGGATGACCAGTCTGCCGACGTTCCTCAAGGGTGAAGGCTGACCGCTCCCTCACGGT
>JAFGQA010000221.1 GCA_016935885.1 Phycisphaerae bacterium | reverse complement strand
GAGAACGTGACGCCCACCACGGTCATCATCGAACCGGCAATCGTGGACATCATCCCGCGCGCGCCTTCCGCCCCGGCCCCAAACAGGCGCGGCCACCGGGCCAGCCAGCGGTCGATCCCAGTGGAGTCCGCTTCGATCAACGCTACCGCGACGACAATGCTGACCACGACAATCAGCGAAGGCATGAACCAAAAACTCGACTGCAAATTGCGCCAGTGTTGTTTGAGCCTATTCACGGGTCGCCTCCCGCTTCCAGTTCCAAATCTCCGGCAGGTCTTTGCCATGCCGGCCGATGTACTGCCGGTGTTCCAAAAGTTTGTCGCGAAGTGCTTGTTTGGCGTAGGCCGCGCGCGGGCCGAGGGCGGGCACGCGATCGATCGCGTTGGCCATGAGGTGAAATCGATCCAGGTCGTTCATCACCACCATGTCGAACGGCGTTGAGGTGGTCCCTTCTTCCTTGAAGCCGCGCATATGGAGGTTCTTGTGATTGGTGCGGTGATACGTGAGCCGATGAATCAGCCACGGATGGCCGTGGTAGGCGAAGATGATCGGTTTGTCGGTTGTGAATAACGTGTCGAAATCTCCGTCGGTCAAGCCGTGGGGGTTTTCGCTTTGCGGTTGGAGCTTCATGAGATTTACCACGTTCCTGGTGCTTGAACAGCCGCAGCAGCCCGTCCTCGTCAGGCGAGATATTTGGGTAAACCTCGCTGTAGGTTCCCTCCAGGTAGGCGTTTGCCGCCAATCCCGGCCCTCCGTGGCCCGGCCCAGTGACATAAATGACGTTCAGGTCGTGCTCCTTGATGACGCGATTCAGATGAACGTAGATGAAGTTCAGCCCCGGCGTCGTGCCCCAGTGACCGAGCAGTCGCGGCTTGATGTGCTTCAGCGCGAGCGGTTTCTTCAGCAGCGGATTGTCGTACAGATCAATCTGTCCGACCGACGGGTAGTTGGCGGCGCGCCAGTAGGCGTCCATCTTTTGGAGTAGTTCCAGCGTGAGCGTCGTTGTACTTGTTTTCATAATTTCACCCGTCGATCAGTGCTTCGTTTTGCTGCCAGGCAGAGCGCACCACCTTCACCATCTCCAGAATCAACAGCGGGATGGCGCCCATGGCGAAAAGCAAAAGGCAATCGGTGAACGGCATGTATGACGTCTTCAGGAAGCGGCCCAGAGTCGCGTTGTGTTGGCTCCACACCTGGAGACCGAACGAAATGGCAACCACGATGACGAGGTTGACGTTCGTGAAAAGGGAGATGCGCCAGATCGGCCTGATGTCACTGCGGGCGCCGAAGGACCGCAGCAGTTCGGCAAAGACCAGCGTAGCGAAAGCGTAGGTGCGAGCCGTTTCCGTAATTCCGGCCCGCAAGACATAGAAGTAAACGGCGAATGCGACGCCCGCCGTGAGAAAGCCGGTGAAGATCATCATGCGCAGAAAGCCGCCGTTCGTAAGGCGCTCGGACCGGGGGCGCGGGCCACGTTTCATAACGTCGGGGTCGATGGGGTCGGTGGCCAGGCAGAGTGCGGGCAAGCCATCGGTGATTAGGTTAATCCAAAGCAGGTGAATCGGCAGCAGCGGCGTCGGCATGCCGATGATGACGCAGATGGTCATCAGCAGGAGTTCGCCTGCATTGCCCGCCAGCAGGTATTGGAGCGTTTTGCGGATGTTGTCGTAAATGCCCCGGCCTTCTTCAACGGCGGCGACGATCGTGGCGAAGTTGTCGTCGGTGATGATCATGTCCGCCGCTTGCTTGGTGACTTCCGTGCCTGCTTTCCCCATGGCGATACCGATATCGGCGCCCTTGATAGCAGGGGCGTCGTTGACGCCGTCGCCGGTCATGGCCACGACCGCGTCATTTGCTTTCAAGGCGCGGATGATGCACAGCTTGTGCTCGGCGGTGACGCGGGCGTAAACGGCGATAGTCGGGACCCGCTTGCGGAGTTCATCGTCGGTCATCTTGTCCAACTGGACCCCCGCCATCGCCATGTCGTTGTCTGAAGCGATACCGATTTCCCGCGCAATGGCCGTCGCGGTTTGCGGATGGTCGCCGGTAATCATCACCACGCGAATGCCGGCGGCGCGACATTTTGCGACCGCCTCTTTGGCTTCGGCTCGCGGCGGATCATACATTCCCGAAAGTCCAACGAACACGAGATCGTGCTCCACGGCATCAACCGTGAGGTCGGCGGGGGAATCGCTGTCCACGTCGCGCCAGGCTGAACCGAGTACGCGCAGGGCTTGCTGCGCCAACGTGGTGTTTTGCGCCAGGATGTTCCGGCGATCCTCGTCCGTCATGGGGCGGACCCCGGTGCTGGTGTACAGGTTGGTGCAGAGGTTCAACAGCACGTCGGGCGCGCCGTTGGTGAAGGCGCGGAACTTTCCGTTCGGCATCCGGCGGATGACCGTACTCCGTTTGCGGTCGGAATCGAATGGAATTTCGTGTTCCTTGGGCAGTTCTTTCTCGATGCGCTCGCTGTCGCCGCCGGCTTTGCGACCGGCGGCAAGCAACGCGCCTTCGGTGGGGTCGCCGATGACTTTCCAAGTCCCGTTTTCCTGGACGAGATGGGCGTTGTTGCAGCCGAGGATGACGGTCGCGAGTTCGAGCAACGCCGCCGCACGCCGCGGTTCCGCCTTCTTGCCCTCGAAGCGGACTTCGCCGTCCGGTCCGTAGCCTTCACCGGTGACTTCGTAGCTTTGGCCGGCCACGTAGAGAGCGCGCACGGTCATTTCACCGACGGTCAAGGTGCCGGTCTTGTCCGTGCAGATGACCGTGGTCGAGCCGAGCGTCTCGACCGCGGCCAGTTTGCGCATCAGCGCTCGGCGGCGGGCCATACGCAGCACGCCCAGTGAAAGCGCCACCGTGACGACGGCCGGCAGTCCTTCTGGAACGGCGGCCACGGCCAGACTGACCGAGGTCATGAACAGCTCCAAGAGCGGCATCCCGCGCAACAGGCCCAATCCGAAGAGCAACGCGACAATGCCCAACGCCACCCAGATGAGGATTCGTCCGAACGAAGTGAGTTTCCGCTGCAGCGGTGTCCTCTCTTCCGCACCCGCCTCATCAATCAGTTCAGCGATGCGGCCCAACTCGGTATCCATCGCCGTGGCCACAACGACGGCTTGGCCAGTGCCCGCCGCGATGCTGGTTGCCATGAACACCATGTTCTCGCGGTCGCCGAGCGGGACGTCGCTCTGCTCCAGCGTCGCGGCCTGCTTCGTCACCGCCTCCGACTCGCCGGTCAGCGCGGACTCGATGCACCTGAGCGAGGCCGTCTCCAGGAGCCGGCTATCGGCTGCGACCAGGTCGCCGGCTTCCAGCTCGATGATGTCGCCGACAACGATGCCCGCGGCGGGAATTGAAGCGACTTGCCCGTCACGCCGCACCTTGGCCTGCGGCGTGGTCAACTTTTTGAGCGCCGCGATGGACTTCTCGGCTTTGAACTCCTGGTAGAAGCCGATGACGGCGTTTAGGACGACGATGGCGAGGATGGCGATGGCGTCCACCACTTCGCCCAGCACGGCGGAGACGACACCAGCCGCGATGAGAATCCAGATGATGAGGCTCTTGAACTGGCTGACAAACATCTGCACCGGGCTGATGCGATTGCCTTCTTTCAGCTCGTTCGGGCCGTCAGTCGCGAGGCGTTGTGCTGCTTCCTGCGCAGACAGCCCAGTCGCTAAGGAACCGAGCTGTGCCAGAACTTCCTCGGCAGACCGGTTGTGCCAGGCTTCACGCTTGGGATGTTCGGCGATGGCGTGTGGCTGGGTCATGCGAGAACCAGAAATCATAGTCTCGCCCTCCGCAGCCACAAGGCGTTGCTGATGACCGAGACGGAACTCAGGCTCATCGCGGCACCGGCGATGATCGGGCTGAGCAGTAAGCCGAAGAACGGGTAAAGCACCCCCGCCGCCACGGGAATACCCAGCGCGTTGTAGAGAAAAGCGAAGAACAGGTTCTGCTGAATGTTCCACATGGTGGCACGACTGAGGCGAATAGCCTTGGCAATGCCGCGGAGGTCGCCTCTCACCAGGGTGATGCCCGCGCTTTGCATAGCAACGTCGGTGCCGGTACCCATGGCAATGCCGACTTCAGCTTCGCTCAGCGCGGGTGCGTCGTTGATGCCGTCGCCGGCCATCGCAATATGTTTACCTTCCGCGCGCAGCTTCTTGACATGGGCGACTTTTCCGGCGGGTTCGATCTCTGCTTCCACCGCATCAAGGCCGAGTTGCCTAGCCACCGCAGCGGCGGTGCGGCGATTGTCACCCGTGAGCATGACGAGCTTTAACCCGAGCGTATGGAGTTCACGGATGGCTTCGGCGGAGGTGGATTGGATCGGGTCGGCGACGGCGTTGACGATGGCGTGCGCGAGCTTTGGCTCCGGTCCTAGCCACATCCAGATGATGAAGGTGAGTACCGAAACCACCAGCACAACGATCGCCGCTGCGGCCTCAAAGTAGATGGCGACCTTGCCCTCGTGTTGCATCGTGAGCGGGAACAGGTCGGGCATGAGCATTGCCACGGCGCTAAAGACGAATGCTGAGCCCACACCGATGGAGATCAGCGTGAACATGTTCAAGTGACGGGTCACGACGGAGCGCCAGCCACGTTGAACGAACGGCCAGCCTGCCCACCTGACCACGGGCGTGGTGAGCACGAATTGCACCCAGCGTGAGGCGTGACTATCTATCCAGGATTGCCTGGCCAGTGCCGCCGCGAATGCACCGACCCATTTCTTGACCTGGTAGCAAAACAGCGCGACCGCTTCAGCCGCCCGCACG
>JAFGQA010000220.1 GCA_016935885.1 Phycisphaerae bacterium | reverse complement strand
TCGCCCCGGCGCGGTCGCGCAGGAAGCGCACGTTGTACATCCGGTCGATGACGTAGTAATACGGCCGGTCGTCGGTGCTGCTGCCCGAATCCTTGAAGTCCTGCATCATGAGACGCTCGTCCACATAGCTGATGCCGCGGACATATGTGCGGAGGCTGTTTGGTGTGCCCGCGGTGTCCTTCCCGGCAGACTCGTTCATATCATCATAGTAGCACCGGGTCGCGCTATCCAGCGCGCCCCATGGTTGGATCGTGGAGGTCAGCCTGTCGTTACCCCTTGGCCCCGCTGCGCGGTGTGAAGGGCAAGCGAACACGATCCGCCGGCCGAGGGCATCGTACGCGAAGGCCACACTCCGATTGGACACGCCGTCCTCCGCCTTCACTACTCTTCGGAGATGAATACAATCGGGCCCGCAGCATCGGAACTGCTGGGCCACCCGTCGGTATGTACCGCAGGGACACGGGCGATCGCTGGCACGCGGTGGCGGTCGCGCCTAAGCCCTGCGCCTGCGCATGAGAAGCAGTCCGGCCAGCAGCGCGAGGGATGCTGTTCCCGGCTCGGGGATGATGCTGAAACCGAAGTTGGCGGCCGCCCAGCGCTGCTTGTCGTAGTCCGTATCACCCTGCGTGTTTCCCACGATGAGCACGACCCGGTCGAACGAGTTCGCGTTCTCATCATAAACGGCCAAGCCCAACACCTCGTCCTCGCCGCTCCCGGGGAAGTCCGGATCGGTGCCCAGGGACCATTCGTTCCAGCCCCAGGCGAATTCCGCCTTCTTCTGATCGTCGTCGAAGACATAGACTTCCGCGCGCAGCGGGTCAGTGAGACCTCCTCCAGGAGGACCGGCGTAGTAGGCTTCGAAGTCCAACAGATCCAGCCAGAACGTGGCGACGTTCTGGCTGAACTTCACGTCCAGAACGGCACGCGCGCAGGGAGGTGGATCGTTATAACAGTCATACCCGAACTGTCCTTCACCGCCGTTGTCGCTCTCGAGATCCGCTCCCTCTTGCCGAACCCCTTGCCCAGGGCCCATCTGGCTCTCCACAAGGTATGGCATCCCATTCGTCAGCCCAAGGTCTGAGTGGTAGTTCACGGACGGCGTGGGACAGCTCACGTACGAGTCCCTCATGTCGTAGTAGAAAGTCGTGCCGATGTCCGTCTCGCGCCGGTAGGGGAGGCCGTACTCGTCATCCAGCAAGTCGTCGCCGTACAGCGGGTCATGCCCGGCGTGGAAGCCCGTCGTCGTCCAGGCGTCGTCCCCATTCCAGTCGTCAGAGAAGTTGAGTTCATGCACCGGCACGGCCCCCGGCATATGCCGATCCGCCGCCGTGATGGATCCGTCGTCGGCGTCCTTGCTCGGATACGAGTCGAAGGGAAGGAACGTAATTCCGCCTGACGCCCCCGCGGTCCAGGCCAGCGCCACGAGGGCGCCCACAAACAGGATGGCGTTGCTTCTCATGATTCTCACTCCTGTACAGGTAAATGGGACAGACTGCCAAACCGGGTCAACGCGTAACGTGGCGAACCAGTACCGAGACGTTCGATCTGTATCCTCCTCCGCGCGTTATGAAAGTGCTTGTGGCGCGGGTCGGGAACCCGAATTGGTTTCCTTCTGTTTGTCCGGCCTTCGTCACAGACCACGCTTGCCCGCGCGGGTCTTCTTTGCAGATCTGCTGAGCCCTTGCCTACCCTGCCAGGGCGGCTACTCCAAGAGCGCATCCTATCACTGTGTCTCAACGGCTGCAATACCCTACCAGCGTGAGTTCGCCTGCCGACGGCTCCCGTCCGAACTGGATGGGGCCCGCCGTGAGCCCGGGGGAAAACGGGGAATATTCCCCAGGGTCAGCGGGGGAATCCAAGGGGCCGAGAAAGGATTCTCGGCCCACCGTAGAGAGCATTCTTGGCCCAGCGTCCAACTCGACTGCGAGACAATCTCCGCTTCAATCCTCGAACCCTCCAGCCGTCAGCCCCCCAGGATTGACGCCACGCCGCCTCGCCGCCAGAATCCCGGCTCACAGAACACCACAACTGGACCAGTGGAGAATCCCATGTCCCTGCTCGTCACCGGCACCATAGGAATTGACACCGTCGAGAGCCCGTACGGCAAGGCCGAGGACGTGCTCGGTGGATCGGCCGCCTACTTCGCCTTTGCCGCCGGCCTGCTGACGCCCGTTCGGCTTGTGGGCGTCGTCGGCGAGGACTTTCCGCAGGCGTTTCGCGACCTTTTCAAGGGCCGGCCGATCGATACCGCCGGTCTGGAAGTCCGCGCCGGCTCGAAGACCTTCCGCTGGCACGGCAGGTACCTCGACGATATCAACGAACGGGAGACGGTCCTGACGGATCTGAACGTCATCAGCGAGGCGGCCCCCACGATCCCGGCGTCGTTTCGGGACTCGTCGTTCGTCTTCCTGGCCAACACGCACCCGGCGATTCAGCGAGCGTTCATCGCGCAGCTCAGGTCTCCCAAGTTGCTCGTTTGCGACACCATGAACCTGTGGATCGAAGGCTTCCGCAACGAATTGCTCGAGACCTTGGCGGCCGTCCATGGCGTCGTCCTCAACGACGGCGAGGCGCGGATGCTCACCGGGGAGAACAACCTCGTCCTTGCCGGGCGAGCTATCCTGAACCACGGCCCCGAATTCGTCGTCATCAAGAAGGGCGAGCATGGTGCCATGCTCGTGACACCCGACGAGGTCTTCGTCCTGCCGGCCATCCCGGCGACGAACGTCAAGGACCCGACCGGCGCCGGCGACAGCTTCGCCGGCGGCATGATGGGCTACCTGGCGGCCATCGATCGCACGGACACGGCCGCCCTCAAGGGCGCCATCGCCCGCGGCACGTGCGTGGCCTCGATCACCATCGAGGATTTCTCCCTGGACGCCCTCGCGGCGGCGAATCAGGACCTGGTTGCGAAGCGGCTGGAGGAGTTCAAGGCGATGCTGGTGTTTGAGTAGGCATAAGGCTTCAGGGTTCAGGGTTCAGGGTCCAGGGGCCAGGGTTCAGGGGATAGGGTTTGCGGGGGGCGGGGTCGGCCGTGTTGGGAGTTTGACCTTGTGGTGAGGGAGAGTATTGCTTCGTACGTTCAAGGAACTCAAGGTGTGGCAAAGGTCGTACCACCTGTGTCTTCAGGTGTACGCGGTTTCCAAACGGTTTCCGGCTGACGAGCGCTTCGGGCTAATTACCCAACTGCGCCGCGCGGCGGTCTCTGTTTCGTCGAATACCGCTGAAGGCTACAATCCCAGCAGCAGGAAGGATTACCTGCGTTTTCTGTCGATAGCGCTGGGATCACTGGCCGAGCTGGAGACACAGCTTATGTTGTCCAAGGATCTCGAATTGTGTGGTGAGGGCGAAGTGGTGGAGTTGATCGACAATGCAGACGAAGTCCAGCGAATGCTCAAGGCCCTAATGAAGTCCTTAAAGGAGTGAGGCTCTTCCCCCCGATCCTCTGATCCTCGAACCCTGAACCCTGAACCCTCTCAGATGACCCCATGCGAACCTTCATTGCCATCGACCTCGACCGAGCCATCAAGAAGCACCTTTCCGACCTCCAGGCCCAGCTTGGGCCGCGTTGCCCGAAGCTCAAATGGGTCGATCCCAACAAGATGCACCTGACGATCAAGTTCCTTGGCGAGGTCAGGGATCAGCAGATCGCGGAGATCAGCCGGGCCTTGGGCCGACTCGCCGCCGAGTGCCAACCCTTTGACATCGCCGTCGAAGGACTGGGCACATTCAACCCGACCGGCCCGGTCAAGGTTGTCTGGATCGGCATCCAGGATCCGAGCGGGCGCCTTGCCGAATGCCAGGCCCTCTGCGAAGACCTTATCGAGCCGCTTGGCTTCCCCCGTGAAGGGCGGCGGTTCTCACCGCACCTGACCCTCGCCAGAAACAAGTTCACGGAGAACAGCCGCGAGATTCGAGCCGCCCTTGACGCGCAGCCCCCCGTGCGCGCCGGGTCCCAGACGGTCTCCGGTGTCATGTTCTATCAATCGACCTTGACGCCCGGTGGCCCGATCTACAGTGCTCTGAGCCGCCACCCGCTGGCGACGTGACCGTGCCACCGCGTTCCGGACTTGAACACTCGGATCCTCGAATCCTGGGATCCCTGAATTCTCCAGTTACAGAAGCTACTCCGTCGGTCCCGACGGTCGGTCGTGCTCCTGGCTCCCCGCGTCGACTGGCCTCGCGACCCCCGGCCCAACCACGATGGTATTGGCCAGCACATCCCCGATCCGCTGGCGATTACGGGTCAGCAGTAGCATCGTCATGAAGGTCATGACCAGCCCAGGTGGGCCCAACGCGAAGACCACCACCCGTGCGACGTTCCGCAGGATGATCTGTTTTGCCGTCGGGGGCGCACCGTCGCTGCTCACTACTCGGCATCGGAACAACATCTTGCCGGGCGTCGTGCCTCTGGACAACTCCCAGATCAGGCACCACAGCCCGTACAGAGCGATGGAACCGAAGGTGTATGGGAGCAGGGCCTCCTGCAACTCCGGGTCGTCCGTGTGCTCCAGCCATGCAGTCAAGCTGGTCGTCTCCGGCAAACCCCCCATATGTCCCATCAGCACCGGCAGACTCAATAGCGACGTCACCGCGATCGCGGGCAGGTAGTCGATGATCGTTGCGAGAAGGCGATGGAAGATCGGTGCGATGACGAGCCCGTCAGGCACCTTCGCGGGCTGGGCCACCTGCTGCCGGCGCGACCAGAACAACCCCGTCACCAGAACCATCAGCACCGCCAGCAGGACCATTTCCTGCCAGATCGGCTGCTCCTCCGGCTCGACGGAGCCCAGGCGCAGCGTCGTGAACCGGATCGACGGTGACGCGCCCAAGTCCCCCAGCCCAAACTCTACCTGCCCGCTTTCCGTCGGTCGCGCAACGCCCAACTGCCCGCCGACAACGCCCACACCGCAAGCCACCGGATTGATCGACAGCGCCTCTGTTCCGTCCCGGGCCAGCCCCTCGTCTGACCAGGTCCCGTCGCGCCGCAGAAGCAGCCGTAGCTGCACGTGGTCGGTGCTGTCGCCCGTGCCCGCCACAAAGACCGGGCCCTCGGCGCGTGCCCCCGCCCACCCGGCCTGCACGTGTGTCTCCGACGTAACCAGTTGCGGTTCTGACCAGACCTCACTGGCGAGCGTCGCCACCAAGACGCCCTCCGCGGGCACCTGCCAGAATAGGTGCAGAACTCCCCCGTGCCCCGACAGCCAAAACCGCCGCCCCTGCGACGCCGCGCCAAGCACCGGCAATCGGCACCACGCACCATCGCGCAGCCGCAACAGTGTCAGCCGTCCGGCGGGGATGGCTCCCTTAGGCGCCGTGCCGATCTCCCCGGCATTGACGGGAGCCTCCCGACGTTCACCGGACTTGCGACCTTTACGCGACTCGCCATGATCGGTGGTTTTCGTCTCGTCCGCCGCCTCGACGTCTCCGCCGCGTGCAGGCGCTCCGGCATCGTCGCCCCCAGCGGTGTCTCTGCTGCCCTTCGCATCCTTCACCTTCTTCGTCACGAGCGCGGTGGTCTCGACCAAGGCCCAGAACGTCGCCTCAGACGAGTCGCCGCCCCACGCCAGCGGCTTCTCGCCACACTGGTCTCGCCACAGCGCGCCGAGCGTCGATTTCCTATTGGCGGAGTAGTCGCAGGCCGACAGATCGGAGAACAGCACGCGCAGGGCCTCCGTGTCGGCCCCGACGCAGAAGAGATCGCCGGACACCGGCGGCAGGTTCGGGCTCTGGCGGGGTGTCACACGGCCGTCCGAAACCGTCGTCTTTGTGTCCCCCTTGCCCGAATACCATATCTGAATGACTCCGAGCCCCTCATCCACAGGCTCGGATGCCCCAACGATCCAGACGTTCTCCTCGCCGCCGGTGACCCACAATCGGGCCGCCTGCCACTCCTTGCCCCAAGCAGGCGCGGACGCGCCCAACGCGAGCACAAGACAGACTGTCGCGATCAGACGAATCCTCATCATCCGCCGGCAGCTCACAAGCTTCTCAATCGCAATCGCTATCCACCTGAATCACGGCCTCGATACCACTGGGCAGATCATCCGCCTCTGGGCGGGCGAACGCATCAGCGTTCACCTTCTCCGGTGGCACGCCCCGCACACGACCCATCGACATCGTGAACTTGCCTTCGTCCAAGTGCCAGATGATGCTGATCGAGTGTGCCACCAACGGACCGCCTTCCCACGCCCGACGTTGGTCGTCCAGAAACGCGCTCATCAACACGCGTCCGAGTCGGTCACGAAACTGAACGATCCTCACCATATAAGGCGGCGAACGCTCCACCCAATACTCCCGCGCCAACCAATACCCGCCGCTCGACCGCTGGTCCTCAACGTCAGTGGACTCGCGCAGGTAATACAAGATGTCGTACGTCTTCCCATACTTCCGGGCTGGCCCAATCAGCCCGTCTCCCGCCCGCGGCAGGCCGCCCAGCCCCAACGCCATGACCAACTGATCCGGTCGCACCGAGATCGAACCCGCGCACCGCTTGCCCGCGTGCCGGTGTCGCCCCCACCACATCCGTTTCATCTCCGGCTCGATCCAGATCCAGTAGTCCTCCGTGTTCGAGCCGATCTGCATGACCTGATCGCCCAGCCCCGGCCGCAGGTCCATGCGCAGATCACGCGGCGGTTGGAACAGGAGATTGCTGTCCAGGTTATAGACGTGTTCTTTACCGTTTTCGTCGGTGAACCGAGCCGTCACCGTGACACTATTCGACCATAACGCCCGATCCAGCAACGCGGCGTTGCCTTCGATCGTCTCGATGATCTCATCCAACGTCCGCGGCGGCGGCGGCGGGACATCCTGACCAACCTCTCCGCTGGGTGGCGGGCAGCCGAAGCCTGCCAGCAAACAGACCACCACACATGCGGTATGCGCGGCGTGCAAGGGGCGGTGCCGGTCAACCCGTTGGCGTTGGCTTCCGTGCGCGACGGCGTGGCATAGGTTAACTCGCTGACCCACGTGGCTACATCGACGAAGCCGGGGGCCCCGACGAATCCGGGCCATTGAAATCCTCCCGTCCAAGCCGATCCGTCACCTGCCCGTGCAGAATCGCCCCCAATTCCCGTGTCAGTTCCTCGATCTGAGCATCGTCCAGCGAGGGGTTGAACACACGGTGAAGCCCCTTGTCCCGTGTCAACCTCATTTCCCAGAACTCGTGGTCTCCCTCACGAATCGTCCGCTCGTATTTCAACACACGCTTGCGCGTCAGGATCAGCGACAATACGAACCGGAACCTCTGCTTGAGCGGCTCCTCACTGTCGGCGAGCCGCTGGAAGAAGTTGACCAGCACCGCATCATCGACGAACGTCTTGCGGGGCATCTCCTTCTTCAGCAGACGCGTCTTGAAATGGCAAACCGCGTCCTCCGGTGGGCCCTCCCAGCACTCCTCGCAGATGTCTTGCCGCTCAAACCCCTGTGGTGTTTCGACCACCACGGAGTGAAATGCTTCCCCTTCCGCGAACGCCCGGCCGCTGACACTGCACTGCCCGGAGGTCCGTGATACTTCGTAGCTGGCCATAGGTCCTCAACACTCAGTCCCCGATCGCTGAAGCACCGCGCAGGAACAACATCGCTGATTCTGCCGCCTGGCTGGCCTGCTGGCTTGCCGTTTGGCGGACCTGCCCGCCGGCAGGCGGATCAACCGATTTCGTTGTTTCACCGCGGCTCCTAATCGCCAATCTCCACTGATCGTTTGCCCAGCTTCTCCCGCAGGCGCTTCAGCACACTGGGAGGGACAAGCCGGCTCATATAGTCACCCGTCAGGCCGCCCATCTCACAGATCTGACGGATCAGCGTGCTGCTGATCAACGCCGTCTGGTCGGTCGTGAACAGAAACACCGTCTCCACGTCCCCCGTGAGCATATTGACGTTCGCCTGGCGAAGCTCGTTGCGTAAGTCGTCGGTGTCGCGGATGCCCTTGACGATGACGTCGGCGCCGCGATGGCGGACGTAGTCCATCGTCAGCCCGTCGTAGGCGTCCACTTCGACGTCGTCGCTCCCAACGAGCTCGCGGAGCATCTCCACTCGCTCCTCCGGCGTGAACATCGGCTCCTTCTCCGGGTTGCGCCCGACGGCCACGATCGTCCTGTCGAACAACCGGCGGCAGCGATTGAGGAGATTGACGTGGCCCTTGGTCGGCGGGTCAAACGACCCGGCGAAGACGGCTGTCATGGGTTGGCGCTGCTTCATAAACGAGCCTTCAACTCTCGGCGTTCAGCTTTCGACCTTCGACTCTACTCATATCGTAACGCCTCGACCGGGTCCAGGCGAGACGCCTTCCACGCCGGATAGATGCCGCTGACGATTCCAACCAGGGTCGCCATGCCCAAGGCCATGCCGATCGCGGCGCCTGTGGTGATCGTCTCCATCACGCGCGTGATTCGTTCGATGGTCGTGGCCAGCCCCCAGCCCATCAAAACGCCCAGCGCGCCACCGAGAAACGAGACGATGCTGGCCTCGATGAGAAACTGCCTCAATACGTCCATCCGCTGGGCGCCCATGGCCATGCGGACGCCGATCTCCCGCGTCCTCTCGGTCACCGCCACGAGCATGATGTTCATAATCCCGATCCCGCCGACCACCAGGCTGATGCCCGCGATCGACCACAACACGATCCCGATGATTTTCTGGAACGTCGAGAACTGTTCGACGATCTCCTTTTGGGCCTGGACCTCGAAATCATCCTCTTGTCCGGCCCTGATCTTGTGTCGCTGCCGCAGCAACCGTTTGATCTGGTCCTTGGCGGCCTCGATGTCCGCATCGGCCGGCGAGGCTGCCTCCGCCACGACCGCGTGAATCGCCTTGAAGCCGAACAGCTTGTCCATGGCCGTCGTGATCGGGATGATGATCTGGCGATCAACGTCCTGAAACGCGACGTTCCCCTTCTCCTCCATGATGCCGATCACGGTGAACGTCCGGGCACCCAGCGAGCCGGTGATCCGGATCTTCTCGTCGATGGCGGGCCGGCCGCCAAACAACTCCCGCTTCACCTTCGACCCCAATACGGCCACGTTCGTCCGGCCCTGGATGTCGGACAATTTCATGAACTCGCCTTCCGCGACATCGTGGCTGTTGACCGTGGGATAAATCTCCGTCGCCCCGAGCACGCTCGCGTTTGTGCTCTTCGACAGGAACTTGACCAAGGCGTTGGGATAGGAAATCTGCGGCATCGCCACTTGCACCGCGTCGCACTCCCTGCCGATCGCCCAGGCGTCCTCCAGCTTCAGCGAGTCGAAATTGCCGACCAGCCGCTGGTTTCGTCGTTGGATAGCAGGAGACGCGTAGATCCTGTTCGATCCCATCGACGCAAAACCGCTCTCGAAGCGGGCGCCCATCCCCTCCAAGATCGCCATGGCTGCCACCACGGCCCCCACGCCGATGATGACGCCCAACGTGGCCAGGACGCTCCGGAGCGGGTGGATCGTAAGGCTCCGCAACGCCATCAGAATGATCCGAAAGAAAAAGAACATCCAGAAAAGCCTTCAGAGAAGCCTCCAGAGGTGCCTTCGGCGGACCTGCCGGCTTGCCGTTTGGCGGACCCAGCCGCAGGCTGGCGGCTCAACCGTTTACGTCGTCTCCGCAGCGATCAGCCATCAGCCACAAGCGGCCGGTCTTCTCTGTCTTGCTCAACGCCCATTGTTGTACCTTGCACTGGACGACCACACGCCCCACAGTACTTCGCAGGCCAAGGCAGCGCGTGCTCGCACGCCTTGCACCGATGCACCGCGCGCGCCATCGGTGGCGCGCCATCGGGCGGCGCCTCATCCTCCCGCGTCTCGTGTTCCTTCTGCCGAGTCATGGCCTTACGCCACCTTTCCTCGTCTACCAAACGGTCCTCGACGATCAGCCCGTCGCGCATCCGGATGACGCGCCGGGCCTGCGTCGCGATGTCCATCTCGTGCGTGACGATGATGACGGTGACACCCGAGTCGTGCAACTCGTGAAACACCTCCATGATCTGCTTGCCCGTTCGGCTATCGAGGTTTCCCGTCGGTTCGTCGGCCAACAGGATCTTCGGCTCGTTCACGATGGACCGGGCAATGGCCACCCGCTGCCGCTCGCCGCCCGACAACTCGCTCGGCTTGTGCGTCGCCCTGTCGCCCAGCCCCACGCGCTCAAGCGCCTTCAAAGACGGCTCGCGCAAGCGTGACCGGCGGGAATAAAACAGCGGCACCGCCACGTTGTCCACGGCCGCCGTCCGCTGGATCAGATTGAAGGTCTGGAAGACAAAGCCGATCTTGCGGTTGCGGATCACCGCTAGCTGGCGGTCGGACATCCCGCTGACCAGGTCCCCGTCCAGCCAGTACTCCCCGGTCGTCGGCCGGTCGAGGCAACCCAGCAGGTGCATCATCGTGCTCTTGCCGCTGCCCGACGCGCCCGTGATGGCGACGAACTCTCCTTCCTCAACGGTTAGGCTCACGCCGTCCAGCGCGCGCACCACCGTCTGGCCCATGATGTAATGCTTGGTGAGATTCTTGAGTTCGATCAGCGATGCCATGCGAAAGTCGTTAGCTATTAGCCATCAGCTATTAGCTATTAGCCGTTGGCTTCAAGAAGAGCCCCCGGCCTTGGCCAGGGGGTACTTACAGGAATCCCTCCGCTCACAGCCCTCCAGCCACCCGTGATGCCATGGGTCAGCTTGTTGGCCTGCGCCCGCCAAGTCCCACGGCGTCCCCCTTCTTTGCTGATAGCCTGTCGTCGGCTCCGACACGCAACGCTATCACTCCTCGGCGGCCTTCTTCTCCTTCTCGGTCCTGATCGGCCGCTTGATGTAAACCTCATCCCCATCGTTCAATCCGGATGTGATTTCCGTCCAGGTTCCGTCCGTTATGCCAATGTTGACGGACACCTTCTCCTCTTCCCGCGGCTTGCCCGGCAGAGGCACGTAGACAAAACAGTCGCGACCCTCGCTGTGCAGGGCCTCGTTCTTCACCCTCAGCACGCCCTGTTTCTTCTGCGTCGTGAAGGTCAAATCCGCCTGAAGGCCCAGCAGCTTCGTCAAGTCCTTGCCTTCTGTGTCGACGTTGCCGTCGTCGTCAAGCTTGCCGATCAGGCGAACCCGAACACGGAACGCCACCGCGCCCCCCGACCGGACCGGCTCCGGCAGGATCTGCTCAATCACTCCCTCGTAGACCTCTCCTCGATAGGCATCGACCTCCACGCGCACGGCCTTGTCCGGTGTCCCATCCAGAATCCGTTGCGCCTCCTTCAGCAACTTCTCCTCGCTCAGTTTCTCTGTATACCCCGGCCGCGCGCGATCCGACGCGATATCGCGAATCTTACCGATGTCCGCTTCATCCACCTGCGCCGTGACGAACATGGCGCTGGTATCCGCCAGAAACATCAGCGGCGTCCCCCCCATCAACGACATCGTCCCGCTCTGAATCATCTGTCCCTCGCAGACCAGGATGCTATAGACCATGCCGTCCGATGCGGCGTGCACCTCCGTCTCCTTAAGACGCAAATCGGCCTCTTCGTATTGCTTCTGCGCTTGCTTGGAGGTAGCTTCCGCCTGGTTCTCATCTTCCTGGGCGCTTCGGACGAGGATGTCCTGGTTACTCTCGGCTCGTCTTAGCTCCGTTGCCGCCATGTCTCGGTTCGCCTTGGCGGCCCTACAAGATGTTCTGTAAGTGACCTCCTCACTCGGTGTGCTGACGGCCTTCTCTGCGAAGCCTCTGATCCGGTTGTAGTCGAATTCCGCCTTCTCCAGCTTCGCCTCGGCATCTTCAAGTCGCGCCTTTGCCAACTCCGTAAGCAGCGGCAAGTCGTGCTCATAGTTCTCCCGAGTGATTTTCGCCTTCGCCAGCACCGATTCCGCCCGGTCTCTGTTCGCCTCCGCTGTTTCGAGGTTTCGCCTCTCGTCGATGGGGTCGAGCTTCACAAGGAGTGTCCCTGGGACCGCCTCCTCATCCTCATTGGCCGTAACCATCTGGCCTTCCACGACGTTGATCTCCTTGACCTGCCCGCTGGCCTTGCACTTGATCTCGATCAGCCTGCGAGGCTCGACCGTCCCCGTCGCCGTGACCGGGATAACCAGGTCGCCGAGTTCCGCCTTCTCCAGTTGCCCATCTAGCCACGGGTTCTTCATCCCGATGTCGGCCTTGCTCAGCGCGTAGATCCCCCCCACCAGGACTACCACGACTACGGCAGCAATAATCAGCTTTCTTGTCATCTGTTCTTAGTCCCGATCAATAGCAAAGAACGACGAGAAGAACGAGGCGCGGGGCACTCCCCTGAGTGAAGCGTTGCCGCCGCTAAGATCTAACGCCAAATCCGGACCACCCGTAGGAACAAGACCTGGCGCCTGGTGCGCGGTGGTACCTTCTGTGCGGCACAGCCAAGGTCTGGCACGCCTCGGCTCAAAACCGAACAGTCCTATCATTCTACGGCTGATACGGCCGATATTCCATGCCGAAGGTCTTGGCCACGTCCTTGTTGGCCACGTACCCCTCGTATGCGTCCACCCCCTCGGCCAGCCCGGGATCCGCCTTGGTCGCCTTCCGATAGCCCATGTCTGCCAGCCGCAACGCATAGGGCATGGTCGCATTGGTCAGTGCGAAGGTGCTCGTCCGCCCCACCGCGCCGGGCATGTTTGCCACGCCATAGTGAACCACGCCGTCTACGATGTACGTCGGATGATCGTGCGTCGTTGGCTTGATCGTTTCGCAGCACCCACCCTGGTCGACGCCCACGTCCACGATCACGGCGCCGGGCTTCATCAGAGCCAGATCACTCCGAGATATCAACACCGGACAGCGCGCCCCGGGGATCAAAACGGCACCGATCACCAGGTCCGCCTGGGCGAGCTGCTCGCGGATCTTCGTCGCGTCGCTGAACAGCGTCTGGACGTTGGCGGGCATCACGTCAGACAGGTATCGCAGCCGGTCAAGGTCGATGTCCATGAGCACAACGTGGGCCCCCAGGCCGGCCGCCAGCTTGGCCGCGTTCGTCCCAACGACGCCACCGCCCAGTATCACCACGTGCGCTGGCTCCACGCCAGGCACGCCGCCCAGCAGGATGCCACGCCCCATCATTGGACGCTCAAGGTACTTCGCGCCCTCCTGCACCGCCATCCTGCCGGCGACCTCACTCATCGGCGTCAGCAACGGCAGCCGCCCGCGGCGATCCCGCACCGTTTCGTACGCGATGGCGATACAGCCGCTCTTGAGCACACCCTCGGTGAGCACGCGGTCCGCGGCGAAATGGAAGTAGGTGAAGCACACCTGGCCCTTCCGCAGCATCTTGCATTCGGCCGGCTGTGGCTCTTTCACCTTCACGATCATCTCTGCGCTGGCAAAGATGTCGGCCGCGTTGTCAATGATCTTCGCACCCGCCTCAACGTATTCCGAATCCGCGAATCCGGAACCGGTCCCCCCGTCCGCCTCCACCAGCACGTCGTTCCCCGCTCGAACCAACTCCGCCACTCCAGACGGGGTCATGCCAACACGGTATTCGTGTGCCTTGACCTCCTTAACGACTCCAACAATCATGATTCTACTCTCCGAGGATGTATAAGCCAGAACTCCCGTGGGGATCATGCGCCAGCCCGAATCGTCGATCGATCACGCAGAAGCGGCTGGGACACTCCGGAGACGATGCTATTCTAACGCGAATCCGCCCGCAACGGGCTTGCAACGGGCGTGACGCTCGTCTCCCTGCCGAACGCTTCCCACGCGTCGAGCCGATCCAAACAACTGCGGCACTGGCGTCTCGCCGGCGAGGACACGTGCGAGTCACCCGTACCGCGAGGGCTATCAGAGCACTCGCACACGTATCTGCGCCATCCTGTGCTGTCCGATAGCAACATCCGTGCCTCACGAGTCTGCCCTATGATGCGAAAAAACAACATTTGGCTTGATTCGACGTGCCTTTCGCCGATACTGATCATGACGCGGTGCCGGTCGACACCGGATTCTGATGTTCCTGGGCATCATTTGGAGGGGCGCCGCATTCAGGCTAACACCCATATGGGAATCGTGCGGCAACACATGATCGGGACAGACGGTCGCCCCGCTGGGGCGATCCCGGACCTCCTTGAACACGTGTTCGAGTCCCTCCCCACCGGCCTCGTGGTCTTCGACAACGACCTCAAGGTCATCCTGAAGAACCAGGCCGCCGCAGCACTGCTTCCTGACGAGGAGGACATCTCCAAGGCGATCTCCCGGTTGGCTGTCGAAAGCAAATACGAAGACTGGGATGCCGAATTCCGCCAGGTCATGGGGACGGGCAGGCCACAACGCTTCGATGTTACCGTGCAGGACGGAGGAGACTATCACCCCGAAGTCTGCGTCAACATCGTGATCAATTCGCTCCGCGACCCCGAAACCGGCGAATCACTTGGCGGTCTGCTCCTGGTCGAGGACGTGACATCACGCATCAGCATGGAACGCCGCCTGGCCGTCTCCGAGCGGTTGGCCGCCGTCGGCAAGCTTGCGGCGCGTGTCGCCCACGAACTCAACAACCCGCTCGATGGCATCCTCCGGTATACCAACTTGGCGTTGCGTCGTGTCGGCGATGACAGCGATCCGAAGGCCGTCGAGTACCTGGAGAAGGCCAAATCCGGTATCGGCCGCATGGGCGAGATCATCACCACCCTGCTCGAGTTCTCGCGTTCCACGCCCAGCACATTCGAGCAGGCCACGATCAACAAGATCGTCGAAGACGCCATCACCGCGATGGAGGGCAGGGCCCGGGAAGTAAACGTCACCGTGGTCTGCAATTTCCATCAGACCGACATGCCCGTCGTTCGTGGCAGCAACATGTTCCAGGTCTTCTGCAACGTGATCAAGAACGCCATCGATGCCATGCCGCAATCCGGCACACTGACCATCTCCACGGGCATCGTCGGTCCGGATGTCGTCGTGACATTTGAAGATACGGGCATCGGCCTTCCGAAGGAGGCGGACAAGATCTTCGAGCCGTTTTTCACTACCAAGGAGCCCGGCAAGGGGACCGGTCTTGGCCTGGCGGTTTGCAAGGAACTCATCGAGAAATACGGCGGCACGATCACCGCCAAACGGCGACAGCCGCGCGGCACGACCGTCACGGTGAGTATCCCCACGCGCAACTGCGCCGCCGTTCCACTCAGCCGATCATTGCGAAGCCGCAACAAGATCGAACGAGCGGCCGGCGCGGATGGAAACAGGGAGGCCGCTCCGTAGCGTCCGCCGTGCGGACCACCGCAAGGGATGATTGCATACGGCGCGTAGCAGACAGCTTCCCCCAGGAGCATCGAACCGTGTCCGACACGATACAGAACACCAAAAACGTCAACGTCGCGTCAACGCAAAGCACCTCCACAGGCGCCAATCGCCCGCGCAAGGGGCGCCTCCTGCTCGTCGACGATGACCAGATCATCGTTGACTCCCTCGGTGAATTCCTCCGGCTTGAGGGCTACGAGGTCGACGGCGCATTCTCCGTAGACGAAGCGATTGCCTGCCTCCAGAAGCAGGACTTCAACATCATCATTACCGACGTGAATATGCCGAAGGCCGATGGCTTCGAACTCCTGCGGACCCTCAAGGACCGGTTTCCCGACGTCGTCACCATCGTCATCACCGGCTACGGCACCATCGAATCGGCCGTCGAAGCCATCAAGATGGGCGCCTACGACTATCTAACGAAGCCCATCGACGACGACGAGATCCGCCTCGTCGTCCAGCGCGCCCTCCAGCAGCAGTCCTTGCTCCGCGAGAACCGCGCGCTGAAGCAGCAGCTCGATATGCGCTACGGGCTCGACAACGTCGTCGGCCACGACTACAAGATGCTCAAGACGTTCGACCTGATCGAGACCGTCGCCGAGACCAAGACGACCGTCCTGATCACCGGGGAGTCCGGCACCGGCAAGAGCCTCATCGCCCGCGCCGTCCACCACCGGTCGGACCGACGGGAGAAGCCGTTTATAGAGGTGTCCTGCGGCGCGATCCCCGAGAACCTTCTCGAATCGGAGCTGTTCGGCCACGTCAAAGGGAGCTTCACCGGCGCCGTCGCCGATAAGGATGGCAAGTTCAAGGCGGCGGAGGCCGGGACCATCTTCCTAGACGAGATCAACTCCGCCTCGCCCGCCTTGCAGGTCAAGCTGCTGCGCGTGTTGCAGGAGAAGCGATTCGAGCCCGTCGGCTCAAATGACACCCAGACCGCCGACGTCCGCGTCATTCTGGCGTCCAACGTCGATCTGAAGAAGGAAGTCGAGGCCGGGCGCTTCCGCCAGGATCTGTATTATCGCATCAACGTCGTCACCATTCACATGCCGCCCCTCGTCGAACGGCTTGGCGACATCCCGCTGTTGGCGGAGAACTTCATCGAGAAGTACCGCGCCGAGGTCCACAAGGAGGTCCTAGGTTTTGCGCCCGACACGATCCAGGCCTTGCAGCGCTACCACTGGCCGGGCAACGTCCGCGAGTTGGAAAACGCCGTCGAGCGTGCCGTCGTTCTCTGCAAGGGCCGCCACATCGAGCCCGACGACCTGCCCGCGAACATCCTGGAAGATCAACACTCGGTCGCCGCGAGTCTGGCTGGGTGTGAATACAAGCCAACGTCTTTGAAAAGGGCACTGGAGGGGCCCGAGCGCCAAATCATCGAGGCCGCCCTGAAGGCGAACAACTGGAACCGGCAGACCACCGCCGAAACGCTCGAAATCAACCGCACGACCCTGTACAAGAAAATGAAACGCTATGGTCTCGAATACGACCCGGCGAAGCATGGGAAGTGACCACGGGTGAGGCGAAGTGGAATCCGTGGTTCCTGGTGGTTCCAGATTGCTGGATGCCCGGTGCCTGGTGCCTGGTGCCACTGGCAGCTTGTCTGCCAGTGCGAACGCCCGGTGCCACTGGCAGCTTGTCTGCCAGTGCGGACGCTCCGGAGACGCTGTTCCCCTCGAGCCTACTCAAAGCGCCCGTCACGCATCACCAACACTCGGTCGGCCCGGTCAACCAGATGCTCGTTGTGCGTGATCATCACGACCGTCAAGCCTTCTGACTTGTTCAAGCCCGCCAGAAGGTCAAGCACGGCGTCGGCATTTCGCGAATCCAGACTGCCCGTCGGTTCGTCCGCCAGCAGGAGCCTCGGCCGCCCGACGATCGCCCGTGCGATCGCCACGCGC
Organism: Phycisphaerae bacterium; assembly: GCA_016935885.1. The sequence goes on along the minus strand of JAFGQA010000220.1, from coordinate 4,623 downwards.
TGTTGCTCGCCCACGGACAGCGCGTTGGGCTTGCTCCGCGCCTTGCCTGACAGTCCCACGCGAGCCAACGCCTCGGCTGCCTGTCCGTTCAGGCTTCTGCCGCGCCGACTCCTGCCGCCGGCTTGCCGGCCGGCACGCCCGCGCAGCTTCAACGCCAACGCCACGTTCTGTTCCGCCGACAGCACTGGCAGCAGATTAAACCGTTGAAACACGAAGCCCAGCTTGTCACGTCGCAGGGCCGTCCGCCGCGAGTCGCCGAGATTCGCCACGGACGTTCCGTCGATCTCCACCGTCCCACGGCTTGCACGCATCATCAGGCCGGCGATGTTCAGCAACGTGGTCTTGCCGCAGCCGCTGGGCCCCATGATGATGACGAACTCCCCGCGGCGTACAGCCAAATCGAGCCCATGGAGCACAGGCGTTTCGGCTCCGCCGCTGTTGTAGGTGTGGTGAATATCACACGCTCGTAGAATGATGTCTTGTTCGTCTGGCATATCGAATGGGCCGTCGGCTAAGCCGGTCCTGCTAACGTTTGAACACTGTGGGTGCTGCTGGCGGCTTGTCCGCCAGTGCGCGCACACCTGATGGACGCACGGGCAGGCAAGCTGGTACGTGTTCAGCGTTCAAACGGGGTGGCATGGGTAACGAACGACACGCCCCACGGGGGCGGGTCGCTCATTACCCGTGAGAGCGGGCACTCATTACCCGTGAAAGCCGGCTGGAGTAGATGCCCACGGGTAAGCTCCGCCGCCGCTGGCGGCTCCGCTTACCCATGCCACCCCGCTAAACACGTGCCAAGCTGCCCGTGGCACCAGTGGCTGTCAACTGTTCAAACTTCACACAGTCCCGTTTAGCTGTTTATTAGGCACTGACCCTGCAGCGCAAGGCCGCCCCATTGGAGCCCAAAGAGCCCGCGAGCTTGCTCGGGCGGTAGCCGTACGTTCCATGCGAACGTACTCCCCAACCAAAGCCGGGGGCTCTTGGACCGGCTTTCAAGACTCAGTTACGAGCCCCGGAATGGCGGCGGAGGTCCCGCCAAACGGCAAGCCCCGCCTCCGCGGCTCACATTCCCCTGACAACGCACACACACGGCCGCCTCGCGCATCGGCATTCTCTCGCCGCCTCTTCTTGATCCTCTGTTCTCCTGCCTTCATCCTTCATCCTTCATCCTTCATCCTCTCCTCTACTCGGTCCCCAACGCCGCCACGGGGTCCAACCGCGCTGCGCGATACCCGGGGTACAGTGCGCTGAGCGTCCCGCCGCCGATGCCGATGATCATCGCGATCAACAGAAAGGCCGGTTCAATCTGAAGCGTCAACAGTGGCCGGGCCGCCTCGATCCCGAACTTTGCGGCATACGCCAGGCCGATACCCAACACCGTCCCACTAACGCACACCATGATCGCCTCGACGACAGACTGGCCGATCAAGTACACCCGTCCCGCTCCCAACGACTTCAAGATGCCGATCTCCCGCGTCCGCTCCAACACCATCGTGTACATGCTTAGCAGGATGATGATGAAGCAAACCACCAGCGCGACGCCGCTGGCCACGTTGATGTACACGTAGATCTGCGAGAAGCTCTCATACATCAGGTCGCGGTATGCGCCCTTCGGTTCCACCTTCGCCTTGATCCGCGCGCTCAAGGCGTCCGCGACGGCCTCCTCGTATCCCGGTGGAGACATCGCCGCCGGCGGCGGGTGCAACTGAACAAAGAACAGACTCACCCACGGCATCCCACTGTTCTTGATGTTCTGCAGGACCTGAACCGGGCAGAACACCCGCCCCGCAACGCCCGACTCCACAATGCCCACGATCTCGAACCGCCGCCCCAGGAACTCGATCCGATCCCCCACGCGGTAATCGCCGACCCGAGCAAGACGCGTGTCGATCACCAATTCGCAAGCCGACAGGAGCTCCTCCTCGCTGATTAATGCCGGATCGTAGTACCCGTTCTCGTTGCGAATCGCATCGAGACGGTTGCCAAAGGCGCGGCCCTCGTCGAACAGCCGGCCCTGAGCGACCTTGCGCCGGCCGAGAAAGGCCGCCATGTCCGCCCGATCCACCGCGAAGAGGCGCTGCTGCTGCCCACCCATGTGCAGCGTGTCGATCAGCACGCCGATGGCCCGCTTCACCACCCGCCGATCGGCGTATTCAAACGAGTCAATGACAGAGGCGACCTTCGCGGGAAACGCCGCCCCCGCCGTGAAAATGACGTTCTCATTCTCCGGCAGGACGATCAGCTCGGCATCCACGCTCTCCACACGGTCGGCCACTTCGTTGAGTATGCCGTGCGACAACCCCAGCATCACGACCAACATCGTGATCCCGATTCCCACAGCCAGAACGGATAGTGTCGTCCGTAGTCTGCGATGAAGTAGATGTGCGATTGCAAGCGAAATCAAGTCCTGCAACTCCAAGAACACGAGCGACGAAGGATGAAGAGGGACGAAGAATGGAAAACAAGCAGGCCCTTACACAACCACCTTTCATCCGTCCCCAATCCGTTTTCCGCCTTCATCCTTCATCCTTCATCCTTCCGGAGTCCCATCAGCGTCAACAACTCGCCCAGTTCATGAATCACGTAATCGGCTTCGCTCGCCCAGTCCGGCCGCTCGGCCTCGGCGTCGAGCAACAACACCGTTACCGCGCCTGCCGCCGTACCACAGATGATATCGTAATGATAGTCCCCCACCGTCCAGGCATGGCGCGGGTCCACGCCCAACGCCCGGCAAATCGAAAGGACCGGCTCGGGCGACGGCTTTGACACGCCGTCCTCTCGCGTCCGAATCATGTCGAACGCGATCCCATGCCGGGCCTGCAACGTCTCTACGCTCTTACGCGAATTCCGAGTCATCAAGACCGCCGGCACGCCAGCGGCTCGGACCGCCGCAACCACCTCCGCCGCGCCTGGCTGCAACTCACCGTTTGCCGCAGCCACCGCTTCATGACGCGCGAGGATCGCCTCCGCTCGCGCTCGGTCCTCCGGCGGCATTTGATCCATTGCCTCGAGGATCGGCCCGACGACCCCGATCTGCTCCCGAATCCGGGCAAAATCCAGGCACGGCCGCGTGAGCGTGCCGTCCATGTCAAATATGGCGACCCGGCGGCTCATTCTGATGGCGGGCTGTGGCTTGGGGCGTGGGGCGTTCGGCCTGCGGCTTTGGGGCTGCGGGTTGGGGTCCAAGGCCAATCTCCAATCGACGAGTGACCAAGCACCAGCTTTCAGATTGTCACTTGGCCTTCACCGTGTCGGGCCGGGGCGACGAATCGGCCGGCTTCCCGGATGCCCGTGGCCGCACAATCTTGTACGCCGCTTGTGTCTCCGAGTAGTCGATCACCTCGGTCTGATCCAGCCCCGCCTGACGCGCGGCGGCAAACACGTTCGCCTTCGTCACCGTACGAACGGTCTTCGGCAATACAACCCAGATCGCGCCGTCGGGCCGCAACGTCTCGTTGAGATCCTCGATCTGCCTCAGCTCCGAAGCTCGCTCCACGCCGAGCATGACCAAGTCACATTGATTCACCGGTTGCGACACAACGTTGGTCTGCTTGGTCTCCAACGAGTCGAGCAACTCGCCATCGTCCAGATTCAGGACTCGAACCGTATGGCCTTCCTTGACGCCGAGCTTGTCCGCCAACGTCTGCGGGTGCAGGATGTAGTCTATCCAGTCCTCGGCGACGTCCATGCTCCCAAGTCTGATGGACACGGGATTCCCGTGAAAGCCGAAAAGGATGGCATCCTCTTCTCGCCGCGGATTGCGAATCTCGCCTAGTCGAAAACGGAACTTCGTCGGTCCCGCAAAGTCGATGTGGTCTCCTTCCATCCGGACCCTGCCGTCGTAGTGATCCTTCCCGACTTGCAGCTTGCAGGCTGATTCCATCGCCATGAGCTTGGTCCTTCCAACTCCCCCAACGTGTTGCACACAGCCACAGCGAGGTGGCTACTCTAGAAATACGTGCATCATGAAGTTGAGCCTTCCGTCGGGCCCAGGCAGAATCGCACGTCGCCGCGCCACGCAACGTGATGCAACTGTTTACGTCAGGACCGCCATCCACGATCGTGCATCGCAGACGGCGGTCTGACGGTTCATAGCCCTCGGAAACGGGATGACCCCGTCAGTTTATGCTCCCGCATTTCCGAAGGTGATTATAACATGTCCCAAGGGATGACGAAACCCCTCCAGGCTCAATACGGTTCACTTGGAAGCTGTCTCAGGTAGAAGCTGTTTCAGAACCCTATTGTGGCACCCGCGCTAAAGCCGGTGGATTGGATGATTCACCGGGTGTTTTCTCGCTTGTCCCCACAGTTCTGAAACAGCTTCTTGAGGATCACAACTGATTGTCCAAACGGCTCTTGGAGCTTTGGAGGATCGCAGCGCTCTGGCGACAAAGCCAAACCCACTGCTCATCCAGGCGCACAGTGGTCGACAACCTTCACGATCAAGCCTCCCGTGCGATAGGGGCTTCGCTTCCGACAGACCTCTATCCTCAATGAGAGGCTCGTTTTATGCGCCTTGACTGAACCGCATTGCCTCTAGCAGCCTGTGGCAAAACTGTGGCACCGGCGTCTCGCCGGTGGTTTTTACGGTCAGGAACGGCGTTTCCGATCCGCCGTTTTCCC
>JAFGQA010000219.1 GCA_016935885.1 Phycisphaerae bacterium | reverse complement strand
GCTCGGGCGGGAAGCGGGTGACGACCTTCCCGCCGTGCTTGCCGGCCGCGAGGTCGTTCTCGATGATCTCGTGTATGAAATTCGCGGGCTTGGCTTCTTCGGCGCTCATGGTTGCCGTCTCAGGCCCGCGACTATCTCACGGAAACCTGGAACTTGGAACCTGAAACTTGGGGACCAAACGAGCTGTTTCATCTGGGGCACGAGGAAGATCTCCTTCAAGAGGACTAGGCTGACGCGCGGACCTTCGCGCCAATCTCAGCGAAGTTCTTGCCTTTGGGCATGACGAAAACACACCTGCCCCCGCTCCGTTCTGCCCAGAGTTCGCCTAGGAGCCTCTTCTCCCTGGAGTCATCATTGCTCCATAAGTGCTCCCCCTTGTACTCCACGACGAGGTAGCGGCCGTCTTTGAGGAGGCACACAAAGTCGGGGTAAAACTTGTCAGTCGAAGTCTGAATCCAGAAGGAGTGACGTGGTCGGCGCTCGATATTCCGAATCCAGCACTTCACTTCCGGCAAAGAATCGATCCATTGAGCACAGTCGAACTCCTCGCCCGCTTCCTCGAGGTCACCAACCTGCGGATAGTAGTGTTTCTGGAACTCGTATGTCCCGCGGTAGAGTTGGTTGTACGGGTATCCGTTGGGGTCGAATGTGAAGCACTGCTGGGGCGAGACCACCAGTTTTCGGGCCAAATCCGCCTGGAGGAAGAGCTGGAATGCGGCCTTGTGGGCGGTCTGCCGATGGTCTTTGATCTTCTTCTCGAGAGATGATCGCAGCCGATACTTGTCGCGAACCAAAGCCTCCAACGGAATACGCCGCTCTTCGGTCAGGTAGCGAACCACCCCCACGAGGTAGATTCCGACCTCCGTCAACGAGATGTCAGGATGCGGTATCTTCCTGTCCAGCCAGCCGACCAATTGTGCGGCCGACCAGCCTGACGCACCTTCAATGGCGGCCATCTGTACCTGAAGCCTGTCGACGAACTCCTTGGCCTTCAGGTGTCCATTCTCAGTCAGGTCGATCTCTCCCACGTGTCCCCGCTCTCTCACCGAAGCAAATTCGACTTCCGAGAGCGCGGGATCGCATTTGGACAAGCTCCACTCAAGCTCCCGGAAGTGCGTCTCCTCGAACTGCTCAAAAAGGTCTCCGTCCTTCAGCGCGAGAACCGGGACGGAGAACAATTCGCCTTGCTCCGCAGGAAAGACCTTGCGTCTCGGTGCCAACCGTCTGGGAATCTTGTAGATCTTGTCGACAGCAGCTTTGCCCTCCTCCGTGCACAGCAGAGCTTTGATGTTCTCGACGTCCTGGCCGGTCAGGGGTTCACGCACTCGCAACGCCCCAGACCTAGCATCAAAGCTAATCTTCCGACGAGTCTGTTCTGGCAGCCTCGATTCGGGGAGAGGTTCGGGGAGGGCCACTTCGCTCCCGGGGGCAAAGAGGTCAAGATCCTCGATCGGCAGTCCCGCTTGAACTGGGTGCGCCGGGACAATAAGGTCTTCGGCTTCCTGCTTCTCGAAGCCATTCTCAATGAGAGCGTCTGTCAGTCCGTTCGCGGCTTCTGCGAAGCTCGCGGTGGCTGCGAAGGCGTAGGCGACATTGAGCTCCCTGTTCGTCTTCCAGCCTGCCTTGGGGAGGCGCAGAACTCGCCCGAGAATCTGCTCCGCCGCCCGAGAGGATCGTGTCTCCGCGACCGTGCAGAGCACATAGGCAAAGGGGCAATCCCAGCCTTCGCGGATGGCCTCAATAGTCAGGACATACCGGATCTCGCACTTCTCCGAGAGGATGTCCACACCATCAAGCTCGCGATCTGAGCCGGTTGCTCTTGCCATCTGCTCCTTCGGGATGCCGTGATCGTGCAGGAGGCATTCTTCAAGAACGTCCACCGTAATGCTGTCTTGGCCTTTGCGCTTCGGTTGGGCCTGAATAAGCATCACTGGCCGGATGTACTCACCCGTAGCCGCCTGTTCTGCCTGAGCGACCTTCTCCAAGGCATCGCGTCGTGCGATGGCATCTGCGACGATCTCCTTCCACTCGGGTCGCGTTTCGAGCTCGATCGGCATCTTGATCATGGCCTCGGTCTTGAGTTCAGCCGCCGAGACGCTGTGCAGGACGTTGCTGGGATGGTCTTCACGAGCGGGGGTCGCGGTGAACTCAATGATGCAGGAGGGATTGAACCGCGCCAGCGTCTCGAAAGACAGGTCCGTGCGGGAGTTATGCGCCTCGTCTACGATCACAAGAGGGCGACGGACTCGAAGAACATTCGCCAGCGAGTGATCGAACGTGCCGTCGGGTTTGCGCTCGATGGATGCGTGCACTTCCGGCGGCAGCGCGGTGAAATGGTCCATAAGGTGGCCGCTGTTCTCGTAGACTTTCCGACCCTCGGTGTCCGTTACACGAAATGCCTGCATTGTGGACACGACGATCGTCGTGGCGGTATCCAATGTTGCGCGGGTCACGTAGCGGGCGTCCTCGATGTCCAGCACGGTCAGCGAGCCCAGTTCCGACTCTAGGGCTTGGCGATAGGGGTGCTGGCGATTCTTGAGGGCCTGTAGCGTCTGTTCCCGTATCGCGTTCGTGGGCGTGAGCCAAAGCACGACTGCGCAATCGGCCTGCAGGAGACGCCTCAGAGCCGTACCGAGCGCATGGCATGCAACCAGAGTCTTGCCGCCGCCGGTGGGGAGCCGGAGGCAGACGTACGGCAGTCCGGGCAATTCGCGCACGGGCAGGTACGGACGTCTCGTCTTCTCGTAGAAAGCTGTGTCCGGATCCTTCAGATGGACGCACTCGGCGAAGTAGTCGTCCAACGCCCTCAACACGCGCCGCTGGTATTCCTTGAGTGCCAGCATCTCAGGAAACCCTGACCTCGTACGGGATTTGCCGGAACGTTATGCGTTCTCGATCCAGCCGCGCCACGCTGATGCGGCAACTGGTGCCATAGATGATTTTCGGGCCGTCATGCTTCGGCAGAGTCTTCAACAGAGCGCTGGTCAGCACATTGCCGCCGCGTGGATCCTTGTCGCGAAGTATCCCGTTGTACAGCAAGTAGACGGCCGTGCCTTTCGCGACTCCGAGCAGAGGCGACCGTGCGGTCGCCCGCTTCGGGAGTGGTTCACCCGTTTCCATGAAGAAGACGTGCTGCGCCAGTTCTGCGAACGACACTTCCGCGCGGATCTGCCCATCGGCATCGAAAAGAGGAGGCCCAAGCTCGCAGTAGCGAAAACCACCGCCAAGTCCTTGGACTCTCCTGCCGTCGGGTCTCGCATAACCTCTGCATGCGCGACCGAGCCGTTCGGTTGTGATCTGGCGCGAGATATCCTGTTCCATCTCGACAAGAACGAACCGTCGCCTTCCTGCGTCCTGTTGGTTGAGACTGAGAACGGCGTGTCCGGTCGTGCCTGAGCCGGCAAACGAGTCGAGGACGATATCGTCGTTCTTTGTCGCCGCACGCAGCAGCGACATGACCAATGACATGGGCTTGGGGTACGCGAAAGCCTTTGTGCCGAGGAGTTGTTGTAGGAGTCTGCCACCTTCTTGATTCATGCCGCTGGACAGGATCGTCAGATCGTACTCAGCTTGCTCGGCATCGCGCCCCTTCTCGCCGCCAGCGCTCTCGATCCAACTTGAAACGGGTTTCGGCTTGTCCGTGTTTGGATCGTAGTAGGTCTTGTACCGCGGTCTTTCCATCTTCCCGCCGACATCATCGGGCCAGATGATCAGCCCGTCTGCGATCACGGCCTTCATCGTCTGGGGGTAGAACCGCCAGACCCGCTCTGGATTGGGCTGGTAGACTCTCCCAGTTCTAGGATTCGTTATCGGGTAGTACTGACCGGGCCGGGCCTCGCGAGACATCCCAACCGTCAAGTCCGTGCTGGCGTAATGCCCTCGTTCATCAACGTGAGGGTATGACTCGATTCCTTTCTCCAATCCATACAGTGTTGCGCTGCGAGCATTCGTTGCATAGCACAGCACGTATTCATGGTCGACCGACAGCGGAGTGCCGCGCATAGCCGAGGAACTCCGTCGTTTCCACACCAGCGTGCCCAGAGCGTTGTGGCGGCCGAAAATCTCATCCATGAGAAGGCGTAGGTAGCCCTCCTCATTCTCATCGATGCTCACGAATAGCACGCCGTCTTCCCGAAGGAAGAGTCGCAGCAGAGACAATCGGGGATACATCATACAGAGCCATTTGTCGTGCCGCGACAGGTCGTCTGTTTCCCGTCCCACAACGTGCCCGATCCATTCTTCTATCTCCGGACTTCGGACGTTATCATTGTAGACCCAGCTCTCATCGCCCGTGTTGTATGGCGGGTCTATGTAGATGCACTTCACCTGACCGCCGTAATGGGGCAGGAGAGCTTTCAGGGCGACAAGGTTGTCGCCTTGGACCAGGAGATTCCCCGAGCCGGGATCGCCCACGGAGAGTTCCCGGTTGCAGCGGAGCAGATGGAACGGCACCTCCTTGTGATGCCCCACCACCGCCTTCTTGCCTATCCAGTCGAGCGTCGGCATGGCTGCGTAGCGAACCCTGGGTTCACGCGGGAGAGTACCAGACTCGGGCCGAAAGGCCAAGAGCGGGGCGCGAGTTGTCGACAACGCACGCCCCGCTTCTTCTAGTGCTCGCGGTCACGCGGCGGGCACGGATCGTTACCGGGCGGGATGGTGTCCTTGCTTCGGATTTTGCCATCCAGTCCAGCAGTAATCAGTTCGCCACCGCCGGAGGCGCGAAGCATCTCACGCGCCGCTCGCTCGGCTGCGCCCTGTGTGCGGTGAATGCTTCCAGCGCGGTCTGCATCGGTTCTCTTGTTCACCCACTCACGCGGGGCTCGTCTGTAGACGAATCTGCTGCTCATTTGTTCGTACTCCTCCTATCGTGGGGGGGCGGCGCACTCCCGCGCGCCGCCCCCACGGGTCTACTTGACACGGATGGCAAAGGCGTGCTTGCCGTAGTCTTCCGCGTAGATGATCTTCCCGGACCGCCAATGGCGGAACCACTTGACGAAGATCACTTTCCCGTCGGCTGGCTTCTTGATGTCTGCCATCAAACCCCACCTCCTCCCGGGAGCCCACGGCTTGACGACAGACCTACTGGCGGGTACAAAAGTAACCACTCAAAGTTGGCCTTCGGGCCAAGCGCTCCGAGCATCCCTTGGATTCCGGAGCTGCGTTCGCCTCCGGGTGTTTGCGCGCCCGGAGGCGTTCTGTTTGTGCGCCCTTACTGAGGGGCGGGGATGGGCCTTTCCCATCTCCATGGCACGAGAATACCGCGTGACACGTATACTAGTCAATAAAAAAGAACAACTATTTTTTGACAAGCTAACTCGTTTCGTGTACGTTAGTTAGCGGCAACATGGGAGGAGGGACCATGACCGACTACATCGCCAGAAACGTTCGCCGGCTCCGTGCTCTCAAGGGACTCAATCAAGGCGAGATCGCCGACAAGGCGGGGATCAGCAGAAATGCCTATCGGGCCATCGAGACCGGCGCCGCCGAGCCTCGCGTGAGCAATCTGCAGAAGATTGCCGACGCGCTCGACGTCTCCATCATGGATCTGGTTCGCGAGGTGCCTCAACTGGAGAGTCTTCGTTTCCGCTCTCAGAAAACCCTGACTGCTCAGCAGAGGGCCGAGCGCGAGGATATCGCAACTCGCGTTTCGCTGTGGCTGAGGGATTTCAACGAACTCGAGGACATGCTCGGAGTGAGGGAAGCACCGGCCATCAGCGAATCTAATGTGGTGGGGAAGGAACCACAAGCCGTCGCCCAGTCAGCCAGGAAGAGGCTCAAACTCCATCCCGAGTGTCCGGTTGCTGATATCTGCGATGTGCTCGATAGGGCAGGTATCAAGGTGTACCAAGCGCCGTCGCGGCTCGAGAAGTACTTCGGCTTGTCGGTAGGTGAGAAGGACAAAGGGCCGGCTATCGCAGTCAATACCAGCAAGTCCATCCCCGTGGAGAAGCGCATCTTCTCGGCGGCCCATGAACTGGGACACCTGATTATGCATCAGGCCAGCTATGATGGCTCAGACCGGCTTGAAGATGACAGGGAGGAGAAAGAGGCAAATGCGTTCGCAGGATACTTCCTAATGCCAGAAGATGCTTTCGGACGAGTCTGGAATTCCGATCGGGGCCTGCATTTTGTGGACCGCGTCATGAAAGCCAAGTGCCATTTCCAAGTCAGCTACGCGGTTGTTCTCTATCGTCTGATGGAGGTGCAAGAAGTCGGTTCGTCCATTTGGGCAGACTTCAGGACCTACTTCCGGCAGCGCTTCGGAAAACCACTTCCCATCAAGGCGGAGCCTTTCCCCTTGCCTGAGCCTGAATTCAAAGAAGGCAAATTGGATCTCCTAGTCCGCGAAGCGCTTGAGAAGAGCCTGATCAGCATTGGCCGCGCAGCCGAGATACTGGAGGTGTCTCTGGAACAGATGCGGACCCGAATCGCCTCTTGGAGTCTGGCGCATTGAGCCAGCCCCTGCCAACGGTCCTCATCAGCGACGCCGATGTCTTGATAGACTACGTCGCGGCAGACATAGGCGTCTTGCGCATCATGGCCACCTCCCTCTGGGATCTCCGTGTTGCCCTCCCAGTCCTGCGCGAAGTGAACGCGCTGACCGTGGAAAAAGCACGGCGTGTCGGGCTGCATATCTGTGAGCCGACTCTAGAAGAGTTTGCCGAGTCTGCTGTGCGCGGCGGCCCCCTCTCTGCCGGCGACAAGCTGTGTCTCGCGATTGCCCGGAGAAGAGGATGGGGTTGTCTGACCAATGACACCAGCCTCCGCAGGATGTGCGAAGCCGCAGGCATCCGGCCGGTCTGGGGCTTGGAAGCAATGGTACTTCTTCACGCGTCCGGACATCTTCCTCGCCTACGAGCGGTGAGAACTGCCAACAGGATTCACGACCTGAATCCCCGTCACATCACGGAAGAGATCATCGCGCGCTTCCTGCAGCAGCTCGACTCGTGAGGCCCACCGCGGGCAGACGATCCCAGCCCGACGGCGGCTTCGAGGAGCGCCGTCAGGATCCGCCGATCCGTCCTTCCTACGGGAACCGCGTGGCGCGGATGCGGTAGACCGCGCAGTTCGTCGTGAAGCCGTCCGGGCCAAAGCCTTCTCCCGACGTCGGCGCGGGCTCGGTCGAAATGATCTGCCAGTCGGGCGAGTTCGTTTCGTGGAAGTCCTCGGCTACCTCGAACCACCGCGTGGCGTTGGTCCCGCCGACCCACCTGACCCAGACCGCGCCGGTCTTGTAGATGTTCGTGATGCGCAGGAAGGAGCCGGCCTTGTTCGGGTCCGTGTCCGCCAGCCACTCGTCGCCGTCCTTGACCCCGTCGTCATCGGAGTCGTCGTCGGCCGGGTCGGTGCCCATGTCGGCGTCGTCGGCCCAGGCGCCGGTGTCCGTTTCGACGACGTCCGGCAGGTTGTCGTTGTCGCCGTCGATGTACTCGTCGAAGCCGGTGTCGAAGTTGCCCATGCGCGCCTCGTTGTCCACGTCGCGGTCGCCCATCACCAGCCAGCCCTGGTCGCGGCACGGCGACCACGCGGTCAGATGGTAGTTGTCGTTGTTCAGGAGGGGCTCCGCATCGTAGTTGCCCGTGCCCGGGTAGCCGCCCTCGACATCGGAGTACTGCACGGTGAACCCGGGCGTGACGCTGACGAGGGCATGTCCGTAGACGATGCACCCGGCCATGTCGAGGGTGCTGCCCCCGACCGAGCACTCGACGCCGCCGACGGTGTTGCTGACGATCGTGCAGCCGATGAGATCCAGGTCGCCGTACCAGTTGCGGATGCCGCCTCCCCAGCCGGCGGGGCTCATCCTGTTCTCCGCGACCAGGCAGTTCAGCATGCCGACAAAGGAATTGGTGCAGACGAACGCGCCGCCGCCGTGGGCGGCCGCCGCGTTCCGCAGGACGTAGGCGTTGTAGACCTCCGCCGTGCCCGCGGCCACGTAGAGGCCGCCGCCGTTGGTGGCCGTGTTGCCCTCGATCCAGGCCTTCCCGCTGACGTACAGGAGCCCATTGCTCACGAACGCGCCCCCGCCGAAGTAGCCGGCGTTGCTGCTGATGACCGACATCCCGTTGGTCCCGTAGAGGTAAACGCTCGACTCGCCGCTTACCAACAGGCCGCCTCCCTGCCCGCTGGTGTCCCGGTCGCTGTCGCCGTCGTTGCCCCTCACAACCAGGTTGGTGCCGCGCAGCACCCCGGAAGAGAAGACCAAGATGCCGCCGCCTCCGTCCGTGGCGCGGTTCACCTCCACGGTCGCGGCGCTCACGTAGGCGACGCCCCCATCCACGGCGATGCCGCCGCCGGCCGCTGCGCGGCCGTCCTGCACGTGGCAGGACGTGAGCCGCGCGACCCCCTCGTACAGGCAGAGCCCGCCGCCGTAGCGGGCGGCGCTGTTGCTCGTGAACGTCAAGTCCCTCAGCGTGGCGTTGCCGTACTCCAGGTATGTCCCGCCCCCGTCGTAGACCAGGCACTGGTTCCCCTGGAAGAGCACGTTCGTTCCCGACACGACGCAGTCCGAGGCGTCGAGCCCGCCGGAGTACTGGGTGGCCACGTTGTTGACGAACGACACGTTGGCCAGGGACACCGTGGCGTTGTTGCACGCCAGGCCGCCGCCGTAGCTGCCGGCCCGGTTGGCCCAGTTGGTGTCCGCGT
>JAFGQA010000019.1 GCA_016935885.1 Phycisphaerae bacterium | reverse complement strand
GTTATGTTGCGAACCTGCTTATGTTGTGAAGTCGACGTAACTGCGGAGGATAATGGCGTGGCCGCTCGCGACTTCACAACATAATTCTGGGCGGATATGGTGCGCTCCTTAACTTAAGGAGGTGTACCATGTTCAAGACGTTTTTCACCTGTCCCGGCGTGCTTCGACGGCACCGGGAAGGTCCCCTTGCCGCGGAGCGCGCGGCGTACCTCAGCGAACTGGCGGACCGGGGCATGGCGCAAGGGACAATCCTGCGCCGGTCCTCCTACTGCCTCTGCATTGCCATTGCGCTGCAGCGGTGGCCACCTGATCGGTGCTTCGACAAGGCCGAGGTTGAGCTACTCGCGGAGGATTGGGCCGCCCAGCGTGCTGGAGCCGGTCGCGCATCGAGTCCGCGGTGGCCGAAGGCGCATTTCCAGTTCGCGGCAACGGACTTCCTCCAGCACCTCGGTCGACTGCGGCCTTCTCCGGCCGCGAAGCCCGGTCGGTACGACGCGGAACTGGACGACTTCATCACCGCACAGCAGGAGGGGCGGTGGACATCGGAGTCGACCTGCCACTCGGCAAGATGGCAGATTACACGGTTCCTTGACTACCTGGAGCAGCGCAGCGTTGCCTTGGCCGCCGTGACTGCGGCCGACATCGACGCCTTCTTCGAGCACATGGCGCAACGCTGGTCGCGGAGTTCGCTTCGAACGTCCGCCAAGATGCTGCGAGGGTGGTTTGGTTACTGCGAGCGGCGAGGCTGGGCACGAGCCGGGCTGGCCGATGCTATCCTGTCGCCACGCGTTTACCACCAGGAGGGGTTGCCGCTTGGTCCGACATGGGACGCCATCGGTCGCGTGCTTGCCGAGACCGGTGACGAGGACCCAGCATCGCTACGGGACCACGCAATCATCTTACTGCTATCCGTGTACGGTTTGCGCTCGGGCACGGTCCGCCGGCTTCGTCTCGACGACATCGACTGGGCACACGACCATATCCGGTTCATCCGCTCCAAGAGTAGGCGCGAGGAGACGGCTCCTCTTGAGCCCAGGGTCGGCAACGCCATCGCGAGGTATTTGCGCGAGGGCCGCCCCAGTTCCGACAGCAGGATCGTCTTTCTGACCCTGCGCGCACCGCACCGGCCCTTGTCGGCGGGTGGGCTCTACAATGTCGTCAAGAGCCGGCTCGCCAAGCAGGGGTTGCCGAGGAGAGGATGTGGTCCGCACGGTCTGCGGCACGCCTGTGCCAGGCACCTGGTGGAGTCAGGACGGAGCTTCAAGGAGGTGGGCGACCATCTCGGGCATCAAAGCCCCGATGCAACCCGCATCTACGCTAAGGTCGACCTGACCTCTTTGCGCAAAGTAGCTTTCGACGATCTCGGAGGTCTGGCATGAAGCTCGCAACGGCTGTCGAATCGTACTTGACTCTGAAGCGCTCGCTGGGGGCGGTCTTCTCGGCGGAGGCGCGCATCCTTCGCTCTTTCGCACGCTGTATCGGTAACATCCCACTCGAGGAGATCGACAGGGAGGCCACCTACGCCTTCTGTCGCGGCACAGGCCCCCCGACACGATGGTGGGAGCGCAAGCACTACACACTGCGCGATTTCTTCATCTACCTGGTAACCCGCGGGCACATGGCCGCATCACCGCTCCCGAAGTTGGTGCCCCGCATACCACGGTCTTTTGAGCCCTACATCTACTCCCGTGAAGAGCTGCAGCGTCTACTCGATTCGACAGAGATCCTTACAGACAAGCGTTCTCCCCTCCAGCACACCATGTTCCGAACGCTGTTGCTCGTCCTGTACGGCGCGGGGCTTCGGCCCAACGAGGGGCTGCGGCTTCGGTACTGCGATGTCGACCTCGACGATCGCGTCCTCGCCATCTGGGATACGAAGTTCTTCAAGTCTCGGCTCGTGCCTGTTGGCACGGCGCTGATTGTCGCAATGCACACATACCGCAACGCCCGCAAATACCTGCCGATGCCGGCTGGGGCTCACTCTGCCTTCTTTGCATCGAGCACCGGCGACCCAATCTCGCTCAGCAGGCTCGAGAAGGTCTTTGTCCGGCTCCGCGAGCAAGCCGGGATTCGAAGCATACCGGGCGCCCGCCGGCAACCACGGCTTCACGACATGAGGCACTCCTTCGCCGTGCACCGGCTGGTTGCCTGGTACCGCGAAGGCGCGGACGTCCAGGCGTACCTTCCGTTGTTATCGACCTATCTGGGCCACGCCAACATCTCTGGCACGCAGGCCTACCTCACTATGACCCCTGAACTACTCGCCGAGGCATCAAAGCGTTTCAAACGCTACGCGGCTATCGGTGATAAGGAGAATCACTATGTCTGACCACAATCTGATCGGAGCTTTTGTCCGTCGGTTCCTGCTCGAAGAGCTGATCGCCGACCGCAACCTCACACGCAATACCCAGAAGAGCTACCGCGACACGATCCGTCTACTCTTCGGTTTCGTCGCCGACAGGCGCTCGACCGACCCAACCCGGGTCACTGTTGAACAGGTCGACGCCACGGTCGTGCGCAGCTTCCTCGCCCACCTTGAGCAGGAGCGCGGCAACTCGATTTCCACGCGGAACCAGCGCCTCGCCGCCCTCCACTCGCTGTTCCGGTTCATCGGACGCCTCGTACCCGAGCTCGTAGATCACTCTGCGCAGATCCAGGCGATCCCGCTTCGTCGCACAGCCACGCCCGTGATGCCCTATCTTGACAAGCACGAGATGGACGCTCTGCTCGCGGTTCCCGATCGCCACCGCGCTCAGGGTTGCAGGGACTACGCCTTGCTGCTCTTCCTTTACAATACCGGCTCGCGAGCTACGGAGGCTGCCGAGCTGACGGTTGCTGATCTCAGCCTCGACACATCACCGGCCGCCCGATTCCATGGCAAGGGGCGTAGAATCCGCACGTGTCCGCTCTGGGCGCACACAGCCAAAATCCTGCACGAGATGCTCGGAATGCGCCTTGATGGTCCGAGCGTCGCGCGTGTATTCCTTAACGTCCGCAGAGCGCCGATCACACGACACGGTGTTTACGCCCTGATCGCCCGCACCGTCAACAAAGCGGCCGAGGACGTGCCGTCGTTGAGGGACAAGCAAGTCAGCCCGCACACCATTCGCCATACGACCGCCGTGCATCTCCTTCGTGCCGGAGTGGACATCAACACGATTCGTGCGTGGCTCGGCCACGTCTCCCTCGAGACGACCAACCGATACGCCGAGATCGACCTGGAGATGAAGGCCAAGGCCTTGGAGACGTGCGCCGTCAACGGGGCGGACTCCAAGCCGAGGCCCTCGCCGAGATGGCATACCGACAGCGAGCTGATGTCCTTCCTCGCCTCCCTGTAGGTCGGTTCTGATCCTGGATTTATGTTGTGTACTTTGGCCTGAAGCCTTGAAACGACAGGCGTTTCCCCACGCTTCACAACATAAGCAGGCTCGCAACATAACGCATC
>JAFGQA010000218.1 GCA_016935885.1 Phycisphaerae bacterium | reverse complement strand
TCGGAAAAGCCCCCAAAAGCCGGGGGTCTGGAACGTAAAATAAGGAGTTACGAGAATCACAACGATCGTAACCTTATGAACGCAATTCCCGTTCCACCTTTTCCGACAGGCTGCTTGGTCGGGGGGCACGTTCTCACGGACATCCGGTTACCCCCCGGCCAAGGCCGGGGGCTCTTGAACGTCGCTGCGAGCTGATTTGTCTTGGGCGATCTTAAGCGCCTCGCCATACCTACTCAAACGACGTACACCCGGTTATCGCTGATCCGCGACAGTCTGGGCTGGTTCCACTGGCAGCTTGCCCTTGACAAGGGCCTCACAAGCGCTCCTCAACGGTTTGCCTGCCGGTGGAGATGCGCTATGCGTCTACTGGCACTGGAGAGACAGCACGGGCGGACAAGCCGCCCCTGGCACCCAGAATCGAATGCCGCCGGAAGTGGCCGCGGATCTGGTTATCACCGACCTCGGGTCCGTTGCTAGAAGAACGGCATGTGTCTCGCCGGTCCTCCCGACGACCCGCGGCGCAGAGGCCCATCCGGGTCGCCGTGTTGCTTGATGAGCGCCAGCGTCCCGCGAAGGACAGCGCGAGCTATCCGTCGGTGTGGTGAAGGCGGTCCGGCTATGCCTCAAGTAGACCCAACGCCGTAAGATGTCCTGCGACTCAGGACGCGATCTTCGGCCACTCGGTGGCCGCGATCTCCTCGGCGATCTGTGCCGCGAGCCGGACCGCCGCGGCGCCGTCTTCCGCCGTGACGGCGGGCGGGGCGCCTGTCGTGACGCTGTTCAGGAATGCCTCCAATTCGGCCTTCAGCGGTTCGACGTCATCCACTACCAGCGGCTCGACTTTCACCATCTTGCCGAAATCGAGGTCAGCCATCTGGCTCAGGTCGTCCAGATTCGCGTCCTTGGCGATGGACAGGATATCCAGATTCGCGTCGCGCGTGACGACGATGCCGCTCTTGCTCTGGTAGTCCAGCGAGCAGTAGGCCGTCTCGCTGAACACACGAAGACGCCGGTCTGTTTTCAGCGCAAGGCGGGAGGCGACCAGGTTCGCCACCGCTCCGCTTTCAAACACGACGCGCGCGTTGGCGACGTCCTCGTGCTTGGCCAACACGTTGACGCCCACGGCGTCCACGCGCACCACGGGCGACCGAACGAGGTGCAGGATGATATCGATGTCGTGGATCATCATATCGGCCACGACACCGATGTCTGCCGAACGGAATCGAAATGGGCTGACACGTTGCGACTCGACGTAGCGCGGCGTGATCTTCAAGCGCTCGATCGCCCGCACGACGGGATTGAATCGCTCGGTGTGTCCGACGGACAGCAGGCTGCCCGTCTCCTTCGCGCAGGCCAGCAGCTTGTCGCACTCCTCGACGCACGTGGCGAGTGGCTTCTCGACCAGGACGGCGATGCCCCGGCGGAGAAGCTTCTCTGCGACCTCGACGTGGTAGATCGTCGGCACGGCGACCGTTACCGCCTTGACGGTATCGGGCAACTCGTCCACCGAAGTCAGCGCCGCGCAACCGTACTTGTCGGCATACTCGGAGGCCCGCTCGGCATTGGCGTCCACGACCGCGACAAGTGTCGATTGCGGGAGTTCACTGTAAAGGCGCGCGTGATGTCGCCCCATGTGGCCGACACCGATGACGGCCGCGCAGGTGGGTTGTGTGGTCATCGACCATTTCCCCCGTTGTAAAACCGGGGTTTAACGGCGCTGTTGTCCCGGCGATGCGCTTCCAGGTATCGCCCATACACGCCGTGTTGGATGGAACGTTTCAAGAAATCGATCAAGTACTGGCAGTGTTCGTTGAGCGGCTCGTGAAGCTCGGCGTCGCGGAGCCGTCGGGCCAGACTGGCCGTGCCGTTGCGCTCCTCGCGGCGGTTGGGCAGCAGGCCATAGAGGTTCCGGAGCCGATAGTAGTTCGTCGCCGCCTTCCTCCGAGGGAACAGGCGCTTGCACAAATCGCGAAGTTGTTGGATCTCGGGATCGTCAAAGCCCCAGCGCGTCAGCCCTTTGACGTTCACGCCTTGAATCTCCCCGTCATGGCCAAAAATCGTGTACGGCGGCAAATCGGCCGTGCATCGGGCCGCGCCCGTCACGAAGCAGAATCGGCCGACCGTCACGAACTGCTGAACGCCGACCAGTCCGCTGATGATCACGTGGTCTTCGATATGGACGTGGCCGGCGACCTGCACCTGGTTTGACAAGATACAGTGGCTGCCCACCCTCACATCGTGGGCGATGTGCGTGCCGACCTGGAACTGATTGTGACTCCCGATCTCCGTGACGCCCCCGGCGATCTCTGTTCCTGTGTGCGCCGTGACGCCCTCGCGGAAGACGTTGTCCTCTCCGATGATCAGACGTGTGTTCGCGCCTTCGTATTTCAGGTCTTGCGGGATGGCACCGATCACAGCGGCCGGGAAGAAGGTGTTCCCGCTACCGATCTGGGTGTTTCCCATGATGGTCACGTTGGGCAGGAGCCGGCAACCCGGGCCGATGCGAGCCTCCGGACCGATGTAACAGCCCGATCCCACCTCCACGTCGTCGGCCAACTCCGCCTTGGGGTCAACCGTAGCACTTGGTGCAATCTTCGGCATGGGCAGCTTCCACCCGCGGGTCCCGGAGACCGCTAGACCGGCTCCGCGTCCACCATCATAAACTTAATCTCTGCGTGCGACACGAGCTCGTCGTCGACCGTGGCCCGGCACCGCACATGGCCCGTGCGGGCCTTGACTCTCAACGTCTCCGCCTCCAGGACCAACTGATCTCCGGGCAAGACTGCCCGGCGAAATTTGACATTGTCCATCGACAATAGCACCGCCACCTTGCCGGTGTGCTCCAGCTTCTGGGAGAGCAGGATGCCGGCAAGTTGGGCCATCGATTCGATAATCAGCACGCCCGGCATGATCGGTTGCGCCGGATAATGCCCCTGGAAATACGGCTCGTTGATCGAGACGTTCTTGATTCCAACCGCCCGCCGGTTGCCTTCGATCTCCACGACACGGTCCACGAGCAGAAACGGATAGCGGTGCGGCAGAATCCGGTGCAGATCCTTTGCGTCGAAGGCCGCCGTGCTGCTGAGCCGCGTTCGTCGCTCCTGCCGTTCAGTGCTCCGGACGATACGGCGAACCAGTTCGTGATTCAACGCGTGCCCGCTCTTGCGCGCGATGATCTTCCCGTGAAGCGGCCGCCCCAGGAGACACAAGTCACCGATCAAGTCAAGGATCTTGTGACGGACGCACTCGTCGGGAAAGCGGAATTCGTTGTCCATCAGTCCATGTGGCCCGATGACGCAGACATCGGCGTACGTGAGGTGCGTCCCCAGACCGGCGGCCTGAAACTGCTTGGCCTCCTCCTCGAAAAGGAACGTCCGCGCGGATGCGATCTCTCCACAGAACGTCTTCTCGCAAAGCCGAATCGCGTGAAGCTGCCGCGGCAGCCGGCCGTCATCATCGTGATCAAGGTCGTAGAGGATATCTAATCCATCCCCCTCGGTCGGGACCGCGATCAACTCCGCATCGCCCTCCGTAACGCGAATGGTCTCCTGGATCACCAGGGGCTTGCGCACCGCCTGTTGGACTTGGATGCCCGCCTCTTTGAGCGCGTCAACAAAACACGTTGAACTTCCATCGCCGCCCGGCAACTCGCCGCCGTTAAGCTCGATCTCAGCGTTGTCGATCTCCAGCCCATAAAGGGCGGCAAGACAATGCTCGACCGTCTCGACCGCAAGCGTCCCATTGCGGAGCGACGTCCGACGTGTCCGTTTGGTCACGTTCGAGACGTGGGCGCGAATGCACGCCGGCGTCGGACCATCGCTACGGACAAAAACGATCCCCGTGTCAGGGGCGGCCGGCTTGAAACGCACGGTGACATGTTCGCCCGTGTACAACCCTCGCCCGTCGAGCTCAGCGGTCGTCGCGATGGTCTGCTGATTCTTCAAGTTCTGCAACCCGTCGTTTGAGTTCCACGAGCTCCTCAAACAGCCTCGGCAGCCTCCGAACCCTGGCCTGATCTCGAAGTACCGTCATCCGATCCCGGGCGGGCGTCCCAAGGACCACTTGGCCCGGGGCCACGTCTTTGAACACACCGCTCTGCGCAGCGACCTGAACACCGTCGCCGAGCTGAATACCTTGGCTGACTCCGGATTGGCCGCCGAGTGCCGCGCCAGATCCCAGGCGCACACTGCCCGACAGCCCTACCTGGCCCACAAGCACGCACAGTGGTCCTAGTTGAACATTATGGGCGATCATCACCAGGTTATCAATCTTGGAACCGCGCCCGATGCGAGTCGCACCTAGCTTGGCCCGGTCGATGCAGCTATTGGCCCCGATCTCCACATCGTCCTCGATGACCACCGTCCCCAGGTGGGCTAGTTTCCGGTGCCGGCCATCGCGAAAGATGTACCCAAAACCGTCTGCTCCGATGACCGCACCGGCGTGGATGATCACGCGGCTGCCGATCTCGCAGCGGTCGTAAACCACGCACCGGTCGTAGATCTCGCAGTCTCGGCCGACATGGACGGCCCTGCCGATGCTGACACCCTCGTGGATGACCGTGTTTTCGCCAATCCGAGCCTCCGCCTGAATCACCGCATGGGCTCCGATCGCCACGCTTGCCGACAGCTCAGCCGCCTCGTGCACCACTGCGGTCGGGTGGACCCCGGGAGCAGGCCGCTCGATCCGCACCAGGAAGCAGTCCAGGACCTGAGCGATCGCCAGTTCCGGGTCTTCGACGATGATCCCACGGGGGTCGCCAGCCAGCAGGCCCTCTGTTCCGATGATGGCCCCCGCCCGACTCGTTGCCAACGCCTTGCTGTGCTTCCCTTCGGAGACCCAGGTGATGAGATCCGGGCCGGCCTCGTCCAAGGTCCCCACGCCGCGGATCACCGCATCGGCTTGGCTTGCCGGGTCCGCGAGGCGCCCGCCGCAGACTTCAGCCAGTGCCCCAACCGCATACGAACAGGAATCGGGCATAGCAGATCTCCGATGGCCGCCAGACGCCGGGGCCGTTGTCGGCAACACCGACTCCCATGTGTGTCACGGCCGAGCCGTGCCCGCCCGGGACGTGTTCGGCCTGAAGCGCTGCATCGATCGCTGATGCACGTCGCAAGCCCACGGACTGCTATCGTCCCTTGCCCTCCGACGCGAGTCAACTGATGCGTGTTACGGGCAGCTTGCCTGCGCACGTGCTTGGCGTTCAAACGGGGTGGCATAGGTAACGAACGACACGCCCCACGCGGGTGCGTCGTTCGTTACCTTGTGAGACCAGGTTGGAATGGATGCCCACGGGTAAGCTCTGCCGCCGCGGGCGGCTCCGCGTACCCGTGCCACCCCGCTAAACGCGCACTTGCCTGCCCGTGCTCACTGGCGGACAAGCCGCCAGTGGCGCCCGCGCGCCATTGGCACCCTCACGCCGCGAACGTCCTAGAATGCACTCGAACGCGCACGTCCCTCAATCTGCCCCATCCACGTCAGTTCCTGTCGATCCTGATCAAGCCGTTGTTCGTCGCGACGTCGATCGTCGGGCCGCCGTCATTGAGCGTGGCGACCAGCTTCCTGACCGTGTGAGTCGTCGTCGTGACGTTATCGAAGTCCTCCTCGTCGAACGCCACGATGCCGTTCTCGGTCTCGGCACGGAGGTCCGCGGAAAGGTCGGGCGGGAGTTCCAGCTTCACCACGCCGTTGTGCGTGCGCCCCAGGATCTCCTGCCCCGCCCCGAGGGCCCTGACTTCGATCGACAGTTGGCCATTCCGGGTCTCGGCGTCGATCGAACCGCTGTGGTCCTCGATGATGACCTGACCGTTATGGCTCACGATATTGACCGATCCGATATTGTCTTCAACGACGATTTGCCCGTTGTGAGTACCGATGTCGAGGTTCGCCGTGGCGCCCATTGCACGAACGGAGCCGTTGCGGGCCTCCAGCTTGCTGTCGGTGTCGAGACTCACGGCGCGGATGGCCCCGTTGTCGTTCATGACCTCCACCGCGTGACCTGACGGAATAGTGATCCGCAGCCGCACGAGCGCAACGCGTCGTGAATTCACGATGCCCGTGATACTGAGCTCATCGTCGACCAACGTGAAATCCAGATCGCCCGTCGTGCCGGTCGCTGAGGCGGGCTTCGGCGCATCCACATACAGCGTATTGTCCTCGGTGGTCGGCGCGGTCACTGTCACCACAATGTCAGCCAGCAACGCGTCCGCTTCTTCCTGACCGTCGCCCAGGGCGATGCGCGTGATCTCGATCGTTGCCTCGGTTGCGTCGGGATCGACGGTGACGCGCGTGCTCCCGTTCTCGTTGCTCACCACGAGCTTGGCCCCATCGGGCATGGCCGCGGTCTCGCTGTCTGTGTCTTCGGCACGCTCCGGGACGGCAAACGTGAGGCTGAGTGTGAAACTCTCACATGTCGATGCCGAGGCAAACGCACAGCAAAGCCCTAACGCGAGGATCCGATAAACGCTGGCAGTTCTCATGAGCAAATCTCCTACCGCGAGGCCGCTTCAGCTATAACCGTGCGAGGGAATGGTGCCAGGCAAGGGTCGGACGATGGCGGGACGTTGAGCCCATCCACACTCCTCTGTCGAAGAAGTCCTAACAAAGCATACACCCATTCTTCGGCATCGGCAACATCGATCGCGAGCCAAACTTCGCTCCACGGCCGCTCCAAACCCTGCCCAGGCCGGGCCTTCTCTTGCTCATTGACGGCTCCGGAGCCTGATCCGACGTGCCCGAATTCCACATACCGCTTGCGCCTCCGAGTCGCTATCCTATGGGGATATGGAGACCCAACCATGACCAAGACTCCGCCCAGTCTCTTTGGAGGGGCCCGGCATCCGGGCCGCCGCGTCGTCGTCACCGGCCAGGTCGGCCTCGACAAGAAGCCATTTCTCGAACAGGTGGTCCGCATCGCCCGCGATCGCGGGCACTCCGTCACGCTGTGTAACGTCGGCGACATGATGTATGCCGAGGCACCCGACGTAGTCCCGATGCGCATCCTTGATTTGCCGCGGACGCGACTCAACACCCTCCGCCGGGCCGTCTTCAAGGACATCCTGGCCACCGCCGAGAAGGCCGAGAACCTCATCATCAACACCCACGCCACGTTCCGCTGGAAGCACGGCCTCTTCGAGGCCTTCGATTTCGACCACATGACCACGCTGGACGCGGACCTCTACGTCACGCTGGTGGACAACGTCGACGCCATCCACGAACGCCTGCTCCGCGAGCACGACGTCCCGCACACCCTCAAGGACATCATGGTCTGGCGCGAGGAGGAGATTCTCGCCACCGAGATCCTCGCCCACGCCATCGGGAAACACGGATGTTTCCATGTGCTCGCCCGCGGCTTGGAAGGCGACACGGCCGAGTCGCTCGTCCGCCTCATGTTCGAGCCGAGCAGGAAGAAGATCTACCCCAGCTTCCCCATGTCGCACGTCATGGACATGCCGGAGGTCCTGGCGGAGATCGACGCCTTTCGCATCGCTCTGTCGGAGCACTTCATCTGCTTCGATCCCGGGGACCTCGACGAGAAACGCCTGCTCTTCGAGGCCGGCGAAGCCATCAAGCAAGGCGAACAGACCATCACCATTCACGTCAATGGGCGCGACATCGTCTTCAACGTGCCAGACGTGACCAGCGTTGCCCGTGACATCGACGGGCAGATCTACGCCCGCGATTTCAAGCTCATCGACCAGTCGGACATGATCGTCAGCTACGTGCCGGAACTGCCGGGCGGCATCCCCGGCCTCTCCAGTGGCGTCGAGCGCGAGTTGCAGCACGCCTTCGAAGGCACCAAAGAAGTCTATGTCATCTGGCGGCCGAAGAAAGAGCCGTCGCCCTTCATCACCGAAACGGCGACGCGGGTCTTCCCGGCGGTCGAGGACCTGTTCAAGCACTTCCAGCAGATGAATTACATCGGCGACTACCAACTGGACCTGATCCGCCCCAGCGCCCCACGCGAGCGCGGCCGATTCGGATAACGGTGCATCGACCCGCCGAGACCCAACGCCCTACTGCTCAGTGTTCCATCAACGCCCATCTGACCGGTTGTGCAAGCGATCGGAATGTGCGCCACTGCTCTCGGTAGACGGTTCCACTACGGGGAAGCCGCCTCTCGGTTTGCCTTCCGCGCGGGTGGGTCTTCCGGGTGCAAGCAGGCTGACGACGACATTGACGATCAAGGCCGTGATGAAGGCCAGCGGCAGGTTGTACACCTCCACCTTGCACATTCCTGTCGCGTAGGCTGCGCCGTAGGTGAGTTGCCAGATGATCGCCGTGGCGAAGCCGGCCGCCATGCCAGCCAGGCAACCCGCATAGGACGCTCGTTTCCATAGGAGAACGAGAATCACCTGCGGGCCGAACGACGCACCAAGGATGGCCCAGCCGTAGTTCAACACGTATTCGTACACGGTCACCTCTTCGTCAATGACCAGCAGCACGGCCGCGACCCCTATCGCGAGGACCACCAGGCGGTTGGCAAGCATGTGGGACTTCTCTCTCGCCTTCTTGAACAGCCGGGCATACAGGTCGTTGGCGGCGGCACTGGCGGCGACGACCAATTGGCTGTCGGCGGTGGAACAGATCGCCGCCAGCACCGCGGCAAGGACGAGCCCGGCGAGCGCGCCCGGCAGCATGTTCATCGCCGATAACACGAGGCCGAGTTCCTTGTATTGGCCCTTCGTGGCCTCGGCGACCATGACCTGGCCCCAATCCTCGCCGGCCGCCGTCATTGCCCGGGCCATCAGCCCGACCGTCACCGCGCCCCAGTATACGAAAAGGCCCCAGACGAAGGAGATGATGCCCCCGATCATCGCCTCGCGCCGCTGCTTCAGGGCCATGAAGCGGACGAGGACGTGGGGCTGGCCCGGATAGCCGAAGTTGATCCCCAGCGCGCCGTGACCGAGCAGGAAGCCTATCATCGCGGCACCCGCCTTGTCGGGAGTGAACTTGAGCAAGGCGCCGCCGTCGATGGCGCGAAGCTGCTCCGTGATGAAGCCGTACCCGCCCTCGGAGGCCAGCAGGTAGATCGGGAAGAGGATGAGCGTGCCAACCATAAGAAGGGCCTGGGCGAAGTCGGTCCAACAGACCGCTCGGAAGCCGCCCGCAACGGTGTATAACAGGACAACACCCGCCCCGATCAGCACGCCGTACTGGTAGCGCATGCCTTCGACGTCGCTGAAGCAGGCCAGAAAGGCCTTGCCCGCCGCGGCGAGTTGGGCGGCAACATAGAGCAACATCGCCACCAGGATGACGATCACGGCTAGGATTCGCAGCAGGGGCAGACGCTCCTGAAAGTTGAAGGCGAAGAAGTCCGGCAGCGTCAAGGCGGACAGTTGCCTGGAGCGGTCGTTCATGCGTCCCGCGACGATAAACCAGTTGAACAGGAAGCCCAGCAGACACCCGGGGATGATCCAATACGCAGATACGCCGGACGCGAACGCCCAGCCGACCAGGCCGAGCGTGACCCAGCCGGATTCGCTGGACGCCGATGCCGACAGCGCGGCAACCCAACTCCCAAGGGATCGCCCGGCCAGGAAGTAGTCTTCATCGCTGCGGCGCGCGAACCTGGCCGAATATATACCGATGGCAATAATGCCAAGCGTATAGACGGCAAACGATGCGGCTACGACTGTCGTGTTGACGGCGGCTACGATTGACATGTTCCACTCGCTGTGCAACGGCTTTGTCACCACGGCGATCCGCAGGGTCCGCCGTGCCGACCGCCCGTCTCGGAGTGCGTCCTGGGGCTACCGCGGCGCAGGCTTCTCGCCTCTGCCATCACCGCCGGGACGCCGGTGTCGAGGTTCTGGACTAAGCCGGTTCTGCCAATGTTTGAACAGTGTGGGTGCCACTGGCGGCTTGTCCGCCAGTGCCCGCACGGGTGATGGACGCACCGGCAGGCAAGCTGCCCGTGGCACCCGTGGCTGGCAACTGTTCAGACATCACCCAGTCCCGCTTAGACTCTCAGTCACACGACGCACTCGTACGGTCTTGTCATGATACGGAAAGAGAAGAAGTTCGCACAGCGAATCTCGCGGGCTGCACGGGTTAGCGGGCCAATGCGTACGATCCGACGGGCGCGTTTGACATGCGTCAACGCGGAAAGGTAGCATGATCCAGAAGGACCGCCGCTTGGCCGCCCGGAGGCCGAAACCATCTTATCATCGGGGAGGAGGCACAGCCGATCGTGCCGATCGTTCCGTCAATCATCGTGTTCGCGGCTGCTGCCTTCGCACTTGAGCCGCCGGTTAAGTCACCGGCCGAGCCGCCGGTGCGGTTTACCGACGTGACTCGGGCGGCGGGCATCGACTTTGTCGAGACCATCGGCGACGACGAGATGTCCAACATCGTCGAGGCCACCGGCGTCGGCTGCGGCTTCCTCGACTTCGACGGCGACGGCTGGATGGACATCTACTTCGTCAACGGCTGCTGGAAGCAGGGCCTGTCCGATCCGAAGATCGAGCCCGAGGAGCGAAGGAAGCTTGCCACCGCCACCGATCGGCTGTACCGCAACCGCGGCGACGGCACCTTCGAAGACATCACCGCAAAGGCGGGGATCACCAAGGTCGGTTACGGCATGGCCGTGGTCGTGGCCGACTACGACGGCGACGGCGATCCCGACATCTACGTCACAAACTACGGGCCCAATTTCCTGTACCGCAACAACGGCGATGGTACGTTTGCCGAAGTGGCCAAGGCGGCGGGAGTGGATGATCCGCTGTTCAGCGTCGGCGCGGTGTTCTTCGATTACGACCGCGACGGCCGGTTGGATCTGTACGTGGGCAACTACCTGACGTACGTACCGGATCCGAAGCGGCAGCACACCGCCGACGGCGTCCGCAGCCCGCTCGCCTACGAAGGGCAGCAGGACAGGCTGTTCCGCGGTAATCTTGATGGCACGTTCACGGACGTAACCGCCAAGGCGGGCATCGTGATCCAGCCTGTCGGCCGTGCCATGGGCATCGGCACCATCGACTATGACAACGACGGATTGGTAGACGTCTTCGTCTCAAACGATGCCATGGAGAACTTCCTCCTGCACAACAAGGGCGACGGCACCTTTGAAGACGAGGCCTTGCTGGCGGGCGTGGCCTTCGGGGAGACCGGTGATGCCGCTGCCGCCATGGCCGTCGAGGTCGCCGACTATGATGGCGACGGACTGTTCGACATCCTCGTGCCGGACATGAACCTCTGCTGCCTGTACCACAACATGGGCGGCGGGATGTTCGAGGACTTGGCCGTCCGGTCCGGCATCACCGCGGCCGTGCTGCAGTACCACAGTTGGGGCGGGATATTGGCGGATTTCGATCTCGACAGCCATCCGGATGCCTACATCGCCAACGGCAGCGCCTGCCTGCTCGATGCCCAGCCAAACGCACTGTTCATCAACAGCGGGCAGGGGCGGTTCGTCCCTGTCACCACGACATCTGGTGGAGCGGATGCGAACCGGGTCGGCAAGTTCGTCAGCAGGGGTGTGGCCCGAGGCGACTTCGACAACGATGGAGATGTGGATCTGCTGATCGTCAATCTGAACGACCGGCCGACCTTGCTGCGGAACGACACACCTGGCCGCGGGCGGCACTGGCTGCAAGTGAATCTGGTCGGTCGCGAGCCCAATCGAGACGCCATCGGCGCCGTTGTCAGGATCACGCTCGGCGACCGGACGCTGGTTCGGCACAGGGCCTCGGCCGGCAGCTACCTGTCGCAGCACGATCCGCGGATCCACTTCGGCCTTGGCGGACACGGCAAGATCGATCGACTGGAGGTGACCTGGCCGGACGGCTCGCGGCAGGCCGTGCAGAACGTCCCAACGGACAGAATACTGACCATTCGGCAGCGGGCAGGCAGCCCGGCGGGGAGGGCGAACGACGAAGCAGCGACGGGGCTGGAATGACGCCATCCCACGCCGGTCGTCGCGGCCCAGCCAGAGCGACGCATCACGCAGAGGCGCAGGGGCGCAGAGAGGTAATGGATAAAGGGTCAACTGAATGTTTGTGTGTCGAACATGCGGCAGGGGGGCAGACCAGACAGGGCGAATCTGTTAGAATAGCATGGGAGCATTCTGGAGGATGAAGTATGGATAACGCGACTGGCGTGCGAGAATCCCGAGGGTCCTCAAAGAAACCGGGTGGAGCAGCAGGTGTGCATGGCAAGACACGCATGAAGAAGACCCCCATCGAGAACAAGGGGGTGCTGAACGAGGCCTACGACTACGAGAAGAAGGTGTCGTTCGTCCGCGGCATGCGTGTGGATCTGGACAACTGCGTCATGCTGTTCATATCGGGCACGGCGAGCGTCGATGAAAACGGCGAATCGGTCCACCCCGGCGACGTCAAGGCCCAGACCCGGCGGACCTTTACCAACATCAAGGGCCTTCTCGAGAGCGAGGGGGCCGACTGGCATGACGTCGTGCGAACCACGTGTTACCTGGCGGACTTCCGGTGCTACGACGAGTTCAACGAGGTCCGCAACGCTTTTTACGTCGAGGAGGGGCTGGATCCGCTGCCGGCAAGCACGTGCATTGAGGCCCGAATCTGCCGGCCGGAGTTGCTGGTGGAGATCGAAGCGATTGCGATGATCCCAAAGGGCCGATAAGCACAAAAAGGCTTGCAGTCGAACTGCGGAGACGATAAGCTACCTGGTAGGCTGATGGGCTGAATCGGGGTGAAGATGCGCGCGAACGGAGACACCTAGCTCGGCGCGGGCACGGTTTCGCCTTACTAGATCTACGTGGCGCCCTTCGTGGGAAGCAGGGTCATCGCATCTCCAGAGTGGCCGGGTGGTTGGCAGGTGGGAAGGTGCCGGGCTGTCGGACCAAAAGGATCAGACGAGGCGAGATGCAGAGCGGCCCCTCACGGCAGGTTGATCGCGCACAAGGAGGCGGAGCATGATCGTCGTCATGAACCCGCGGAGCACCGATGAAGACGTCGGCGGCGTCGTGAAGCTGTTGCAGGCGATGGGCACGAGCAATTGTGTCATCGACAGCGCCGGCCGGAAGGTGGTGGAGGTGCTGGGGGTCAACGATCGCTTTGACCGCTCCGTCCTGGAGAGGGCGCCGATGGTGGACAAGGTGCTGGACAAGGCGGAGCCGATCCACGCGATCGATCGGAAGGCCCACCAGGGAACGTACGAGGTCCCGCTGGGGACCCATGCCACAATCGGCGGCAAGAAGATCGGTGTGATCGCTGGCCCGTGCAGCGTGGAGACGCAGGACCAGTTGCTGGAAATCGCCGCCGCCGTCAAGGAGGCCGGCGCCATCGGGCTACGCGGCGGGGCCTTCAAGCCAAGGACCACGCCCTATTCCTTCCAGGGCCACGGCGAACGCGGCCTGGAGATGCTGGCCCGAGCCAGGGAGGAAACGGGCCTGGCGATCGTGACGGAGGTGATGTGCCGCGATCAGGTGGCACTGGTCGCGAAGTACGCCGACGTGCTTCAGGTCGGCTCACGCAACATGCACTGCTCGCTGCTATTGACCGAGGTGGGCAAGCAGGACAAGCCCGTTTTGCTCAAGCGGGGCTGGAGCGCCACGATCGAAGAGTACCTCATGGCGGCCGAGTACGTGATGCAAGCCGGGAATCGAAACATCATTCTCTGCGAGCGCGGCATCCGCACCCATGAAAGATACGTCCGCAACACGCTGGCCCTCGCCGTCGTGCCGGAGCTGAAGCGGCTGTCGCGGCTGCCGGTCATCGTCGATCCTTCGCACGGAACTGGCCGCAGCCATCTGGTCCCGCCGATGAGCAAGGCCGCAATCGCCTGTGGCGCCGACGGCCTGCTGCTCGAGGTGCATCACACGCCGGCCCAGGCATGGTCCGATGGCGAGCAGTCGCTCGATCTGGACCAGTTCTCCTCCTTGATGAAGGACCTGCCTTCGATCATTCATGCGTGCGGCCGAGCATAGCCTGCCCCTTTCTTTGCTCAGTGTTCCTTGCCGAGGTGCTGGTGGGTTTCGGCGCTGATGCGCAGCTTGTCCCCGTTCTTGATGAAGACGGGGACCTGCACCGGCGGCGGGTCCGTGGGGGTCCGTGACACTTCCGGCGGCCGTCGATTCTGGGCGCCTTGTCCGTCCGTGCGGCCTCTGCGCTGAGCGCATGGGGTATAACGCACTGGCAGGCAAGCTGCCAGTGGCACCCGCCCGGACTGTCACGGACCCGCCGGCGTCTCCCGGCGGGATCACAGGCGAAACGGCGGTGCCACATATCATTGACTACCGTGCCCCTGGCGGTGGGGCCGTGAGAGTTTTGGGACGCACTCTCAACTGTTGGGCAGCGCCCATCGAGAGCTTGGTTGGGTGTTGCGTTATAGGGCTGTCCGTCAAGCCAACGTCTGGGTGGCATTGCGGGTCTACTCCAGGGAGCTTATCGCAGTGAGCCTTGCGCGACGGCCTGCCGGAGACGGGCGCGAAGCGTCAGAATGCCGAATGAGCAGTTGGCAGGCTCGTATGGACCGGTGCCCGGCCGGTGACGGCCGCAATTGAAGCTCGACCCGGCGAGACGTAGAATCACGAATGTGTCGGCGCGGTGGGGTGAGTCAAGTGGATCCGTGCGATGTCATGCCTGCAAACGCCAATTGAGACGACCATGTCTGCGCTCGGACGTTACGTGGGTGCTGCCGGCGAGTGGTCTGTCCCCCATCGCCCATCCGCCGTCGAGGCTCCGGCTTCGCTGGCCGCCTCGGCTGATGCCGAGACGTGGCCCGAGTGCTGCCTGAAGGTCATCATCGTTGGGGCCGCTGCAGCGTTGCTGGGCGTTGTGTTGACGAGCGGGACGTTTTGGGACAGGCATACACTGTTTCCGCAGTCCGCGTTGGGCAGGGTCTTCTGGATCGTCATGCTTGCCTACGGGGCGATGATGTACGCCGCCCTCGTCTGGCGGATCTCGCTGTGGCGCCGGTATCGCCCCATGCCCCCGGTGGAAGACGTCAGGCTGCCGTCCGTCTCCGTCATCATCCCCGCCTTCAACGAAGGCTCGCTGGTTCGGCAGGCCATCCTGTCTGTTGCCGGGAGCCGATATCCGGCCGACCGAATGGAGATCATCGCCGTCGACGACGGCAGCGCCGACGACACGTGGTTGCACATCTTGGCCGCCGCGGGGCAGGTCCAGGACCGCGTCAGGATCGTGACCCTGCGACAGCCGGCCAACATGGGCAAACGGAGGGCGCTTTACCGCGGCTTCGACCGGGGCCGCGGCGACGTCTTCGTGACCGTGGATTCCGACAGCGTGCTGGCGCCCGACGCCTTGCGAAACGCCGTCACGCCGCTTGTCCGCGACCCGGCCGTCGGCTGCGTGGCGGGTTGCGTCCAGGTGCTCAATCCGCGCCAAAGCCTGATGACGCGTTTCCTCAAGTGTACGTTCAGCCTATCGTTCAAGTTTGTCCGGGCATACCAAAACGAATTCCGGGGCGTCTTCTGCACGCCGGGCGCCCTGAGCGTGTATCGGGCCGACGTGGTCCGCAAGGTGGCGGACGAGTGGCTCGGCCAGCGTTTCCTCGGCCGGCCCTGCGTCACCGGCGAGGATCGCGCCATGACGAACCTGTTCCTCCGTGAGGGCTGGCTGACCGCCTACCAGGGAAACGCCGTCGTCCGGTGCAAGATGCCGCACACGTACGGCGGGCTGACGCGGATGTTCCTGCGGTGGGCACGGAGCAACATTCGGGAGACCATGGTCCTGTTCGGCTTCATGTTCAGCCGCTTCCGCACGCGATACCTGCACGCCTTCCGCCTGAACATGATGCTGGCGGCCCTGTCGCTCGTCGTGCCGGCGCTCCTGATCGTCAACAGCACGGCATTGCTGGCCACCAACCAGGGCTATCTGCTGCGTCATCTCGGCGTGGTCATTCTGTATGCCATGACCGTGTCTGTGATCTACTACGAGAACGAGCGCGACAGCGATTGGGTGTGGCTGTTCGTGTACGGGTTCTTCTGGGTGGCGTGCCTGTCGTGGATCATCCCGTACGCGGCGTTGACCCTGCGCGACACCGGGTGGCTGACGCGGCAATCGGCTCGGCGAGCCGCCGTCGGGCAAGCTCGGCCGTCCTTCTTGGCGCACTTTTCAAGGACAGCTTTGCGCGTCCGTGCCGTCGCCTCACGTGTCCATCTTCTCTGTTAGCCTGCCCGACCCGAGAACGGAGTGTGCATCCCATTAAGAGAATCGTCACTGGGAACCAGGCCGTCGCCCAGGCTGCCCTGTGGGCCGGCTGCGATTTCTTTGCCGCGCAGCCCGCCGCTGCAGTAGCGTCCACGCTCGACGAATTCGGTCTAGCGTTCGGCAAGGCCGGCGTGAACACCACGGACACGCGGGATGGCGCCGCCGCCGTTCAAGCGTGCAGTGCCGCTGCCGCTGTGGAACGATGCGTCGAAGCAGCCGCGTGTGGCGCACGGGCAATGGCCGCCACGGCCGGGTCGGCACTGCGTGCGTGCGGCGAACAAATCGGCCTTGCCCAGATGGCCGAGATTCCGATGGTCCTCGTTCACTGCCAGCACGTCGGCTACGGCGACCACATCGAACCTGCCGCGGGCGACGGCGACGTGGCCTTGGCGCGACACCTGACGCCGGGGAGCCTGCCGCTGCCCGTGTTGGCCGCAACGGACGCTGCCTCATCATATCGGCTCACCTGTGTAGCCTTCGATGTCGCCGAGCGCCTTCGCACGCCTGTCGTGCTCTTGACGTCGAGGGACATTGCCTTGATACCGCAGGCCGTTGCCTTGGACGGCATCGACCTGCCGCCGGCCGTGCGTGTCGCAGGCATTCCATCCGCGAGTTCACCGCCCACACGGCCAGGCGGCAACGACGCAGGGGCCCCATCCTTTGCGAGGAAAGGGACGATGGACAGCGGTCCGGCTGCGGTCGCATACGACGCCTTGATCGCCGATCCAGCCGGACTTGAGGCCAGATTGACTCGCCTGAGCAACAAGATCACCGATCATCGAGACTTTCTCCAACACGTCGAGGCCGATCCCGACCCGGACGCGCAGACGCTGCTGGTTTCCTACGGCCTGGCCGACCAAGCCGCGAGCAAGGCGGTGAAGCTGGTTCGTTCCGCCGGGTCCCGAGTGAGCCACCTGACGATCCACAGCCTGTGGCCGATGCCCGAGGCGGCCCTTCGTCGGGCGCTCACACCGTATGTGTCTCGAATCCTGATGCCCGAATTGAACATGGGCCTGTACGCGGACGAGCTGTCGAGAATCGTCAAGGCCGTCAAGATCGAATCGATCCTCCGCTGCGACGGCGGCCTGATCGACCCGCAAACGATCGCCCGCCGCATCACGGACTGGCCATGTGGGTGAGTTTGACAGCTTTCTGGTATTCCCCTAGCCTAGCCAGTCTTTGTGTATGGGTGTCGTGCGGCTCCCCTGAGAACCACTTGGAGCAGTCAGAAGCGAGGTATTCCAATGAGTCGTTTTATAGCGATCGCGTGTGCGGCCCTGGTGTGTATTGCCACCCTGTCGGCCAGCGTTGTTATGGCCGATGACCAACCCGAGGGCGAGACGAAAGCAAAGGCCAAAACGGATGCAAAGCCGAAGATCCCGGACCGGGTCTATGTGAAGATGGCGACAACACTGGGCGACATCTTCATCGAGTTGAACCAGGAGAAGGCCCCGATCACGGTCAAGAACTTCCTCGACTACGCCGACAGCAGTTTCTACGACGGCACTGTTTTCCATAGGGTCATTGCGAACTTCATGATTCAGGGCGGTGGTTTCGACAAGGATATGAACAAGAAGGAAACCCGGCCAGCCATCAAGAACGAGTGGCAAAACGGCCTGAAGAACATGCGAGGCACCATCGCCATGGCCCGTCTTGGCCGCCAGCCCGATTCGGCCACATCGCAGTTCTTCATCAACGTTGTGGACAACAATGGTCTCGACGTGCCGCGTGACGGGGCGGGGTACGCCGTCTTCGGGCAAGTCATCAAGGGCATGGAGACCGTGGACAAAATCAAGGTGGTGCAGACCGAGGGCGCAGGCCAACACACCAACGCGCCTGTCGAGCCCGTGGTCATCGAGAAGGTCACGCGCGTCGAACCCGCGGAGCTCAAGGACGCCATCGCCGCCGCCCGAGCACGGGAGGCGGAGCAGGCCAAGAAGGAGGCCGAAGCGGCCAAGAAGAAAGCAGAGGCGGCGAAGATGGATTTCGAGAAGGCCATGGAGTTTGTGAACAAGCAAGGCGGCGACGTCGGCAAGGGTACGACCAGCGAGACGGGCCTGTGGTACGTCGACGTGACCGAGGGCGACGGCGCCTCACCGCAGAAGACCGACACGATTACGGCGCACTGCACGGGCTGGTTGACTGACGGCACGAAGTTCTGGTCGACTCATGAAGGCGCGGATCAGCCGATGAAGAACCGTGCCACCGGCTTTGTGCCCGGCTTCAACGAGGGAATCAGCACGATGAAGGTCGGCGGCAAGCGCTGGCTGGTGATCCCCGGTGAACTGGCCTACGGCGAGCGTGGCCGGGCGCCAAGAATCCCGCCCAACGCAATGCTCATCTTCGAAGTCGACTTACTGGGGATCAGCGGGGTCAACGAGTAGCGTGCTGGCGCGGCGGCGCGCGTTACGGCCCGGTGATCCGCCAGGTGGCAAGCCACGGTCGAGCTCGCCCGGGGATGGTCGAGCCCGGGTTCGGGGCACAGGCATGTCAAGCGTAGTGAGACAGGATACCTTGGGGTTGGCGATGCCAGCGCTCGTCTCGCGCGTGGAGGATGTGCGAGCGGTGGTTTCGAGAGCCCGAGAGCGTGGTCGAGCGATCGCGTTCGTGCCGACAATGGGGGCGTTGCACGCGGGACATCTGAGCCTGATCGAGGCGGCAAAGCAGGGCGGCGCGTACGTCGTGGCGAGCATCTATGTCAACCCAACGCAGTTTGGGCCGAGCGAGGACTACGAGGAGTACCCGCGGACGCTGGAGGCGGATCGGGAGGCATGCCGCAAGCTGGGCGTGGATCTGATCTTTGCGCCGAGGAGCGAGGAGATCTACCCGCCAGGTGATCAGACGCGCGTGCGGCCGGGTGCGCTGGCCGAGTCGATGTGCGGCGGGTATCGGCCTGGGCACTTCGAGGGCGTCTGCACGGTGGTCGCGAAGCTGTTCAACATCGTGCAACCGGACGTGGCGTACTTCGGCCAGAAGGACGCCCAACAGGCGGTGGTTATCCGGCGAATGGTGAAGGACTTGCACATGCCCGTGCGGATCGAGGTCTGTCCGTTGGTTCGCGAGCCGGATGGGCTGGCGATGTCCAGTCGGAACGTCCGTCTCAGTCCCGAGGAGCGTGAGAGGTCAGTGTGCCTGTACAAGGCGCTATGCACTGGTCGTGATCGACTGCTGGCCGGGGAGGGGACCATCGGGCAGACCATCGCCGCGATGCGGGCGATCATTGCGCGGGCCGGGCATGTAACGATCGACTATCTCGACATCGTCGATCCTGAGACGCTCGAGCCGATCGCCGAGCCGAAGGGGCGCGTCATGGTCGCGGGAGCCGTCCGGATCGGTGAGACGCGGCTGATCGACAACGTGCTCGTGGACATGGGGGATTGACGATTGACGATTGACGATTGGGGATTGACGATTGGGGATTGACGGTTTGCATCAGGCCAATCGGTGATCGTCAACTGTCACTTGGGATTGCCTCATGTACCCGACGATGTTCAGAATCCCATTCCTGCCCGATTGGCTGGCGGACATCAAAAGCTACGGCGTGATGATGATGATCGCCTTCCTGACGGGCATCTGGCTGGCATGCCGTCGGGCGTACAAATCACAGGCGAATCCAGACATCGTCCTGAACATGGGCTTCATCGCCCTGATCTTCGGCGTGATCGGCGCCCGGGCGATGTTCGTGCTCCACTATTGGGATACGCGGTTCGCGAGCCAGTCGAATCCGCTGATGTCGGTATTCGACATCCGGGCGGGAGGGCTTGAGTTCTGGGGTGGGCCGCTGCTGGTGATTCCGGCGATTGCCATCTACCTCAGGTACGTTGCCAAGGCTTCGACGCGGTGGTACCTCGACATCACGATGCCGTCGCTGGCCTGGGGGCTGGCTATCACGCGGATCGGTTGCTTCTTAAACGGGTGTTGTTGGGGCGCGATCTGCGTGGACCAGACCGATCCGGCACGTGAGCGGGCGACGATTCCATGGGCGGTGCGGTTTCCGTACGGCAGCCTTCCCATGGTGCAGCAATACAAGTATGGCCAACTGACGCTGCCGAAAGAGCTCATCTACATCTTGTCGACCGGCGAGAGCCTGCCGCTTCCACGAGAGTATATCGACGCCCTGGTGGAGGATGGAGGCAAAACATATCGGGGACTCAAGGAGAGGCGTGCGTCGGTCAAGGAGGAATATCAGAGGCGGCGCACTGCCGGTGCGGACGAAGCCGTGCTGGAGGATCTCAAGGCGAAGGCGAAGGCGGCGGATGGAGCGATTCAGAGTTACTGGCAAACCAGTCGAGGTGTCGTACACAACCGCTGCCAGACGTATGGCCTGACATCCCAACAGTTGGCCCAGCTTGCCGCCCAGTATCCCTCGAAGCCGGTGCATCCCGCACAGATCTACGCCACGATCAATGGTCTGATCCTCTGCTGGGTGTTGACGGCGATGTTCTACTACCGCAAGCGGCACGGGATCATCGTGGGGTGGTTCCTGATCCTGTACTCCATCTCGCGGGTCTTTCTCGAGTTGATTCGTCAGGATAATCCGTTGGACGTCGGTGGGTTGACGATCTCCCAGGCCATTAGCGTGGCTACGTTCATCGGTGGCGTCTTATGGCTGTGGGTGATGTACGCCAGAATGCCACTCGTGAGCCCCCGAGCCGTGCCGTACGAACTGCCTGAGGAGGAGGAGAAGCCGACCGGCGCGAGGAAGAAGAAGTAAGAGACTATATCGAGGCCGTAGCATGGGCGCGGCCTAACGGCGGGCGCCGGGTCCAATAATGTAGACAGCGCAGGTCTTTCGGCGGTGGGCCGGACCTCGTCGCGGCGTTTGAGAGGGCTTGTGGTATTTCCGGAGGCACTCGATTCTGGATGCCACGGGCGGGGCGTACGTGTTTGGCGAGGTGGCATGGGTAAGCGGAGCCGCCAGCGGCGGCGGAGCTTACCCGTAGGCATACGACGCTGAGCCGAGAATCCCTTCTCGGCCCCTTGTATCGAGGCGTTGGAGAGGATTCCCGCCGGAAGTGGATGCGAGAAGGGATTCTCGTACCAGTGGTCATTCCGGTCTGTTCCCACGGGTAACGAACGACCCACCCCCGTTGGGCGGGTCGTTCGTTACCCATGCCACCCCGTAGCCACGCCACACCGTAGCCGTGCCAGTCCGTACCCATGTCAATCCGTTTGAAGGCTGAATACGTACGGCGGCTTGCCCGCTCCGTGCGGCCGTCTTGGTGGGCGCGTAGGGCATCCGCACTGGCAGGCAAGCTGCCAGTGGCACCCGGCATCCGCACTGGCAGGCAAGCTGCCAGTGGCACCCGGCATCCGCACTGGCAGGCAAGCTGCCAGCGGCACCCGCCTAATGAACTTGTCACCCGCCTGAATCGTCACGGAGCCGCTCGATGTGGGCTTGGGCTGGTGGGTGGCATCGCGGGCCACCTGCGCGTATAGTACTCGGTTCGTGATCAGGCCCGGTGCGGTGCTCCGCAAGTGCCGGAGGCGCCGGGTCGGCGACCGGCGATGGCCTTTGGCCCCAGGTCGAGGAAACAACCGGACATGGTAGCAGCGCACCCCAGCACACCTTACTTCCGAAACATTTACGATACGGTCAGGACGATCCTGATCGGGATGCGGGTCACGTTGAAGTACTGCTTCGCACGAACGGTCACCGTCCAGTACCCGGACATGGCCCCGGTGATCCAACCCCGGTATCGCGGCTTTCACTGGTGGGAAGCACAGAAGTGCATCGCCTGCGACGCGTGTGCGAGGGCGTGTCCCATTGATTGCATCTACATCGAGAAGTCCGGGCCACGGAAAATGCTCAAGGAGACGGGGATTGCGGCCGGCGGAGCGATCGAGCGTTACGCAATCGACTACTCCAAGTGTCTGTTCTGCGGCTTATGTGCGGCGCCGTGTCCGACGAGCTGCCTCCACATGGGCGACAACCATGACCTGAGCGCCTATACGCGGAGTGAGATGGTGGTTGAGTTCACGGAACTGGCCTTGCAGGGCAAGCAGACACCGGAGCCGTACTGGATGCAGAAGGCGAGAATCCCCACCTGGGCAGCCGAGCAGAAGGCTCGGTGGGAGAGGCGGGCGGAGCCTGTTCGTGAGGCGATGCGGAAGGCCCTGGAGGTAACCGAGATCCCGAAGAAGGAGCCCCCCGCGGCGAAAGCCGAGGCAGCGGCAGACAGAACGTCGAAAGACAAGGCGATCAAAGACAAGGCGGCTGAAGACAGTTGAGCGACATCTAGCAGCCCGTCGTAAAAGGGAAGACAGCGGTTCGGAAACGCCTTTCCAGACCGTGAGAACCACCGGCGAGACGCCGGTGCCACAGTTCTGCCACGGGCTGCTAGCCAACCGAGCCGCGGGCCTCAGCCCGTGGGGCCTCACCGATAAACGGCGTGCCTGGAGCACGCGAGGGAGTCTGGTTGATCATGTCTGGTGGTGAGAATCTGGTCCTTGGTTTGTTGCTGTTTGTGATCGGCGGTGGGGCAGTTGCCCTGGGAGGACTGATCGTTGGGCGGTTCGTTCGGAGGAAGCTGGCGCATCCGGACAAGGGCGTGCCGTACGAGTGCGGCGAGCCGACGATCGGACCGTGCCTGGTCCAGTTCGACCTGCGTTTCTACGTGGTGGCGTTGGTCTTCCTGGTCTTTGATATCGAGATTGCGTTGTTCTATCCGTGGGCGGTCGTGTATCTGAGAAGCGGCCCGGCGGCCCTGTGGGACATGCTGTTCTTCTTCCTGGTGATCGTCGTTGGCTTCGTGTATCTGTGGCGCTTCGGCTATCTGGATTGGGTCCGGGCAACGGAGCGTGGCAGGATGAAAACCGACGACCGATAGGTGACAGCTAGTAGCTGAATCGCTCAAAACGCAACTGAGAAAGACACAATGAGTTGGATCGAGAATCGGTTTGAAGAAGGCGTGATCATCACCTCGCTCGACTATGCGGTCAACTGGGGCCGGCGTTCGAGCATCTGGCCGATGACGTTCGGCTTGGCGTGCTGCGCGATCGAGATGATGTCCGTCGGGGCCGGCCGGTATGACCTCGACCGATTTGGCGCGGGGGCGTTTCGGGCATCGCCGCGGCAGTCGGACCTGATGATCGTCGCCGGCACGGTGACATACAAGATGGCCACGCGCCTCAAGCGGCTGTACAACCAGATGCCCGAGCCGAAGTACGTCATGGCGATGGGTGCCTGCACGGTCGGCGGCGGCCCGTACTTCAAGCACGGCTACCACGTCGTCAAGGGCGTGGACCTGATCGTGCCGGTTGACATCTACGTGCCGGGCTGCCCTCCGCGGCCGGAGGCGCTGATGGAAGGCCTCATGCGGCTTCAGGATATGATCAAGAACCAAACCATCGCCAGACGCCACCGGCACGGCGCGGAGTATCAGCCGGCGGCGGTCGGGGCATGAGCCTGGAACGAACAT
Organism: Phycisphaerae bacterium; assembly: GCA_016935885.1. The sequence goes on along the minus strand of JAFGQA010000218.1, from coordinate 652 downwards.
GACACCCGAAGCAATCACAGAGATCCTGAAAGAGAAGTTCGGCGACAAGATCACCGGGGCGAGCTTCGACGGGGCGCACCCGCACGTGACCATCGCGGCGGCCGCTTGGCCGGACGTGGCCCGGTTCATGAAGGACGACGAGCGTCTGCACTTCAACGTGCTGCGCTGCATCTCCTCCGTGGACATGCCCGATGACAAGGAGCTACTTGCCGTTTACGACATGTATTCGTGCGACGGGGAGCCGGACTCGACGGAGCTTTGGACCAAGCGGCACGAATTCTGCGTGAAGATCAAGGTGCCTCGCGACGACCCGCACATCCCCAGCGTGGCGAGCGTCTGGCCCACGGCCGAATGGCACGAGCGGGAGGCCTACGACATGATGGGCATCATCATCGACGGCAACCCGGATTCGATCGACAGCCCCGAAGGGCGCCATCCCCGGCGGATCTTGTGCCCGGACGATTGGGAAGGGCACCCCTTGCGGAAGGACTACGTGTTTCCGATGGAGTATCACGGCATCCCGGCCGTGACGGAGTACGAGCAAACCAGGCCGATGCACTAGAAGTCTAGTACCGCGTTTCACAGGAAACGCGACTACGATTGCTGGACCGAGAATCCCTTCTCGGTCCTGAAGCCGGTGCCGAGAAAGGAT
>JAFGQA010000217.1 GCA_016935885.1 Phycisphaerae bacterium | reverse complement strand
GGGGCTTGTCCCCGGCGCCTGCTTCGGTAGCATTTCACTGCGCCGCCCACAAGGGGCGACGCTACATTCAAACGTGAGATGCTGTAGAAGGAGCCGCTGGCCGGGCGCACGGCTCACTCGTCACGAGCGTCATTCCACCGTGGGCGATAGATCACCATCTTGGAGCCCCCGCAGACCACGTTGCAGTCCAGTTCGATTTCCTTGACCGTCTCCAACATGTCGTTGCGGGCACAGGTCTTCTCATACCAGTTCGGGAAGATGATCACGTAGGCTGGATCTCGCTTCTTCAGGTATTCCAGGAGCGTGCCGCCATTCATGTAGTGCTTGACGATCTCGGGCTCGACGAGCCCCACCGTGTCGAGGATCGGCCGTCTACTGACGAAGCCGATGGCCCCGATGTCATTGACGGCGACGAGCTGGTCTTCCGTGGTGTTGTCCCGGAGCCAGTGGCCGATGCGAACCTGCATGGAGTTGATATTCCAGACGGACATGACGCCCAGCGTACCCATGATCACCAGGCACAAGGCCGCCCACTGGAACGTACGTCTCTGCTGGAGAATCAAGGGCATGCCGCGCCAATCCCAGAAGCGACGTTGAACCACGGCGTTCGTCGCTGGCACCGCTCCGATCACGGTCAGGATGAGCAGCGGAGTCATGTGAGCGTAGTATCGTTGAAACTGGAACAGGATGAAGCCGCCCGAATCGACGAAGCCGCGAAGCCACGGGTAGCCTATCAGGACGATCAGTGCCAGCCGGCTAGCCGAGGCGGTGGGACCCTTGTTGCGCCACATGGCGACGATGGCCTCCCGCAACCCGAAGGCGAGTGGCGCGCAGTTGGCGCCGAGTCCAATCCCCGCGCAGACCAGCACGAGGGTCGGCCAGACCAGGATTGAGAGGAAGATGTGGAAAACGTTGCCGCGTTTCACTGCGGCGGGCAGGCCATCGAGCCACGCCGGCCGGGCAACGCCTGGCGCGACGGCCTTGGCCTCGAACGTGCTCGGGACGAGGTGTTGGTCTTGATGCCAGTGGTACGCTGCGTAGACGAGCGTCATGGCGACCCAGATGACGACGTGCGGCCAGACCTCGGCCAGGAATGCCGCGAGTCCGCGATGACCGCCCCGACGGATGGAAATAAGCCGCTCCAGACAGATCAAAGGAAGCAGGACGAGGAATTCAGGGCGCAGCCAAATGCACAAGGCAAAGACCAGCGAGGCGAGCACGCGACGCCGTGGTGAAGCGTATAGCCACAGGCCCACAAGAAACAGAAGGCTGTAGACCGGCGATTCCATGCCGCTGTAGGCTTGGAGCAGTGTGGGACACGCGACGACGGTCAGCAGCCCACCCCATCGGGCCAGGTCCAGGCGGCCCGTCCACGAGCGGAGGATCCCGTACACGGCCAAGGCGGTGCCGAGACTGCACAAGCCTCCAATAATGAAGCTCGCGGCATACCAGTTCCTGACCGCGCAATAGACGGCAGCCAGGAGCACTGGGTACAGCGGGGCGGTTGAACCGCTGCTCGGTACGCCTCTGTTGAAGGCCATCTGGCCATCTTCGTACAGGTTCCGGGCGAATTGCAGGTGGATGAACGCATCGTCGAGCGGAAACCCCGCCTCGCCGCTCAACATGAACACACCGACCCAATACACCGCGCTCAGCACGGCGAACGTGCCGACGATCGCGGCAATGTCGCGCTTCACGGCAATGCGGGCACCGATGCCCTCCGCTGGTTGCAAAACTGCGTCCGCCATGGCCGGACAATATACTCCATTCCACCTGCTTTGGAAGCGATGTTACAGACTTCGGTCCGCGGGCGGAGTCTTGGAAGTAGGCGAACCGCGTGAGTGTTCAGGGCAAGGGCCTCCCCGCTAAGCCGGTTCTGCCGATGTTTGAACAGTGTGGGTGCCATGGGCGGCGCGTGCCACTGGCGGCTTGTCCGCCAGTGCCCGTACACGTGATGGACGCACGGGCGAGCAAGCTGCCAGTGGCACCCGCGCCTGGCAATTGTTCAAGCATTACGCGGTCCCGCTTGGATCTTCCACAAGGCGGACCGTCCTCCAGGCGTGGTCCTCGCCCGTGCCGCGGGACGACGTGGGCGCGCGCACCTATAATCCGCGTTCATGTCGCTCCTGCTGGTGCCATTTCACTGGCTCCGTGAAGCCGCCTGTCGCCGCGTCTTCTGGCTTGGTGTTCCGTTTCTGCTGTATGCCTGGACCGTCACCGGCCCGTTCGTCTTTGATGATCTTCACCTGGTCCTCAAGGCTGAGCGTTACATCCGCGGCGAATCGGAACGTCTCGGCCTGTTTCGCTTCGCCACCACACAGGAGGAGTGGGCGGAACTGCGTGACCGGGGCACCTTCCCGTGGTGGTCTCCCACCACGCAACGAATCGACCTGTTCCGGCCGCTCTCTGAATGGTCGTTCTACCTGGACATGCTGGCATTCCAAAGGAACACGACCGGGCACAGGCTGGTCAGCCTGGCATGGTTCGTCGTGGCGATGCTCTGCATCCACCGCCTTTTCGTGATCGCGTGCCGCGATCCGGTCCGGGCAGGCGTCGCGACATTCTTCTTCGGCATTTCCCAGACGGTGACCCAGCCGGTCACGTTCATCTGTAATCGAAGCGATCTGCTCGTGTTGGTGGGGACGACGGTGGCGGCCAGCGCGTACTGGTCCGCCGTGGAACAGCCGCGCAAGCGTCTTGTCGCCCTCTCCGCGACCGGCTTTGTGTTTGCGCTGCTGGCCAAGGAGATGGCGGTGGGGTTGGCCGGCGTGATCCTCGTCCACGAGATGATCGTTCGCCGGCGTCGCATCCCCCTCGGCGGAGGGCGGTTACGCGGCGCGATCGCGTGCGTCCTCCTCGTTGTGGCCGCGGCCTATGTGGGGCATTACGTTGCGACGCGACCGTGGTATTTCGGCCTGGGCGGACACGACAGCGTTAGCAGTGTTTCCATCATGGCACGGGTGCCGCGCGCGATTCCACTGTACCTGGCGGTCTGGACCGTCGGGTTTCCCATCAGCGTGCTATTGCAGGCTGGCGCTGCGACTGTCGTCGCTGTTGCCGCGGTCGGACTGACCTCCGCAGCGATCGTCGTCCGTTACCTCGCTAGATCCGTCCGGGGTGATCGGACGGCCGTGTTCTTCATCGCGTGGGCCGTGACGTTCATGTTGATCGGCCTCACGACCATCACCGAGACTCGCGTCCTGTGTGTGGCGACCGTGGGCTGGGCATACCTTCTGGCCGGTCTCCTCGTGCCGTCCGAAGGGGCGACAACGGTTGCGCCAATCTGGCTGCGGCACTGGCTGCTGGCCGCGAACGGCGCGATCAGCCTTTGTTGTGCGATCGGGACCGCCGTCTTGCAGGCGAGATTCGAGCAGGAAGCCAGGCAGTGCGTTCGCGCGTACCTCACGTCGCTGGATGCACCGATCCAGGACGGAGACACGCTGATCGTGGCCGAGGCGCGGTCCGGGCTGGATCTCATCTTCGCAGGCGACCGCCTGGAATTCATGACCGGCCGGCGCAACGTGGGCGTGGCGTACCTGACACCGCCGGGCACGGAAGCATCCATCCACCGGAGGGATGATCACACCTTGGTGGTCCGTTCCTCGGGAAAGGGACTGTTGGAATCGCCGCTGTGCGACCTCATGTTGGGCGAGGATTGGAAGCGCAGGCCGGGATGCATCTTCGAGTTGCGTGACTTCACCGTGGAGATTGGAGCCGTCTCGGGTGATGCCAAGGTGACGTCACTGATTATGCGATTCAAAGAGCCCCTGACCTCTCCGCGCTTGCACTTCAGTCCGTGCGACCTTGCGGCCATTGCTCGAGGTGAATCCAGCAGCGCCGACGCCGGGACAGTACCGGCTCCTGACGATGACGAGCCGTGACGAATGGTCCGGTCGCGCGATGGAAGACCATGGACGCCGGGCGAGTGGCGTAGGCGTCAGCTCAGCTTGCTACGAGACGGATCAGCGTGTGTCACTTGGCGGTTTGCCGGCCAGTGCACATGCTCCATGCGCCTACCGGAGGGACCGCACGGGCGGGCAAGCCGCCCGTGGTGCTCAGAATCGAATGCAGCCCGAGGTGTCACGGGCCCGACACCCAACCATGTCCGCACGTGTGCTTGCCAATCCGCGACCGGCGTCGCATACTGGTCCTGACCTGGATGGCTGCGTGCAGACAGGAGAGTGCTCGTGCCGTGCCGGGGAATGAGCCCATCCCGAAGCTGTGGCACCGGCGTCGAAGCTCGTGTTTCATCACGGACCAGAGGCCCGTGCCACAGGAGGTTCCGGGATAGGCCCTTGAGTGATGCAATTCGAAGATGAAACGTTCTCGTCGGATCTTCCTGAACCCTTGTGATTACCTGGTCTTCAGTCAACATTGCCTGATGCGTAGCAAGTCACAGGGCGGCTATCTTGCATTCAAGTTCGTAGACGTCGAAGGCGACATCGCCCCGGAGCGCATTCGAGAAGCGCTGGCCGGCGCGATGTTGGCCCATCCGGTGACCATGGCGCCACTGAAGATATCGATTGGGATGGGGAAGCCCTATTGGAGGATTCCTGCGAGGCCCGAGGAGTTTGCGCCGCACGCGGCCGCGAGGGCACATTCTTATGACGATCTGCGGAATGAGAAGAACGCGTTGACCCGCATGCAAGACTTGATTCACGCCCGGTGTTTGCACCGGTGGGCGGTTGCCACGGGTCCGTCGGTGCGCCTGGATCAGTATGCGTTACCGGATAACCGAACGCGATTCTGTCTTCGCTGGCCCCACTTCCTGATGGACGCTGATGGGGCGCAACAGTTCCTCGCGGAGATCAGCCGGTTCGATCGGGACAACTCGCCTTCGACGCAGCTTGCTCCTCAAAGACTGCCGACAGATCTCCGAGCCGATGACGAGACAATTGACGTCCTGGCGGGCCGTTCTACCGTTCAGCGGTTCAGGCTGTTTTGTCGTGGACTCGCCGAGTTGCGTTCGCAGGCCGATCCAGACGTCACGTTGCTGCATCCTCGGTCGTACACGGCCGTCGCCGAACACCGACTGCTGCACCGTTGCTGGAATCGCGAATCGGTTCAGAACATGCAGTCTAATGCGAGACAACTGGCCCCGCCTGGCCCCGCGCGGTATACGCGATTCCTTGCCGCCTGTACCATCCGCGCTCTGCATCGGATATACACGCAGTGCGGCGTGGAAACCGACGCCTATCTGATTTCGCTGCCGATGCGTGCGATTACCCTGGATCAAGAAGGGAGAATCCGGCGGGATCGCCCCGTCTGCGGGAACTACCTGATCTCAACGACCCTCTGCGGCCGGAAGGAGCACGTCCACGACAAACGCGCGCTGGGTGACGACATCCAGCGGCAGTTTCAGGTCTTCCTTCGCAGTCAGGCGGATCCCGTCTTGTGGGCCATGATGTGGATGTTGTCTCTTTCGCGGGCATCGATGTACAAGCTGCTGCTCAAGCTCCGGTTGGGCTTTGTCCCGTTGGCATCCGGCTATTCTTGCTACGGGGAAATAGACCGACCGCTCCGCGTGTTTGGCGGCGCGAAGGTCACAAACGTATGGGGCGCCGGCCTGACGACCACGCCGCCAGGCTGGAATCCCGTCTTCAGCCGGTTCAAGGACAAGCTGAACCTCTCACTTACATACAACTGTCCGGCCGTGTCAGACGAACTTGCCCGACGATACGTCGACTGCATTGAAGAGGAAATGCTCGAACCTGCCTAGTGCTCCGACACCACTCAAGTGATGAGCAGCGTCGGAGCACCAAAGCCGATCTCAGAATATCCTGGGGCATGGGCGTCTCGCCCGTGACTCCATCGCCGGGACGGCGGCGCCGCTTCGGATCACGCCAGGCAGTAGGTCCCCCGCGACTTGGTCGTGACCTTCTTGGCCTTCTTCAGGCTCATCAGGCTTGTCTGGACCTGGCCGAGCTTCAGCCCCGTGGCCTTGACAATCTCGGCCCTGCTGATGTTCTTCCTTGCTCTCACGGCGTTTAGTACCGCGTTGGTGATGTTGCCTCGGCGGCGGCCCTTGACGGCGCTCTTCTCGCTCACGGCGCCACCGGCGCGCGTTCCTGCTAGCGAGTAACTTCCTCGTGACTTGGACACCACCTTCTTGGCCTTCTTCAAACCCATCAAGCTGGCGTAGACCTGAATGCGCTCCAGCCCCGTCGCCTTCACGATCTCGGGTACGGTGAGGCTCTCGCGGCTAGCCAGTGCCTGTAGCACCGCACCGGAGATTCCGCCCAGACGCCGCCCGCCACGGGTGCGCCTCTGTGGTCGCTTCGAGGGTTGCCTTGAGGGGCGCTTCGTCGGCGACGGTTGCCCCAGGACGGTCTTGATCGTGCCGATCTGCTGATCGAGCAGTGCCAGCGTTTCCGTAGCCTGCTTTCGTTCATTCAGCAAATGGTCGAGCAACTGCCGAGTGTGCTGTTCCCACGCCCTGAGGACCTTCTGACCGGCGTTGCCACGCCTTGTTCTTCTCTTAGCCATTACTCAATGTCTCCTGTCAACTGGCGTCACAGTTTCGTAATCGGGCAGCTACTATAGGCCCTCTCGTGATCATGTCAATAGGTGTATGATCGATGTGCGTATTGGCGACGGCAGCTATGTATTGGTGTCGCCAGAACCCAGCATTGCCACAGTAAGATGGACCTGATCGAGACATGGGATCGAATCAAGGTTGCCCCCGAATTCAAACACGTATTGGGCTCCTCGCATTTGCGGGCAATGTCGCCAAGTGTACGTTCCAACCAAGGTCGGGACCTCTTGGACGCGGCTGTTGGTCACTTTGCGCCATAGCGACAATCAGAAGCCACTTGACAGCGATTTCACATATCGGCACCGCTCACCATTTTTGCCTGCCCTGGTGAATGCCACTTGACCACGGCCGTTGTCTGTGCAACAATCGCATCGTAAGGGTGCATGGGGGTGCGAGGGGAAAGGGAAACATCGCACGTCCTGAAAGATCCGCTACTGAAACCAATATGGCCATGACTAAGGAGGGTAAGGCCCGTCCGAAGGGACCCAAGGTGTCATCATGCTCACCGACAACATCCTCGATCTTATCGGAAACACGCCGGTGCTTCGGCTCAATGGTGAGAGAATCTTCGCCAAGGCCGAGTTTCTAAACCCTGGTGGCAGTGTTAAAGATCGGGTCGCCCTGGCGATGCTCGAGGGGGCTGAAAGAGACGGGCGGCTAAAGCCGGACTCTGTGATCGTCGAGCCGACATCCGGGAACACGGGGATCGGCGTGGCCCTTGTAGGACGGTTGAAGGGCTACCGCGTCCGCATCGTCATGCCAGAGGGAATGAGCGTGGAGCGCAAGAAGCTTATCCGGGCCCTGGGGGCTGAGCTGGTCCTCACACCGGACAAGGAGGGCCTGTCCGGGGCCGTCGAGCGCGCCCGGCGGATCGCCGCGGAGGACCCGCACGTCTTCATGCCTCAGCAATTCGAGAATCCCGACAACCCGCGCGTTCACTATGAGGAGACGGCCCACGAGCTTTGGCGGCAGATGACGGGCGACATCGCCTGCTTCGTGGCCGGAGTCGGCAGCGGCGGTACACTGCAAGGCGTCGGTAAGTTCCTCAAAGAGCATGGGGCCGACGTCAAGATCGTCGCCGTCGAGCCCAAGAACGTGTCCGCTCTGCTCGGTCATGAACCGGGTCTTCACCAGATCCAGGGCATCGGTGACGGCTTCATTCCAGCCATCCTCGACGTCTCGCTCGTGGACGACGTCATTGAGGTCACCGATGAAGACGCGATCCAGACGACTCGACAACTCGGTGCCAACAACGGCCTGCTGGTCGGTATCTCGTCGGGCGCCAACGTGTGGGCCGCTCGGCAATTGGCCAAGACAATCAACGGCAACATCACGACAGTGCTTCCTGACCGCGCGGAACGGTACTTCAGCACCGCCTTGCTGTGACAGCCAGGACTGCGGCAGCCAAGACTGTGGCACCGGCGTCCCGCCAGTGGTGCTTCGATTCTGCCGACCAACGCAACAGGATGACCGCCTCATGACTGTGGCACCGGCGCCCGTGATACTTCGATCCTGCCGACCAACCCAACAGGATGACCGCAGTCTTACGCCTCCTTGGAAGTCAGGATGACCTCCACAGCGCGGCCCGCTTCGATTGTGTCTGTGGGCTTCTGCCAGACCAGTAGCGCGTTCGCCGCCGCCAGCGTGAACGGGTCCGCCGAGCCGCGCCACTTGCACGGGTCAGCCATCATGCCTTGCTGCGCATCGTTCCAGACGCGCGCCGGCAGAAACGCGGGCCGCGGATCGCCCGATGCGTTCAACGCCGTCGCCAAAGTCGCCCGCCATCGCCGTGGCGGTTGTGGTACAAAACCGTGCAGTCCGGCAATCACCATTCGCACGAACAACCACGCGCACACGAACGCGCTGACCGGATTGCCCGGTAGGCCGAACACGTGCTGCCCGGCCGGCCCACGACCGTAGGCCACGGGTCTGCCGGGGCGGATGGCCACGCCGTGAAGAAGCCAGCGAACGCCAAGTTCAGCGAGCACCCGTGGTACCAGGTCTAGCGTTCCCATCGACATGCCGCCGACCGCAATGACCACCGGTTGCGTCATCGCCTCCGCGAAACGGCTTCTCAGTTCGCCGACGGTGTCTCGGGCCAGTGTTGGCTGGCAAGGCTCGGCTCCAAACTGTCGCAGCAGCGCCGCCAGCATCCCCCCGTTGCTCTCGAAGATCTGTCCCTGCCCCTTGTTCTCGCCGACGGGAACAAGCTCGTCACCCGTGACGACGATGGCCGCGCCGACCTCGCGGTACACATCAACCGACCGCGCTCCCGCTGAGGCCGCCGCGGCCATCTGTGGCGCTTCCATGCGTAGCGGGGGCGTCAGCACGATGTCACCCGCGCGGCAATCACTGCCCCGTCCGGCGATGTTCTGCCCCGGTCGCACGGCGTTGTGGATTCGCACGCTCGAGACGTCCGACGACGGCGTTGTTTCCTCCACGACGACCACGGCATCTGCCCCCGGCGGTACCGGGGCGCCCGTGTTGATCTGCATCGCCTCACCGGGACCGACCACCAGGCCCGACGGCGCTTCGCCGGCTGGAACCGACCCGAGGACCCTCAGCCCGACATCCGCCGTGGCACAGTCCGCCGAACGCACGGCGAAGCCGTCCATCAATGCCTTGTCAAACGGCGGCGAATCGTCCACCGCGGCTACAGGTCCCGCCAACACGCGCCCGGTGGCCTCACCAAGCGATACGGGCGTGACGCCAACGGGCGTCACCTCGGCCGCGATCCTGTCCCACGCCTCCTCGACAGATAGGAGCCGATGACGGTCCTTGCCCCAGATTATTTGGAGATGTCCAGCGATCACACTTCCTTACGGAGCGGTTACACTTCCTTGGCGTTCTTATTTCCTTGGCAGCCCGTGGCAAAACTGTGGCACCGGCGTCTCGCCGGTGGTTGTCACGGTCAGGAACAGCGTTCCCGAGCCCCTGTTTTCCCTTTTGCCACGGGCTGTTTAGGAGTCACGCGGGACCAACGTAAACGGTTGATCCGCCAAACGGCAAGCCGGCAGGCCAGCCAAGTGGCACAATCGGTCATGTTGTTCCTGTGCGACGCCTGACTGTCCGTCACACTCCCTTCGGGGGCGGTCACACTTCCTTGGCGATCACACTCCCTTCCTTGGCCGGTCGGCAAAACCATTGGGATGCGATTGGTGCCAGGCCCACGCGCTGGCAACGATGTCGCGGACGTTCTCAAACCTGGGCGCCCAGCCGAGCTCTCGCCGAATCCTGCTCGGATCCGCGTACAACACCGGCACGTCCCCGCTGCGCCGGCCGACTTCCACGACGGGAATCGAATGCCCCGTGATCTCCCGTGCGACCTCCACCAACTCCCGCACTGTCACCCCGCGCCCGGTCCCCACGTTGTAGTACCGTTGCTCACCCGGCTGAACGACCTCGATGGCCCGGACGTGGGCGTCGGCCAAATCGTCCACGTGGACGTAGTCCCGAACGCAGGTGCCGTCCGGCGTATCGTAGTCCGTGCCGAACAGATCCAGGTGTTCACGCTGGCCCAATGCCACCTTCAACAGGTTCGGGATGAGGTGGCTTTCCGGGTCGTGGTCTTCGCCGATCGTCGCATCACTTGCCGCCCCCGCGGCATTGAAGTACCGGAGGGCCACCATGCCCAATCCCCAGGCCACCGCCGAGTCCGCCATCGCCCACTCGACCGCCAGCTTGGCCCTCGCATACGGGCTGGCCGGCTGCTGGGGCGTGTCCTCCGTGATCGGCATTCGCTCCGGCAGGCCGTACGTCGCACAGGTCGAGCTGAACACGAACCGCTTGACGCCATGACGCTGTACGGCCCGCAGGAGGCGGACCGAGTTGCCGACATTGTTGTCGTAGAACTTGAGCGGATCGACGACCGATTCGCCAACCTCGATATAGGCGGCGAAGTGCATCACGGCGTCGAAGGGCGTCTGATCAAACACCTCGTCAAGCAGTGTCTCGTCTCCCACCTCGCCCACCACCAGCCTGGCCGGCGGGGAGACAGCGGCGGCATGGCCCGACGACAGGTTGTCCAGCACAACGACAGCGTGTTCTGCCTCGGTCAAGGCCCGCACGGCATGGCTTCCGACATAGCCGGCCCCTCCAGTGACCAGGACATTCATGCGGCACCTCGAAGACATCGTTCCATAGCGCCCATCCGACTCAGTGCGGCTCCGCGGGGTGCGGCTCGGAAACGCCGTTTCTGACCGGTGAGAACACAGCCTTTGGCGCCTGTACCGCAGGACCTACCCGCGTAGGCTCTCACCCCGCAAGGCGAGGTCGTCGTGTTGGACCCCAAGGGCCCCCCGACCCAGCGAGCCGGCTTGTGTCAAGCCGGTCTTTCCGTCGGGGGCTCTCGGCTGCAACGACGATCTACGCCGCGATGCTGAGCTCACAGCCCGTGGCGAGACCGTGGCACCGGCGCCAAAGCCGGTGGTCTTCACGGTCAGAAGCGGCGTTTCCGAGCCGCTGTTTTCCCCTCTGCGACGGGCTGCTAAGCCCGTTGCTCGAAGGCAGTTGCGCATCATAACCTAACATGCGGTCTGGCCGAGAGCCAGGCGCGCCGCCGAACGTCCCGCGTGCTGACCGGACCGACGATCTGCGAACCGACCTATAATACTGCTAAAACCAGGGAGAACATGCCGATTATCAGCATTGAGGACGCGAAGATGTCGTCGTTTGAGGCAGGCGACTTCCAGTCCGAGGTGCGCGGGCGCCGTGCCCTGCGCCTAACAGTCGCGTCAGGAGGAACTAACCATGGAGATTATCTGCTGGATCCTTCAGCCGATGGTTGATTTTGCACAGACCTTGTTGGCCTTTGCCTGGACGCCGCTGAGCTGGTATGGGTTGACCGTCCCGTCGATCGCCAGTTGGTTCAATCCACTGTTGCCCTGCAACCTGACCTAGCGGCCCGTGGCAAAACTGTGGCACCGGCGTCTCGCCGGCGGTTTTCACGGTCAGGAACGGCGTTTCCGAACCTCTGTTTTCCCTTTTACCACGGGCTGCTAAGGGTGCCACGTCGGTCCCGCGCCGGTGCCACTGGCGGCTTGCCCGTCCGAGTGTGTGAGGGTGCCACTGGCGGCTTGCCCGCCAGTGCTCGCACAGGTGATGGACGCATGGGCAGGCAAGCGGCTCACGGCACCCGGTGGAGCACATCATTCGATCGCGGTAGCACGGTACTTGATCGCCTGCCAGAACACCTGTGACACCACCGTCCCTGGGGTGTAGTCACGGGCTCAGACGGCCGCGCCACAGAGGTCTCACGACGTACTCCTGGTCGTCGGCTGCCCAACCAAGCCGGAAGAAACAGGAAGGCGGGTGGGTCGGACCCGCGGCGTGCCAAGTCAGAAAGGCGCTTCCTCGACGTCCTCCGGTGCGCCCGCCGGGCCGCCGTCGAACGACATGCCAGCGTCGTCAGCTTCCCCATAGGTGCCGCCGGCGTACGCCTCTTCGTCGTGGATGTAGCCCGGCGCGGCAGTGTCAAACCGGGCAAACGGCTCATTGAAGTGCAGCTCGACCACACCGGTCGGCCCATTGCGTTGCTTGTCGATGATCAGTTCCGCCTTGCCCTTAATCCTCTGGAACTGCTCGTCGGCCTCGGTGCGTTTCTTCTTATCCCAGTAGTACTCCTCCCGGTGCAGCAGGATGACCACGTCGGCATCCTGCTCGATGGCCCCACTCTCGCGGAGGTCGCTCATTCGCGGCCGGTTGCTGGTCCGGCCCTCAACCTGCCGGTTGAGTTGAGCAAGGGCCACCACGGGGATCTCCAGTTCTCGGCCAAGTGCCTTCAGGCCGCGGCTGATGGCGGCGATCTCCTGCTGCCGGTTTTCCTTGCCCGCCACCCGGTCGTGCATCAGTTGCATGTAGTCTACGAAGACGACCTTGATGTCGTGCATGAGCTTGAGCCGCCGGGTCTTGGCCCGCACCTCCATGATGCTCATGCCTGGCGTGTCGTCGATGAAGACTGGGCAGCCCCGCATGTTGCCGCAGACCAACTGCAACTGAGTGATCTCCTTGTCGCTGAGCCGCCCGTGCCGCAGCTTGTTCATGTTGACCTTGGCCTTGGCGCAAAGCATCCGCTGGGCGATCTGGAGCTTGCTCATCTCCATCGAGAAGAATGCGGCGGGAATACTCTCGACAATGCCGATGTACTCGAGCATGGAAAGACCCAACGATGTCTTGCCCATGCTCGGCCGGGCGGCGATGACGATGAAGTCGCCGTGCTGCAATCCCCCCAGCAGGGCGTCCAGTTCCGTGAACCCCGTCGGCACGCCGCTGAGCATCCCCTCTTCGGTGAATGCCTCAATCTGTTTGAACGTTTCGTCGAGCAACTCGCGGATGGAGACCGCCTGGTGGCTGATGCGCTGCTCGGTGGCCTCGAACACCCGCTTCTCGGCTTCATCGAGGATATGCGGCGCTGGGTCGCGTTGGTCATAGGCGGCCTGGAGGATCTCGCCCGTGCACCGGATCAGGTCTCGCAGCATCGATTTGTCGCGAACGATCCGCGCGTAATGCTCGCTGTTGGCCGAGGAAGGCACCGAGTTGTGAAGGTCGATCAGATAGTCGCGCCCACCGACCTCCTCGAGCTGGCCCCGCCTCCGCAGTTCGTCCTCCAGGACGATGATGTCGATCGGTTTGTTGTTGTCGTAAAGATAGACTAGTGTCTCGAATAGGATCCGGTGATCCGGCCGGTAGAACCTGGCCGATTCGTCGGCGGGGATGATCCGCAGAACCAGGCCGGCGCTCTCCCGGTCCACGAGCATCGAACCGAGCAGGCTCATCTCTGCTTCGATGTCCTGCGGCGGGACGCGGCCGGCGGCAATCGGGTCAGTCGTCCTGGCTCCCGGTGTCGCGCGGCTGGGTGTCGGCGTCGGCTCCCTGGATGTCGGCTTCGGCTGGCTTGGGCTGGTCGGCGGCACGGTCGTCTGCGACATCAGGAACCTCCGTTTCCTCGTGCTCCTCGTCTTCTTCAAGGTAGCCGGCCCCCTTCTCGGGCGCTACCCAAACCTTGATCGTAGCGCTGATATCATCAGCCAAAACCACGGGAACCTCCAGCGTGCCGACCTCTTTGATGTTCTGCGACATCTTGATCTGGTCCGGGTGGACCGAGTGCCCCTCCTCCATCAGGGCGTGCGAAATCTCGCGCGGTCCCACCGAGCCGTACAGATGCCCCTCCCGCGTGCAGGCCGCACTGATCGTCACTTCCACGCCGGTGAGCCGCTTGCCCATCGATCTCAGGAATGCGTGTCGGCGCTCGCGCTCCTCGGCCGCCTTCTTCTTGTCCTCATCGATGGCCTTGAGGTTGCCCTTGGTGGGTTCGAGGGCCAGTCGGCAAGGCAGCAGGTAGTTTCGCGCATAGCCGGGGGCGACGTCCACGATGTCCCCACATAAGCCCAGGTCGGGAATGTCTCTGCGCAGCAGCAGTCTCATATCCTCAGCTCCTATCCACAAAACGGCATCAGGCCGATGTATCGCGCATGTTTCAACGCCCGCCGTGACGCGCGCTGGTGTTTGGCGCAGTTCCCGCTGCGCTTGCGCGTGAAGTGCTTGCCCTGGTTCGTCACCAGCTTCTGTAGCACCGCAAGGTCCTTGTAATCGATCTCTTCGGTCTTGTCCCGACAAAAGCGGCATTTCGAGGCCTCGTGAATGCGAGGCCGCCGCTTCCTTGCCGGAGCTCGTTTGTCCCTGTTGAAGAATGCCATGGTTTCCTGCCTTCCTTTCGTCACAATCGCCCGCTAGAAGGGAATATCACTGCCCGCGGGGGCCGAATCGTCCATCGGCGGCATCTCGTCCTGGCGAACGCCCGGCGCTTGGTCCTCGCGGCCTCCCGCCATGGGCGCTTCGTAGCCACCCGCCGGCTGTGCCGGCGCGGCAGCGCGGTTCACGTCACGTGAGCCGCTGCGCCCGCCTCCGGCGCCGCCGCCCATGAACTCGAAGTTATCCACCATCACGTACAGCTTGCTTCGCTTGCCGCCGTCCTTGCCTTCCCACTGGTCAAACCGAAGGTGCCCCTCAACGAGGAGTGGGCTGCCCTTGTTCAAGTATTGGTTGATCACTTCCGCCCGGCGTCCATAGATACGCAGATCGACAAAGCAGGCTTCCTCGCGAATCTGCCCGTCCTGTGATTTCCACTTGCGGTTGATCGCCATGCCAAACTCGCACA
This sequence comes from Phycisphaerae bacterium, assembly GCA_016935885.1. Next base: position 17,671 of record JAFGQA010000217.1, on the reverse strand, counting down.
CCGGCGTGTTGCTGGGCAAGTACGACAGTTGCGGATCTCGCGTGAGGTTTCCTGCCAGAATGACCTTGTTAAAACTAGCCATGTTCAGACTCCTCAGGTTGCTGGTCCTGCTTCTGGCGCCGCGGCGTCTCCCGCAGGGCGAGACTCCCCCAACGAGAACACCACGATCGCTGACTCCGGATCACTCCTCGGTGGCGTCCACTTCGCCAGCAGAGGGAGCGTCTGTAGGGCCCTCCACGCCAGGCGGCTTGCCCGTGTCAGCCGTACCGCCTTCGGCACGCTTCCCCTCGCCGGCCACACCTTCGGTAGCACCTCTGGATAGAGCTTCCGTGGGAGGATCGCCTTCGGCGTCAGCCTGACGTGCGTCAGGAGTGGGCTCATCGGGCCTCTTCGGCGTCCGATCAGCGCGGCCGGCTTCCTCGGATCTCTGGGGCCTTGGGCGGAAGCCATAATCGTCGCGGGCCGGCGTCTTCGCAGGCGGCTCGGCCGCCAGCACCTTCTCGATGGCCTCCGGCGTCATGTTGTCTCTGCGCAGCACCAGGACCCGAACAGCCTTCTCGCTGAGTTGCACGTCTCGTTCCAAGCCGGGGATCTTGTCAGGCGCCGCGTCGAAGAAGCTGAGAGCGTACAGGCCGCGTTTGCGATGCCCGATCGGGTAAGCCAGCTTCCGCTCGCCCCAGCTTTTGATGCCCAGGAGCTTTGCGTCGGCGCGCTCCAGCATCCGGTTGATCTCGGCCTCGGCGGCCGGCCAGTCGGTCGCCAACGTCGGCTCCATCAGAAACATCGCCTCATAGGTTCTCACCGGTCTTTACTCCTTAGATCCTACACCGACACTGTCGCACGACTCCGTGCCGGCGCACAGCCCCCTACGGCGGCACATCCACACATTGTGACCTATCACCATACCGCGGCACAGGCGTCTCGCCTGTGGCACGACCTCCGAAGCCGCCGTGAGGCAGAACTCCCAAACACGGTCATGCCATTCTACCGACTCAGCACCAGCTCGACGCAGCACCAAACAGATGCCAGACCGTCAACCCGATGCATCCGGCTGGCCGTCCGATCGGTTCGTCTGGTTCATCGCCGCGTCGATGCCCTCACGCATCCAGCATTCCACCGCCTCGGCTGCCCTCGCCACTGCGTCGTCCACCTCGTCTAGCTCGCTCTCCGCGAACGGGCTCAGCACATAGTCGGACACGGAACCGCGACTAGGACGCCCGATCCCGAACCGCAGTCGCGAGACTTCCTGCGAACCCAACCACTGCAAAACGTCGCCCAGGCCCTTCTGGCCACCCGCCGATCCGCCGGCTCGCATTCGAAGCTTGGCCAACGGCAGGTCGACATCGTCGGACACGACCAGAAGATCCTCCAAGGGGCACCGAAAAAACTGGGCTGCCGCCGCGACACTCGTGCCGCTCCGGTTCATGTACGTCATTGGCCTCAGCAGCACGACGTGCTCGCCCGCCACCTGGCCGACGGCCACAAGCCCTCCAAACTTGCCTCGCCACTCACCGAGTTGCCATCGCTCGCACAACGATTCAACGACGCGAAACCCGATGTTGTGCCTCGTTGCCACATATTGGCGACCAGGATTCCCCAGTCCGACAATCAGTTTCATCGATCCGCCCGGACGTCAGACGGCTAGTCGCCAGAACCCCCGGGCTCCTCTTCGCCTTTGCCCTTGCCGATCACCTCCGGCTCGGCGCCGGCCCCGGCGGCTGCCTCGGCGACCTCCTCCTCAGCAGCGACTTCCTTCACCGCTGGCTCGCGAACCATCGCGACCATTGATTCGGGATCACTCAACACGGACAGTCCGCTTTCCAGCGTCAGGTCCTTCACGTGCAACACCTGATCCACATCGAGTTCGCTGACATCCACTCGGATGGTCTCGGGGATATGGGTGACCAGGCACTCCACCTCCAGCTCCTTCAGGCCGGCGGTCAGCACGCCACCTTCCGTCACGCCCTTGGGCGTGCCGCGAAGCTCGATCTCCACGTGTACCTTGACGCGCTCCGTCAGATCGACACGCGCCAGGTCCACGTGCATCAACGCTGCGCCGAGGTAGTCGTACTGCGTGTCCTTGAACAGGCAAGCCTTGGCTTCACCGTCGATCTCCAGATTCACAAGGTGCGCGCCATGATTCAGGAGCAGATCCACGTCGTGGTAATCCAGCGCCACCGGAACCGGATCGGTCTTGTGGCCGTAAACGATTCCGGGCAGCTTCCCGGCACGCCGCAGCCGCGCCGCCGCGCGCGACCCTGCCGCCTTGCGATATTCGCCCTTGAGCGTTGGTATCTCCATCACTTCTTCCTCACGACTCATTGAACAGACTACTGACCGACTGATGCTTGTGTATTCGAGAAATCGCCTCGCCGAAGATCTCCGCGACACTCAACACCACGAGATTCGGCAGACGTTTACGGGCTTCGTTGGACACAGGAATCGTGTCCGTCACCACGATCTCCGTAAACGGGGCCGCCTCCATCCGCTCCAATGCCGGCCCGGCGAACACGGCGTGCGTCGCCGCTGCGCGGACCGTCCGGGCGCCTCGCTCCTTGACGATGCGTGCCGCCTCGCAGACCGTGCCCGCGGTGGCGATCATGTCGTCGATCATGAGCACGTCCCGGCCCTCAACCTCGCCGATGATGTTCTCCACGACGGCGGTGCTGCCGCTCGTGCGGCGCTTGTCAATGACCGCCAGATCGCAGCCCATTCGCTCAGCGTAGCCCCGGGCCCGCTTCACGTTGCCCACGTCCGGACTCACGACCGTCACATTCTTGAAATCGAGCCTGGCGAAGTGCCGGCGGAACGCCGGGGCCGCTTGCAGATGGTCCACCGGAATGTCAAAAAAGCCCTGAATCTGGGCCGCGTGCAGATCCATGGCCAGCACGCGGTCTGCACCTGCCTGAGTGATCAGGTTGCTCACCAGCTTCGACGTGATCGGCGTGCGACCCTCGTCCTTCCGGTCCTGCCGAGCGTAACCGAAGTACGGCAGCACCGCCGTGACGCGTCGGGCCGATGCCCGGCGGAGTGAATCCAGGAAGACAAGCAGCTCGATAAGATTATCGTTCACCGGCCGGCACGTGGGCTGAACCACGAACGCGTCGCGCCCACGCACGTCGTCGTGCAGCTTGACAAACAACTCGCCGTCCGGAAACGTCTCTGCCTGAGCTCGGCCGGGACGAACCTCGAGATAGTCGCAAATCGCACGCGTCAGTGCCGGATTCGATCGACCGCTGAACACCTTCAACTCGTCCGTTGGATCTTGCACGCCGCCTTCCTCACTGGCAACCCGTCTGGGCTGGTGGCCGTCGGACCACACGCACGTTTCGCTTGTTCTCGGGACCGCCACCACACCGCCCGCCCACCGTGGCATTGACCGCGTGCAGCGCGTCCAGGCCGCTGGGACCGACGGGGACCCCATTCTCCACAACGGCGCCGTCCGCGATGTACGCGAACGGGCCCACGCTGCACCCCTCACCGATCCTTGCGTTGCCCTCGATGTAGCTGAACGGCTTGATCACGGTGTCCGGGCCAATCGCAGCCCGGCTGTCAATCCACGTGTTCTCCGGATCAATGATGGTCACGCATCGCTCCATCCAACGCCGCTGGATCCGCCGCTGCATCAGCTTGGCGACCTGCGCCAATTCGGTTCGCGAGTTGATGCCCGTCGCATCCTCCGCTGGAACAAAGGTCTCCGCGCGGACTGGCTGGCCGCCATCACGAATGATCGCCAGCACGTCCGTGATGTAGTATTCACCTTTGGCGTTGTCAGCCTTGACCTGCGGCAGGGCGCCAAACAGCGTCCGTGCGTCAAAGCAGTAGTAACTGGGGTTGACCTCCTTGATGTTCAGTTGCCCCACATCGCAATCACGGTGCTCAACGATCCGTTCGAATTGCCCCTCCGCATCGCGGATGATCCGGCCATAGCCCGTTGGGTCGTCCAGAACCGTCGTGGCGATGGAGGCCGCCGCGCCGGCGCTGCCATGATTGTGCAGCAGCGTCTGCAGCGTCTCCGCATGGACCATCGGCATGTCGCCCGCGATGACAATCACGTCTCCGACGAAGTCCTTGAACGCCTCCGTGCACACCGACACGGCGTGCCCCGTACCCTTCTGCTCATATTGTTCGACGAAATGGACGCCGGGCTCACCGGAGAAGGCCTCGATGACGGTGTCCTTCTCGAACCCGACCACCAGGTAGAAATCCGAGATCCCCGCGTCCCGGCACGCTTCGATGACATAGGACAGCATGGGCCGGCCGCAGACCTCGTACATGACCTTGGGCAGGTCGGTCCTCATCCGCGTGGATTTGCCCGCCGCGAGAATGATGGCAGCCTTCCCGCGCGGCGAGCCGGCAGAAGAGAATGAACACTGGCGCCTGGATCCGTTCGTCATCGCGCACTCAACTCCGTCGTCAGCAGACTACCCGGCGAGGATTCGAACCTCGACTAGCAGGACCAAAACCTGCGGTGCTACCATTACACTACCGGGTAGTAGACATCCCGTGTTTGTGCAGCAGCTGAATCACCAAGCCCGCGGCGGTCTGCGACCTGACCGGTTGCCCGCCTCAAGGCCAGATTGGACGCGGCTGCGACTGGGTCCTTCCCGAGGCTAGAACACCCGGCCGCGTGCTGGGTGCCCTTCGACCGCCACCGTCTCCCGGACGCCTTCGGCCTGCCCGTGGGGAAGGACAACGTCTTGCTTCACGCTCCCGTCTTACCGGCAGCGCGGTCAATCTAGCCCCTTGGTCGCACGGTGTCAACCCAGAATCCAGACGCCCGCGGTCACGGCCCCCCCGCGATCACGGGTACGCGGCATTCGCCAGTCGGGGGGTTGTCCCGACAGCGGCCCCGCGACGCCCCAGAATGCCGGTGGTGCCAAGGTCCACGTCTGGCTGGCAACATCTTGTCACTTTACGAGTTGCCCCAAGACCGTCTGTATTGGATATCAATTACAGACACGCGCCCCGCCCGACGTGTGGAGGTGGGCCAACGCAGGGTCACGTCCGAGGAGATCACGATATGAGCCTTTCCGGTCTCGGCGCCCTGCTGCGCCCACGGGTCGCCATCCCGGGCCTGTTCGCTTTGCTCATTGCCGCCGGTTCTGCGGGCTGCGGATGCGAAGATCCCGGCAGCCTGATATCCGGCATTCTCTCCCGCGACAAGCCGTCTTCCACCTTCGGCCACGCGGCCTTCCGGGCGCTGCCCGACACGGACGACGACGGCATCCCAGACCCGTTCGACGCCCAGCCGGAGGATCCCGACGCCGATGGCGATGGGCTCCTGGACGGCTACGACAACGACCTTGACAACGATGGCTTGGCCAACTGGATCGACCCCGATCAGCTCAGCGGTGACGCCGACGGCGACGGCATTCCGGATCTGCTCGACGACGATCCTCTCGACGGTGACGCCGATGGCAATGGCGTGCCCGATGGCCGGGAGACCGACTCCGATCGTGACGGTCTCCCCGACGCCGACGACCCTGTACCTGGAAATTCGGACTTCGATAGTGACGGAATCCCTGACGGGCTCGATGAAGACCCGGCCGATCCCGACACCAACGGCAACGGCGTGCTCGATGGGTTCGAGACCGACTCAGACGATGACGGCACCGTGGACGGGCTGGACGACGACCCGCGCGATCCCGACGTCAACAACAACGGTATCCCGGACGGGCAGGAAAACGACGCTGACGGCGATGGCAAGCCTGATGCGGACGACCCCGACCAGAACAATCCTGACACCGACGGCGACGGCATTCCCGACGGGCTCGACGACGACCCGACCGATCCGGACGCCAACGGCAACGGCGTCCCGGACGGCCACGAGACCGACACTGATGGGGACGGCCTCGTCGATGCGGAGGACTCCTACCCCGACAACGACGACGCCAACGGCAACGGCCTCCTAGACGGGAGCGATCCCCGCTACGACCAGGACGTGGACTACCTCGGCCTTGGCGACGGCGAAGCCACCGACGCCGACAGCGACGGTCTGTGGGCCATCCTTGATCCGGACGACAACGACCCCGACTTCGACAACGACGGCACCCTCGACGGCCTCGACGCGGACCCGACCGATGCGAGCGTTCGGTAGCGTTATCGGCCACGATAGCTGATCCGTGCACCGTCCGCCTGCCTGTCGGCAGACACGGCGCCTTGTCAGGCCCGATTCCGGCGGAAGGTGATGATGCGCAGCGCCGTGGTGCCGGCCTCGGCGACTTGTGACCAATCGCTGTCGTTCCAAGCAGGAAAGTATGTGTCGCCGGCAACGTCGTCGCGTTCAATCTGCGTGATGATCATCTCGTCGGCAATCGGCAGGGCCTGTTCGTATGTCTGCCCGCCGCCGATGATGAAGGCCTTTTCTTCGTTGCGCTGTCGGCAGAGTTGCAGGGCCTCTTCTAGGGAGTGGACGATGTGGATCGACGATTCACTGCTGACGATTGACGATCGAGGAGCGGGAAGGGCGTAGCTCGGGTTGTGCGTAACCACGATGTTCCGCCGTTTGGGTAGCGGCTTACCGATCGACTCGAAGGTCTTGCGGCCCATGATCACGGCGTGGCCGGTCGTCGTGCGCTTGAAGTGCTTCAGGTCTTCGGGCTCGCGCCACGGTACACTTCCATCCTTGCCGATCACCCGATTCCTGGTCATGGCTACGATGATGATGGTCTTCATGATGCCGTGCTGTCCTCAAAGCCCCTCCAACCAAGGTCGCGTCGTGTTCAACGTTCAAACGTTGTAACACAAACGCTGTAACGCGGCTGGTTCACCGTCACACGTGGTCCTGTGGGTTCGCTCGTTCGGGTGCCACGGGCAGCTTGTCTGCCCGTGCCCACTGGCGGGCAAGCCGCCAGTGGCACCATCGAGTAACGGCCAGCACGAGAAGCCGTGGAAGTACACTAGCAGGTGCCCTGCTCCTCTTGCCAGGGCGCATATCACTGTCTTCCGCGTCGCCTTGCCTAACAGCCCGTGGCAAAACTGTGGCACCGGCGGCTCGCCGGTGGTTTTCACGGTCGGAAGCGGCGTTTCCGAAGCGATATTTTCCCTTCTATCACGGGCTGCTAGGCCTCCTTTTGTCATCCTCCGTGGTTTCCGCGCGCTCCGCGGTGAGTAAGCCAGCCTTATCAGGATGTTCTCCTACTCCGTCCCCTCTTGCCAACGCGAGGCCCCGGCTTCGGTCTCCCAAGACAGTAGCCCAGGGCGAAAGTCATGACCGTGCCAATGGGATAGCTCCACGTGAACGCGAGATAGGCGGGTTTGCCCGTCGCGTCGGTCCCGGCTTGGTAGTGGTGCAACAGAACGATGAACAACGCGGCGACGACGGCGGCGACCCGGCTGGGATCGTGCTGGAGCTTGAACAGTCCGAGCAGCAGGGCCGCGCCGGCGCCAATCCAGACGATCCAGTCGGTCAGGTCGAATGGCGGCAGCGCGCCGGGCAGGGTGACAAGGACGTTGTGCTGGGACATGGCGAAGATGGCCAGGATAGTCATGGGCACTGCCCAGGCAAGTCCGGCGTCGTCGCGATTGAGAGGGAAGATCGCCAACAGGAGAATGCCCAATAGCGGGCCGTATGTGTAGCCGACCAGGGCGAGGGCGAGGTCCACCGCGTTGGCGTACTGGTCGGCAATGACGATGCACGCCGTGGCCATCAGGCAGAGCACCACGCCCCAGCCGACGACCAGGACCTTGGAGAGGCCGATTTCGGAGGAGAGGGTTCTCCGCAACCGGCCTCGTGCTCGTCTCCTGGCGAGGGCCGGTTTCACAAACGCGCTGGTCGTCGTCTGTGCCAGGGCGGCCAGCGCGGAGTCGAGCGTGGAGACTGCCGAGGCGAAGACCGCGGCGATGATAATGCCACGGACGCCGACGGGCACCGCGCGGACGATGAAGATGGGCAGGAGGTAGGTATTCTTGGCTTCGTACAGTTCGGCTTCCTCGGGGGTGAAGGGGTGGTGCTCGAAGTAGCCGTACAAGGCGGCGCCGACACAGAGCATGAGCAGCGCGACGCCGATGCCGACGCTGCTGACGATGATAGCCTTGGTGGCATCGCGTTGGTCGCGACAGCAGAACATCCGTTGGGCCATGACCTGGTCGGTGCCGAAGGCGGCGAGGTTCAGAAAGGGCGTCGCGAGGAGGCCGCACCAGAGGGTATACGGCAGGGCCGGGTCGGTGCTGAGGTTGAGGCAGTTGAGCTTGCCCGCATCGGCGGCCGCGCGGATGACTTCGGTGATCGAGCCCGGGACGGCGGAGATGGAATACCAAAGCGTGAGCAAGGCACCCAGGGTCAGCACGCCAAACTGAATGACGTCGGTCCAGATGACCGTGGTCATGCCGCCGAGGAGCGTCCAGCAGACGCTGAACGCGCCAATGACCCATATTGATGACGTAAGGTCGAAGCCCGTGATGACGCTGAGGACGAAGGCCGTGACGTAGACGCGGGCGCCCTGTCCGAGAACCGCGCCGACGAAGAAGAGCCATGTGGTGGTCTTCTTTACGCGCGTGCCGAGGCGTTGTCCCATGTAGTCGTATGGGCTGTAGATTTCGCGCTGATAGTATCGGGGGACGAAGTAGCAGCCGATGATGATCCGGGCAAGGACGGCACCGATCGCCAGTTGCAGATACGTGAAGTCGCCTCCGTCCGCGAAGCTGATGCTCGGGACGGCGATGAAGGTCACGGCGGAGATCTCCGTGGCGATAATGGAGCCGCTGATGGCCCACCATGGCAGCTTTCTACCTCCGAGGAAGAAATCACGGATGGTGGTCTGCTTGCCGGCCAGGCGAGCGCCAACGAATGTGGTCAGGAGGAGGTAGGCGGCGATGATAATCCAGTCCGCCAGTGCGAAACCGGCTTCAGGGCGACTCACTTCTGAGGGCATCATCGTTGGCGGAATATGGCATAAATCGCGTGGAGACGCGAGCGAAAAAGCGGACGCCAATCGGACCCAGAAGCCAGCGGCCACGCCCCGTGCGACCACCGCCGAGATGGTGGCGGAACAGAGTGGCCCGGGGATCGGTTCCTGGTCCGAGACCGCCGGTGCTCCGACGTTGCCTGGACCGTTGCGCAGGTCCCAGAAAGCAGGGCAACCCGGTTGACTGGGTTTTGGGAGCCGAATACAGTAAGATATGAAAGTATCGCCGTCCCCTCCAACGACATGCGGGCGGCACCGACTGCCGCACCGGCGCACCGGTGATCGACGCCAGCCCTCCGTGGCAGTCTCCGCAACATCGACAGGATGTGGGGTCAGGATGGGGATGTTCGGTGGAGATGTTGCAGGGAGCGTGCCCTGCGAGCTGCGGGACCATAACGAAGCAACCAGCGTCAGCCACGGACCCGAACGTCGTGTCGCGCGGCGTTGGCCGGTGGCCCGGCGATTCGGGCGGTGGCCGGTTTGGTCGGATAGGCTCGTTTCTTGGGCTCACGGGTGCTGTTTGGCGCATGGCGCTGACAGGGGCCCGACCGGCGTGGAGAGATTCGTCAGGAGGACATGATGGCATCCAAACTACCAGTCTGGGGCATCGATGTAGGGCAGTGCTCGCTGAAGGCGGTCAAGCTGCAGCTTGCTGGCGATGACGTTGCGATCCTGGCCGTTGACGTCGTGGAGCACGACAGGATTCTGGCTCAGGCGGAATCAGAAGCACCGGAGATGATCAAGAAGGCGGTCAAGACCTTCCTGTCGCGGAACAACATCCGGGACAGCCACGTGGTGGTCTCTGTGCCGGGTCAGCAGACGCTGACGCGGTTCACGAAGATGCCGCCGGTGGAGCCGAAGAAGATCCCGGACATGGTCAAATACGAGGCCAGTCAGCAGATCCCCTTTGACATGGACGAGGTGGTTTGGGACTACCAGGTCTTCACGGAGGAAGATTCCCCGGATGTGGAGGTTGGCATCTTTGCCATTCGCAAGGAGCTGATTCGAAACCACCTGGCACACTTCACGGACCAGGGGATCGAGCCGATCGCCGTTCAGACGAGCCCGATGTCCTCATACAACGCCGCCCGTTTCGAATGGTCCCCTGAAGACGGCACGGCGACGATCCTGCTGGACATGGGTGCGTTGGCGACGGACTTGATCATCTTCGAGGGAGACAGGGTTTGGTCGCGGCCCGTGCCTGTGGGGGGCAACCGTTTCACGGAGGCGTTGGTTTCTGCGTTCAAGATCTCGTTCAAGAAGGCTGAGGGCCTGAAGCGGTCGGCGGCGACATCGAAGTATGCCCGCCAGGTGTTTCAGGCGATGCGGCCGGTCTTCGCGGATCTGGTGTCGGAGGTGCAGCGTTCGATCGGTTTCTACACGTCGACCCACCGGGAGACGAACATCACGCGTGTGCTGGGCATGGGGAACGCATTCAAGCTGCCGGGCTTGCAGAAGTTCCTGAAGCAGAACCTGCAAATCGACGTCCAGAAGATCACAGGTTTCAAGAGGATCTCCGAGGCCGGCGCCGAGAAGTCGGCCGAATACGCCGAGAACGTGATGAGCTTCGGCGTGGCCCACGGGCTGGCGCTTCAGGGGCTGGGTTTGGCGGCGGTCGAGGCCAACCTGCTGCCGGTCGAGGTCAGGCGAACGCTGCTGTGGCGGAAGAAGCAGGCGTGGTTCGGTGCGTCGGCCGCGTGTCTGGCGATCGCGGCGGGCTCCCTCTGGGTGGGCAACGTCATGGCCAGCAGCCAGCTCAGTCGGGAGATGGGCGGCCTAGATCGCGTAGGACCCAAGCCGGTTCGCGATGTGGATGAAGCCGAGCGGATCATTCGGAGCGGGGCCTCGGAGGCGTCAGTCGAGTGGTTGGCCACGGTTGCCGGCGCGGCAGGGAAGCTGAAGGAGGAGCAGGGCAAGGTCTCCAACATGAGCATCGGCGATCAAGGCGCCCTGAAGAGGATGGCCAAACTTCCCAGCAGGAACGTCCTTGTGCCGCAAATCGTCGACGTGGTCCACAGGGCGTTCATGGCCGCGGCGACAGACGACCTGAAGGCCGTCAAGACGGCCGAAGACTACGTTAAGTATGCCAGACAAATGCCACGGGAGCAGCGTCACGAGTTGTGGATCCAGAAGCTTCAGATGATCTACCACGCCACCGATCCGGAGGGACTGTTCGACGGCGGAGGTGACAAGAAGGGAGGCCCACAAAAATCGAAGCCGGGATGGGCCGTGCAGATTACTGGCGAAACGACGGAGCCGAATCCCGCGAAGTACCTTGACGAGAAGCTCATCAGCGTTCTGGACACGCTCGGCAGGGAGCCGGATCGCGGGATTTACTTCTCGAGGGTGACGCTGGCCAAGGTGACGCCCAAGTCAGTCTCAGGCGCCGATGATGACGACTCGTTTGGCGGCGATGACATCGACAGGAGACGCCGGGGCCCGCGAGGCGGTGGGCGTGGACGCGGAGGAAGAGGGAGCGATGGTCCACGGTTTGCGGGGCCGCCCGGTGCGCCACCGTCGAAGCCTGGCGGAGCAGGCGACGGGGATTCGTCGGTGCTCGACAGGCTTCTCAAGCTGCAGGAGGAGTTGAAGAAGCAGGATCCCCTGACGCGTGAGGAGACAAGTGGTGATCAGCGGTTCGTGATCCAAATCGTGGTGATGAAGGGCGACACTCCGGCGAAGCTGATCCCCAAGGAATACAAGGGCGAGAAGGGCGAGAAGGGCGAGGACGAGAAGAGGGAAGAGGCTGAGCCGCGGAGGGATGATTAAGAAGCTGCTTCAGAACTGTGGAGACAAGCGAGAGAATGCCCGGTGGATCATCCAATCCACCGGCTTTAGCGCCGGTGCCACATAGGGTTCTGAAACAGCTACCAAGGGTTTGGTTCAAAGCGTCTGTTGTGACAGCCCGGCTTGGAGCCGAGGACCTTGAGACGGAGCGCACGCGATGGCGTTTCTCAAAGCAAAATGGATCTTGATGGTGATTGGTGCCGTTTGCCTGCTGTCGCTGGGGGTCGCGGGCATGGCCTTGGTGGGTGGTGCGGACCAGGAACAGAAGATGAGGGACATCCAAGGCCTGCTGTCCACTGTTCAGCGCCTCCGAGGAGATCCCGCAAACAAGCAGACGATCGAAGCGAGAAGGCAGGAGCGAGAGGAGCAGAAGGCCGAGTTCGATCGAATGATGGCCGCCGCGCTGGACATGCAGAAGAACAACGTCTTCTACGAGGAGATCGACGCGGGGGGGAACATCATCCACAAGCCTCGTGAGTTGCTTGTGCCCGGGGTTTTACCAAATGCCAAGTCTGCGGTTCGCATCCAGTTCACAGAAGCGTACAGGCAAGAGTTTGGGAAGCTGAAACACAAGCTTCGCGCGCGCGGCAGGCCCACCATCGCCGAAATCCAGAGGCAGGAGATAGAGCTTGAACAGCGCAATCGCCCCCAAGACGAACAGCCATTGAATCCGTGGATGCCGCAGTCGGCGTCCACGGGGGATGAGGAAGGGGCGTCTGCGCAGCATCGCAACCTGTCGGAGCTGCTGCGTTCACATGCACCTGCACGAGCAGCCGATTGGGTCGCTCGTTCAATCTACATGTATGTCGATGACAATGCCCTCGGGATGCACGAGTTGGCATCCAGGGAACGCGCGCCGACCTCGGTGGAGATCTGGCAGGCCCAGATGTCCTTGTGGATTCAGCAGGACATCGCCACCGCGCTCGCCAGGTGCAACGAGCAGCGGGCCGAGCAGCTCAGACAACGGGGTGAGGACGAGCCCTTCTGGGTGGGGCAGATGCCGGTCAAACGCCTTGTGAAGCTGTGCATTGCCGACGTGCTTGGTAGAGGCGGCGGGTCGAATGTCTGCTCGTATGCCGACTCGTTCACGGGCGTGGAGAACAACGAGCAGATGTTCATGGTGCCGTTGCAGTTGGTGCTGGAGATCGAGGAGGCGGCGCTGATGGACGTCCTCGACAAGCTCTGTAGCGTGGGCTTCTACACGCCCATCTGCGTGCAGCACAAGGCTGTTGCGCCGGAGCCGCTCTTCTTGAAAGTGAACCAGTTGTATATCTACGGTGAAGAGCCCGTGATCGAGGTCACGATTGACCTTGAGGGTTATTACTTCCGGCAAGTCTTCGAGGAGTGGATTCCGAGCGCGTTGAAGCCGATCCTGAAGAGGCCGGGGGCGAGGGAAGCGCCCGGGGGAAGAGGGTGAGAAGAAGCTGTTTAGCCAAGGGCGAATAGCTACTGGCTGGAGGGTTTTAGGCTTGAGTGTGCATGCTCCATTGACGCTTCGTTGTGCTGACCGCTCCCTCACGGTCGCGGTTCCGATCGGCGTCGGCGGCATAGGCAAGCTCAAGCTTAAACTGCTCTGACAGCTCTTCGCGGGAGCCTGAGCGATGGCCAGACAGAACGTAGGCTTTGTGGACCAACACATCGAGAAGGTCGTGTTGGGCCTTTGCGCCGTGGTGCTTGTGGGCGCCGCGGTGTTCTCCTTCGGTGGCTTTCGGTTCTCGATCGAAGGGCGCAGTCCCACTCAATTGTGTGACGAGGCGGGCAGGCAGGCAGACCAACTGGCACAGGCGGTGCGGAGTGCCCAGCCGAGGCAGGATAATCCCGGCGGGGACGAGAAGAAGCCTGATGATCCGGTCGAGGAGCTAAGACGCTGGTTCGGCTCGGAGAGGGAGGGTCTCATCAAGATCGCCCGCCTTGAGCCGGAGGCGGGCCGCACGGCGATGTTTCCCCCGTCGGTCTCTTCAATTATCGGCGTCGACCCCGATGACCGGCATCATCTGGCGCGAATCGTGCCGCCGGGCATCCCCATCGTGACGACTGGCCGCTCGACGTTCGAGATCCCGAACAAGCTCGACCTGAGCGAGGTCGTCGGCTCTGGTCCGGACAAGCGTGATCCCGCGTCGTCGACGCGCTCCTGGGTGTCGGTCGGGGCGCAGGTCGATCTGGTCGCCCAAGGCGTGAATTTCATCACGGAGAAGTACCCGCCGGATTCCTACCTCACCGTGGTGAAGGTGCATCTGCAACGGAAGGACGACACGGAGCCGGGGTGCGATTGGGAGGACGTGGACACGTACCTGCCCTTCAAGCCACCCGAGCGGCCGCGGGTGGGCGAGTCCCTGGGCGAGTTCCGAAGGCTGCTGGATGAGGGGATCAAGTATGTCGCCCAGACCGAGCTGCCGACTAGAAGATCGGGTGACCGGCTCGCCGTTCCGTGGGTTCCCTATCTGGACGAGCCGCCGAAGATGCCCAACGCTGACGAGGACCCGACGGAGCGACAACGCCGGATGGGCCGGCTCGCCCGCAAGTGGTATGACCTTGCCAAGAAGGCCATGGAAGCCAAGACGCCATCCAAGACCGAGGAGTTCGATGCCGCGCTGATGCTGGTCTGGGCGGCGAAGATGGTTGGGGCTGGCCCTGAGTGGATCAAGAAGGCAGACGAGCTTCTGGATACGCTGGTGAAGAAGTTGCCAAAGCGGCAGCGACCCGATGCCAAGGTGGGACGACCGTCTCCAGACCGCCTGATGCCGCTGGTGGCCCATGATCTGGACGTGGTGCCCGGGCACACCTACATCTACCGAATGCGGTATGAGGTGCTGAACACCTACGCAGGCATCACGGGCGAGTTGGAGAATCCGGAGGAAGCAGAGCGGCTCACCGTGTTCAGTGACTGGTCTCCCGTGAGCCGGCCTGTGGAGCCAGAGAGCGACGTCTACTTCTTCCTGAGCAAGGCGGACCCGAAGCGCGCAGAGGTTACCGTCACGGTCTATAAGAAGACTCGTGTAGACTGGAAGAGCAAAGACTTCAAGATCAAGGTCGGCGACGAGATCGGTCGCAACGACCGGCGCGTGAAGAAAGCGGACTTTACCACAAGCGCGGTGTGTGTCGATATCGATTTCGATCGAACGGGTGACGGCGGCAAGACCACCGCCATGGTGTACCTCGATACCGACAGCGGTATCCTGCGGGAACGCCTCCTCTCGGAGGACAGGAAGAGCAAACTTCGCAAGAAGCTGTCCAAGTAGCTACGGTCGCGGCTCTGATTATCGATGCATCGCTCCGACACGCAACCGAGTTCGCGATTGCCCTGCCCCGATCCCACGCGATACGCCGCCCCACTTGACAGTGGGACCGTCGCCTGCTAAACGTATTCGTTCTGTGGCATCGGGATAGGAACCGTCGCTCCTCCCATACTTCTCGTGGGCACTCCTGGGACGGCGAGAGCCCGATCACCGTTGATCCTGGTGGCCCCCAGTTCCGGCGTGGGCCGGCAACGATCGTGGCAAGCGTCTGGGAGATTCGCCCCCTCCAAGGACTTTGAGAATGCCGCCAATGTCATCCGTACAGAAGAAGCTGGTTGTCCTGGCGATCGGTGGGAACTCCCTGATCACCGACAAGCAGCACGAAACCGTCGAGGATCAGTACAACGCCTGTCTCCAGACCTGTAGGCACGTCGTTCGGCTGCTGGAAGAGGGCTACCGGATCGTCGTCACCCACGGCAACGGCCCTCAGGTTGGCTTCATCCTGCGACGCACGGAACTGGCCCGCAACGTGCTGCACCCGGTTCCACTTGACTCGTGCGGGGCCGACACCCAGGGGGCGATCGGCTATCACATTCAACGGGCCATGTACAATTGCATGAGGGACTGGTCGCATCGCATACCTGTGGCGACCGTCGTGACGCAGGTTCTCGTCGATGCGAAGGACCCGGCCTTCGAGAGACCCACCAAGCCCATCGGCTCGTTCATGGATGAGGTGGCGGCGGAAGAGCGCCGGCAGAAAGACGGATGGAACGTCGTCGAGGACTCGGGCCGGGGCTTCAGGCGTGTGGTCGCTTCGCCGGCGCCAAAGGAGATCATCGAGCTTGAGGCCATCCGGCAGCTTGTCGAGAGCAACTTCCTCGTGGTGGCGGTCGGCGGCGGCGGCATCCCGGTGGTCGAGCAGGCCGACGGCACGCTTGTTGGCGCCGAGGCCGTGATCGACAAGGACCTGGCCAGCAGCTTGCTTGCGAAAGAACTTGATGCGGACATGTTGATCATCTCCACCGCCGTGGAGAAAGTCTGTTTGAATTTCGGCAAACCGAATCAGAAGGGTTTGGATCGAATGACCGTGGCCGAGGCCAGGCGATACATCAAGGATGGTCACTTCGCCCCCGGCAGCATGTTGCCGAAAATCAAAGCGGTAGTGGAATTCCTCGAAGGTGGCGGGAAGATGGCCATCGTTACAGACCCGCCAAACCTGGCGAGGGCCGTGGCCGGCCAGACCGGGACGAGGATTGTGCCCTGAAGAGAATGGCGAAGAGCGAATGGCGAAGAGCGAATGGCGAAAAGGGGGAGTTGCCTGGATTGCGACTTCTGTTATTCCTCGCCCGACGAGCCACGGGCTTCGGCCCATGCGGCCTCAATGGACCAAGACGAGGGACCCCACATGACGGCTCCCGTATCGGCGAATCCGGTATCATCTCACGTGACGGGGCTGCGCTGCGTTCGCTGCCACGCGACGTGGCCGCTGACGGATATCGTCTACGTCTGTGGTTCTTGCGGGGGGAACTTGCAGGTCGAGTACGATTACGAGGCGATTCGGCGGACCTGGCGGCGGGAGGAGTTGGCCCGGAATTCGGATCACACGATCTGGCGCTATGGCCCGCTTTACCCAGTGGCCACGAGAATCGAGTCGCCGCCCATTGGGTGGACGCCGTTGCTGGCGGCCGGCCGGCTGGGCGAGGAGTTGGGGCTCAAGTCGCTGTTTATCAAGGACGACGGCCGAAGCCCGAGTGCCTCGTTCAAGGATCGCGCGAGTGCGATCGCGCTGGTGCGAGCCCGCGAGATCGGTCGGGACCTGGTGACCGGCGCGTCAACGGGCAACGCCGGCTCCTCCACGGCCGTCCTCGCCGCGGCAATGGGAATGAAGGCGAGAATCTTTATTCCCCAGGCCGCGCCTCGCGCCAAGATTGCCCAACTGCTGGCATTTGGCGCGGATGTGCTGGCCGTCGAGGGCACGTACGACGATGCCTTCGATCTCTGTCTTAAGGCGACGGAGCGGTTCGGCTGGTACAACCGAAACACCGGCTACAACCCGTTTACGCGCGAGGGCAAGAAGTCGGTGTCCTTCGAGATCTGCGAGCAGATGGGCTGGAAGGTCCCGGACCTCGTGGTGGTGCCGGTGGGAGACGGCAACATCATCAGTGGCGTCTGGAAGGGCTTCGAGGAGTTTCAGCGTATTGGTTTCACCGATCGCGTGCCCCGGCTGCTGGCCGTGCAGGCCGAGAAGAGCGACGCCGTGCTCCGTGCCCTGGAAGGCGACGGCAAGATTGCCCCCGTCTCCGGCAAGACGGTGGCGGACTCGATCTCGGTGAGCATGCCTCGCGACGGCGAGGCGGCTGTGCAAGCCGTTCGGGCTTCGGAAGGGTTCGGAATCCGCGTCAGCGATGAGGAGATCCTTGCCGCGATTATCGAGGTGGCCCGTGGGTCCGGCGTCTTCGTCGAGCCGGCCGCGGCCGCTTCGTTCGCCGGGCTCAAGAAGGCCGTCAAGCGCGGAATCGTTGCCGCCGACTGGACGGTGGTTGCGCTGGCGACCGGCAATGGCCTGAAGGATATTGCATCCGTGATGAAGGTGGTCGGCGAGCCTCGCGTCGTTCCGCCGGACCCTGCGAAGCTGGGCGACCTTGTCGGAGTCTAGCAGCCCGTGGTAAAAGGGAAAACAGCGTTTCGGAAACGCCGTTTCTGACCGTGAAAACCACCGGCGAGACGCCGGTGCCACAG
>JAFGQA010000216.1 GCA_016935885.1 Phycisphaerae bacterium | reverse complement strand
GGGGCTTGTCCCCGGCGCCTGCTTCGGTAGCATTTCACTGCGCCGCCCACAAGGGGCGACGCTACATTCAAACGTGAGATGCTGTAGCCGTCAGCGTTGTCGTACAGCCACCGGCGAGACGGCAGAGCCACAGGGGCCTTCTGGAGTACTTCAGTAGTGCAGTCGCGGCTTTGTATTGGCCGGTGAGGTCCCCGGGAAGCCCGGGCACGTTGTAGGAGGCATCGCCGAGACCATCCCGTCTGGCCCGCGGGGAGAAGTCCGGTCGCTCACTGTTGTCGTTTGGCTGGCACGCCGTCGTCAAGCTGCTCGACGTGGGCGATGAAACCATCGAGTACTTGCCCCCATTGCTGCAACGTGTCGTCCAGTTCGTAGTTCAGGATGTCGCCCAGCAGGACATTGTCGCGCGACTCGATGGCGTCCTTCAACTCGCGCAGCTTCGTCGCTAGCTCGTTGAGCCACTCCACGATTGGGCGGCCGGCGATCTCCAAGCCCTCGAAGTCTATCCCGGTCAACATTCCACCCTGAACGATCGACGCGTGCGTTTGACTCCAAGCGCGCACGCATTGGGCGAGCTTCACCATGGCTTCGGACAGCTTGCCAACGGCGAGCAACGCGGCCGCGTCCTTCACCATCGCGAAGGTGTCGGCAAAGACCATGTGAACCTGTTCGAGCGCGTCGAGCACGATCTGCCTGGGCCGGCCGGAAACGAGCTCCAGGTCGTCGAATTTGCTGATCGGCTCCAGCAGCACCTGTTCCACCTGCTCGGTGGGCACATCCCGGTCATCGTGACGCAGGCCCACGATAGCCAGACCCGTGCCGTCGAGGCGGGACCTGGCGAGCGCGATCAACTGGGCCACCGTCGCATCGGTGGCAAGCTGATCCGTGGCAAGCGGCTTGTCATCCAGTAGAACGGGCATGGATCTTGTATCCTGGTTCCTCGCCTCCTCGTGACCGATCAGGCAAGGATCGTTCGCAACAGCCAGATGCAGCCGAGACCGCAGGCGGCGGTGATGCAGGCGGCCGTCAGCATGGCCTCCCAGCGGAACTGGTTGCGCTTCGGTCGGCTCGGAGTGGCGAACGGATCGCCAGGCTTCCAGGTCAGCCGCGCCGGGACAAGCCGGCCGCTGCCGATACGCTTCGGTGCCTTGCCCGGCTTGCGGACACCGATGTCGGCGATTTCACCTTTTGGTGGAAGCTCCGGCATGGGCCTGCCTGTAGCGGTCGTGGCGGGCGGGGAGGCATCCGTGGCGATCTCGTGATCCGCGTCTTCGCCTTCGGCCGCATGAACAGCCCCGGCGTCGGATACGTCATTCAACTCGACGCACTTCGGCGCGGACGCCTGCTCAACCGGTTCCGGGTCCTCAACAACGTCGCCGCGGAAGTCGAACACCATACCAGTGGCCGGCACATCCGGCTCATCAACCACATCGATGGCAACGTTGCTCTCATCATTCTCGTCGGCCGCATCCATGACAACGCCACGTTCATCGTCGTCATCTGTGGCGTCTGCCGTCATGCCATCGCCGGCTTCGCTCACGGCTTCGTCGTCGATCGCGGCTTTGCCGCCCCAGATCGAGTTGACGCCATCGTCAGTGTCATCGTCGGCGTCATCATCGGCCGTATCGTCTAACCTATCGGCCGCATCGATGGCAATGGCACATTCATCATCGTCATCTGTGGCGTCTGCCGTCAGGCCATCACCGGCCTCGCTTACGTCGTCGTCGATTTCGGCTTCGCCGCCCCAGATCGAGTTGACGCCACCGTCAAAACCGTCGGCGGCGTCATCGTCGACCGCATCGTCCAGTTCATCGGCCGCATCGATGGCAACGGCAGCTTCATCGTCCCCATCGTTTGCGCTGGCCATGCCGACGACCTCCTCGTCAGCGGCCTCGGTGACGTCGTCGACCTCGATGGCACCCGTTGACTGCTCGTTCGGTCCAGGCTCGGCGCACTCGACGTCGTCTTCCGGTCGAGTGATGGTCAGGTGTGGAACGTCAGGCAGGGCCTGCTGGATGTCGGGCACGGACGGGTTCGCCGGCGCGCGGAGCTTGAGGCCTGCCTCAGCGCTGGGCCTGGCTTGGTTGAACAGATTCAGGTCTCCCACCTTGGCAGTGCTGCCGTGGGCGACAGACCGGACAGGGATCGAGGACTTGTACATGCCCGCCTCCCGAGATGACGGCTCTATCAGGTTCGAGGGTCGACAGCTAGACGACATCACCGTTATCGGCCGATCAGCCGCGTGACTTTATCGGAAGCGACAATCTCTAACCTTATGAAAGGACGTTGCTTAAGGGATGTGCATCCGAGCCGGACCTTGCCCGCCACTTGTCAACGCCCCGACGTGCCCAAGACCTTGCGTCACCGAGTCACGCCTCGGCGGTTCCAGCGACCCAGGCGCCCCAGATCGACGCAGCGGCGACGGCAGCCGTCTCGACACGTAGGACCGCATTTGAGAGCCGAACTGCCCTGCCCCCTGCCCGTTCGATCTCCGAGCATTCCGCACCCGAGAATCCGCCTTCGGGCCCGATGAAGATCAACACCTCCGCACCGTTGGCCTGTGCCACGGGAGCGCCGTGCAGGGCCGCGCCAAGAACCAAGCCCGATCGGCTCGGATGGCCGTAGAAGACTCGTGCCCCAGGCGAGACGGCCAGGACCTCGGCGATGGACCGCGGTGGCTCGATCACCATCGTAACCACGCGTCCGGCCTGCTTCGCCGCCTCAACGGCCTTGCGGCGCCAGCGTGCGAGCTTGCCCGTGCCCGGCAGCACCTCGCCCCGCTCACAACGCAGCAGCCACAACGTGCTCACGCCAAGCTCGGCGCTTTTCTCGACCAGCCAATCCCCACGATTGCCCTTCGGCGCCGCCACCGCAAGGTCCAAGCGAGACAGACGATCCGGATCGGTATCGCGCCGTTGGGTCACCTCGACCTCGAAATCGTCACGGCCAACCGAGCAAACCCGGCCTGTGACCTCGTGGCCGCGCCCGTCAAACAGCACCAGCTCGGCGCCGAGCTTAACCCGTAGCACGCGTAGCCCGTGCCGCGCCTCGCCACCGCCCACCCGGACGACCAGCCCTGTGAGGTCATCGACCTTGAACCGCCTGGCTCTCATGGGCGCATGTTCGACCGTATTGCCGACACGCACAAGCCGGGACGACGTTTCTATCCCGCAAGGCACACGCCGCCTCCCGGCCCCCAATGGCTCAGCCTCAAGTTGCCAGCGACGCAGGCCGATAACAACAGGCCGCGTGGTCCTTCTCGGTTGCTCCCAGCGGGTACCCGTGCGCCCATGGAAGAACAAGACAGCACATCATTGCCGGAAGACCCTCCAGTCACCATCAAAGACCAGGAAGTCGATCACCTCCTGAATCAGGCCCAGTTCCTCGCGGACGACATCGCCTCCACAACGGGCGTTGAGCCCGACGAGCGCGGGGCCGGCTCCTCCTCCCAGGCTCCGGCAACTGACGGACCCGACCCCCTGGCGGCTGCCCAGTCCGTCGAGCAACAGATCGCGAAACTGGACGACCTCATCGCCGACGCCAAGGCCGAATCGGAAGGACCGTCCCCGCGGCCACCCACATCGGATGCCTCGACGGGTAAATCCAAGGCCGCCCCGGTGCGAGATGGCGCCAGCGGCTTCTCCGACCTGGACTTCGACGCGGACTTCGCGGACGACGTCGATGTCAGCCTTGACGACACGGCCGAGCCCACCGGTGGGCAAGCCCAGCGCAAGGCCCCCCCTGTGCCCAAGAGGCTCGGCGTCGTGGGTTTGATAAGGAGGATGCCGCTGGCATCGCGCGACGCGGCATTGGGTTGCGTCAAACGCGTCGCCGTTGCCTTCCGCGACACAGTCGTCACCGTGTTCGTGGCACTCGACCGTCCGTTCGCGAACGTCTCGCCAGTGACGAAGAAGCACCTTGGCTACGTCGCCCTGATCACGGTGCTAATGGGCATCGCGTGCTTGATCCTGCCAGGCCTGCTGGAGCACAACCCATACGAGGACATGGCCCCCTGAGCGAACCGTGAAACTGTTTTCACCGATCGCACAGGATCGGCATCGGAATGGAGCGTACACTCTCCAACCCGCCTGGAACTGCCGGCCGCGGGCGCCGTTCCCGACACCGGCTTGCCGTTTGGCGGACCCCTGTGCCCGCACACCCTGCTCCACTTCGTGCTACGCCGCTGATGACGCGCAAGGTCAAACGTCACGGTAGCTCGGTCTGAACACATGCGTATCATCCGGGTTCGCCTGTGTCCTGGCTTTCGCGGGCGTGAACCGCGCTCATGAGCTTGCGAGCGGCGGCAGGCGCTCCCGCGGCCGGGGTCACGACGTCGGGCACGACGCCGCGCCCGTCGAGACGCACGCCCATGCCGGTCAGATAGTCAAGCGTCGGAACCCAAAGTATCCACCCCTCGCCGACCTCAAAGCGGGCGACTGACAACATCGCTCCTGCGGTTCGTTCCCCAATAATGGTAGCCCGCTTGGCTTCTTGGAGGCCCGCGACCAGAGGCTCGCAGGCAGAGGCCACCTTGCGGTTGACCAGCACGGCCACCGGACCGCTGTAAACGGGCTCAACCGGCTCCACCTTCGCCCGGAACGCTCCATGTTCCTGGATAAGAGAATTGAACTCGTCGATCGAGGAAATCGAAGTCACCACCGGGAACTCGTCGAGCTCGCCGGCAAGTACCCGCGCACGGGCGCGCCGTCCGAAGAACACGCCCATGTCTACCGGCGACTCTACGAGATGGGCGGCAACCCGGCCCGCGATGTAGGTCCCGCCTGGGTTGCCGCGGAGGTCGATGATCAGTCCGCGCGGGTTGCGTTCGCTGATCTCTGCAAAAGCCGCATCGATTTCGTCATAGGATTCCCCGTCGAAGTGCGCGATTTGGAGCGTCACGATACCCTGGTCCTCGGTCAGCGTGATCGCCTCGGGCGGGACGAAGGGCGAAATATCTGAAGTCTCGGTGAGTCGGCTTTCAAACTCGGGGTTCAGTTCCCGTCCCATGTAGCAGTGTGTGAATGGCAGGTGCCCGGCGGCGAGAATCCAGGCCATCAGGAATTCGGCATCATCCCGGGCCTTCCGGCTGGCGGCTCGCAGTCGCCGGAGAAACGTTTGGGTGCCGGGAGTATCGTAGGCGGCGGGATCAAACAGGTTCTCCTTCAGCGTGGCATCGATCCTGTCGACCAGCGCAGGAAAATCTGTCATGGGGTATTCCGTGGCATTCGCCGGCTTCAGTGTCATGAGGCCGAACACGCGTTCATCGCCCGTTGAGTGCAACTCGATCGCCCGGTCACATGAGTAAAAGTGGGCGTGAAGCTGCGCGGCTGGAGATGACACCACGCCGCGTGCAAAACCGTCCCCCTCCGGAAGTGGACTACGCCAATGCAGAAACGCACCACCCGGCATGTGCTTGTTTCCGAACAGCGTTACGAAGAAGCCGGGGATGCCGCCGAGCAACTCGCCGGCCGCCCCCGGGCGGCTGTTGGCTCGAAAGCCGTCCTTGGTCGGCTCCGCCGCAATGAGTGCCGTCGTCGAGCCGGTGAATGGACCCATCCCACGGACATGAGAGGTCAGCGCATACAGACCTCGCGGCGTCCCCTCCATCACGCCGGGGGGCTGATTGTGGTGCGGAACCACAGACACACATCCGCAGAGGGACAGACCCGCCAGACCAATTACCAACCGTGTGTGAGAAGTTGTCACAGTAGTGTTCCTGAATCACCCGGGTCGTACGCCAAAACGAAGAGCGTCGGTTTCTCGATTCACTCCGCCGGGCGCCGATTGTAGACCATGTAATAGACCACCGGAATCACCACCAGCGTGAAAACGGTCGAGACGAACAGGCCGAAGATCAGCGCCCAGGCCAGGCCGCTGAAGATGGGGTCGAGCGTGATCGGCCAAGCGGCGAGCATGGCCGTGCCCGCGGTGAGGAAGATCGGGCGGAGCCGGACGGCACCACCGGCCAGCAGAGCTTCCTTGAGCGACTGCCCGGCGCCCGCGGCCTTGTGAACGAACTCGATCAGCAAGATAGCATTACGCACGGCAATCCCCGAGAGCGCAATCATCCCGATCATCGCCGTGGCCGTGAAGAAGACTGGATTCTGCCAGGAACCGACGGTCTCCGCCGTCAGTGCGTTAAGCAGCCAGAAGCCCGGCATGATCCCAATGATCGTCAGCGGGATCGAGATCATCAGGATCAGCGGCATGAGGTAGCGTTTTGTTTCATCGCAGCCCGTGGCAAAACGGAAAACAGCGGTTCGGAAACGTCATTCCTGACCGCGAAAACCACCCGCTCTGGCGCCAGTGCCACAGTCTTGCCACGAGCTGCTAACTGCCTTGCGCAGGCCTATTCGGAGCTTCGCGCCAATAGATGATGGTCGTGCCTTGTGGTTCCTCGACCGTCAGCATTTGGGGAATGGTGGTGCCGCCGATGACCGTCGACGTCGACGCCGGCGTGACGGCAACGCTGTACGGCTCGGTCACGGGCAGGCTCGTGAAGTAGACCTTCACCGTGTAGGTGTTCGTGTTGCCGACGCCGCCGAAGTGAGCCCACATCGGCTCGGCCCCGCCATAGCCGCGGGCGACGCCGATCTCCCGCCGGGAGATGAAACTCGTGCCGGCCGCGTCCCACAGTTCGACGCGAATGCCGACGGCGGCCGCATTCGTCGCGCCGGCGCCCAGGCCGACGACGCGGACCTTCAGGTAGTTGCTGTCGTCGGTGTTGTTTCGCAGGAGCGTATTGGTGGCGTCCTCCTGCGTGACGGCCAAGTCGAGATCGCCGTCATTGTCATAGTCGACAAACACTGCGTCGTGCCCGTCGCCTGGCGCGTCAGTGCCAGCGCACGCGGTCACGAACGTGCCGTCACCCTGGTTCTTGTAGAGCACGTTGGCATTGCCCAAACGCGTCACGACGTAAAGATCGAGATCGCCGTCGTTGTCGTAGTCGCCCCAGCAGCAACCGCGTTGGCCGGAAGTATCCAAGATGCCGGCGGGGCCGGTCACGTTGGTAAACGACCCGCTGCCGGTAGTCCAGTTCACGTCGTTTCGCCATAGGTATCCGGTCCAACCGGTGTCGTATCGGCCGATAAAGAGGTCCAGGTCGCCGTCGTTGTCGTAGTCGCCCCATGCCGAGCCCATCTTGTCGTACAGGCCGGTGACGACGGAGATGCCGTGGTTGTCCTGCGTGTAAGTCCCGTCGCCATCGGAAAGGAACAGCTTGCCGCCGCCGTAATGGTGGAAGAAATCGAGGCGTCCGTCGTTGTTGACGTCGGCACTGCTGCAGTTGCCGCCGGCGCCATAGTCTCCGAAGTCGTTCAAGCCGTATGAACTAGCTTTTGTTCCAGTGAAGGCGGGCGTCTCGGCCCCTTGATTGTGGCCGATCCAGTTGGCGTCCCAGGAGAAGTTCAGGACGTCGCACCATCCGTCCGCGTTGACGTCCGCGCCCGCAATGCCCTCGTTGATGTATGGACTGCTGAACCCCGCGGAGCCCCCGTCGGTGAACGAGGCGGATCCGTTATTGATGAACAGCTTCTCGACGTCATAGTAAGACGACCCCCAGAAATCAAGATCGCCGTCGTTGTCGACATCAAGCAGAGCCCCCTGGCGGAAGAGGCTCCCGCCGCTGAAATCGCTGACGCTGTACGTATGCCCGACCCTGTCATAGATCAGGAGCCTTGACGAACTGTCCCCCGTAATGATCGCATCGAGATCGCCGTCGTTGTCCAGATCGCCCCAATGTAGACCCGAGCCCCAGACTTCGTCGTTGGCGGTCTGCACGTTGAAACCCGTGTCGCTGGAGACATCCGTGAAGACGACCTGCGTTGCCGCCTCCTCGACCGTCAGCATCTGCTGGATGACGGTCCCGCCGATGGTCGTTGAGACAGATGCCGGCACGACGGTTTGCGAGGACCACCCGCCAACGAAGTGTACCTTGACCGTGTAGATTTGCGTGTTCGTGATGCCGCCGAAGTGTGCCCACATCGGCTCGGTCCCGCCGTAGCCCCTGGCGACGCCGATTTCGCGTCTGGCCAGAAACGTCGTCCCTGCGGCATCCCACAGCTCGACGCGAACGCCCACCGCGGCCTTATTGGTACCGCAGGCACCGCCGCCGATCGCACGCACCTTCAGGTAATCGGTGTTGTTGGTACCATTCCGCAGGAGTGTGTTCGTGGCGTCCTCCTGCGTGATGGCCAGGTCGAGGTCACCGTCGTTGTCGTAGTCCACGAAGACGGCATCGTGGCCATCGCCGGGGGCGTTGGCACCTTCGCTCACGGAGACGAAATTCCAGTTTGGCGGGCCCTGGTTCTCGTACAACACATTCGCGTAACCGGACCGTGTGACGACATACAGGTCGAGGTCGCCGTCGTTGTCGTAGTCGCCCCAGCAGCAGCCGCGCTGGCCCGACGCATTGGTGACGCCGGCGGCCACCGTCACGTTGGTGAACGAAACGCTGCTGTTTTCGACCAGCAGGTTCTTCCACAGATAGCCGGCATAGCCGCTGTCGTAGCGGGCCACGAACAGGTCGAGGTCTCCGTCATTGTCGTAGTCGCCCCAGGCGGAGCCCATCTTCTCGTTGCCGCCGGTGGCGACGGAGATGCCGTGGTTATTCTGGGTGAACGTGCCGTCGCCGTCGGAGAGGAACAGCTTGCCGGAGTTGTAGTGGTAGAAGAAGTCGAGGTTGCCGTCGTTGTTGACGTCACCGCTGCTACAGTAGTCGCCGTTGCCATAATCTCCGCCGTCGTTCAGGCCGTAGCTGCTGCTGGTCGTACCCGACAGCACGGCGGGCAGGCCTGCCGAGTTGAAGCCGATCCAGTTTCCGTTCTCGGAGAACATCAGCAGGTCGCTTCGACCATCCTGGTCGACATCCGCCGCAGCGATGCCTTCGTTGTTATTCGGATCGCCAAAACCGAGGCTGCCCCGGTCGACGAAGGACGCCGAGCCGTTGTTTTCGTACAGCTTCTCGTTCTGGTAAGACGGCATACACCAGAAGTCGAGGTCGCCGTCGTTGTCCACGTCGAGCAGGGCCGCTTGCCGGTAGATGGTTCCACCGCCGAACGTGCTGACCGTGAAGGTCTGCCCTGCATTGTTGTTGATGCAGAGCCGCGACGAGCAGTTGCCCGTAACAAACGCATCGAGATCGCCGTCGGCATCCAGGTCGCCCCAGTGCAGGCCGGAACCCCAATCGCCGTTGTTGGTGGACTGCACGCCGAAGCCCGTCGTTGCCGACACGTCGGTGAACAGGTACGCCGCCCCGCCCGCCGGCACGGCCACCATGTAACAGGGCGTTCCCCAGTTTGTGATAACGGATTCGATCTGATTGTTGGTCCCGAACGCACTACCGTTCCAAAGGATCATGTTCAGGTCATCGCCGTCGTCCTGCGTCGCCAGGAAGATCTCGCCTGGGTTGATGCCCGTGACGAGCTGCGGCGTCGTCATCGGCTCTCCTAGGTTGGGGCCCACGACCTCCGAAGACCACGACGCACCATCCCACGTGCGATAACGCAGGCTGCTGGTGTCGCTGTATTCATAAACGATCAGCGCTTCCGTTCCGCCGGCCTCGTAGGCAATGTCGAACGATCGCAACTGGTTCATCCAGTTTTCGGTTTCGAGCTGCTGGTTACTGTCCCAGGATGATCCGTTCCAGACGTTGGCGTTGATGTCCCCGGCGTCATCCAGCGAACCGAACAGGATCTGGTCACTGGCCGGATCAGCGGCCAGACGCAGCCAGCGTTGGTCGGAACCCACGCTGGGCAATTGCCCTTCGCCGGACCAACTCGACCCGTTCCAGGTTCGATAGCGCGGGTTGTTCTGAGAATCCTGGGCGTAGACGACGAGCCCATCGCCCGACAGGGTCTCGTACGCCATCGCGAAGCACTCTTCGTTCCTCTTGCCAGTGTCCGTCTCCAGGGTCGTGATGCTGCCCCAGCCGCTACCGCTCCACGCGACGGCATACAGGTCGTAGTCGCTGTTCAGCGTCAGCATCACAATCTTGTCGGTGTTCGGATCAGGAGACAACTCGACCCATCTGACTCTCGACGTGGACGGGAGGCTCAGGTGACTCTCGCCGGAGAGCGTCGATCCATTCCAGATGCGGTAGCAGATCTTGTCGGTCGATCCGTCCTCCCAGTAGGCCACCAGGAGATCGCCTGATTGACTCTCGTAGGCAAGGCTGAACGCACGCTGGCTGTAGCCGCCGGCGTTTGTGGTCAGTTCGGTCGGCCCGCTCCACGAGCTGCCATTGTGGATAAGGAGATTGACATCGTTCCCCCAGTCAAGGCAGCCGCATGCATACTCGTTTCGCGTCGGGCAATTCTTCAGAACGACCCACGGCGCTTCGTTGTCGATGTTCCTGGTGCCCACCTCGTCCGGCCAGAAGCTGCCGGTCCAGATCGAGTACTTCGGGTAATCGTCACCCGACTCGCTGAACACGAGCATGGGCGAGGAAGTGCTATCGGCCAACGACGGCGCTGCCGTCAGCCAAGTCATCAGGAATAGGACCAAGCCAACCGACCCGCGCCATATCGACATGTTGCGATCCCCCATCCTGTCCGGCGTCCGGCGCGCCGAGCACCATGCCCAATGGGCCGCGCCGCATCCCCTGCGCGGAGAACAACCCATGGTCTTCTCGTCAATAATACGATTCAGGTTTCGGTACGCTCGTGCTCGATGTGTATCGGACGATCCGTCGGCGTCTGCGCGGCCCGATAAGGTCTTGTGATCGCTGATAAGACCTGTGGCACAGAAGCTCCGTGGCGTATCCCCCGTTCCCGGACACGCTGGGGTTTCCTCGCACGGCGGACGGTTCGCGTCCTAGTACGGCGTTTCACAAATAGAACGACTGTACGCTCTGCCGAGAATCCTTTCTCGGCACCGGCTTCAGGACCGAGAAGGGATTCT
>JAFGQA010000215.1 GCA_016935885.1 Phycisphaerae bacterium | reverse complement strand
TTCCCAGCGAAATGGCGTGCGAGAAAGGATTCTCGCACGAGCGAGAAAGGATTCTCGCACGAGCGGATTCTCGCACGAGCGGAGTCTCGAACGAGCGGGCATGCTTTCGCGGGTAATGAACGACCCGCCCCCGTGGGGCGTGTCGTTCGTTACCCATGCCACCCCCATTTGAACGCTAAACACGCACCGGGCCGCCCATGGTACGCAGAATCGAATGCCGCCGGGAGTGTCACGGACCCGGCGAAACGTGATGTCCGTCCCGCTGGTTGACGATAGAATACCGTGGCCCTAGGATTCTTCGGACTTGTCGCGCGTCCAGAAGAGGCGAATGTCAGATGAACCTTGCCTGCCAAGTGTGCAAGAAGCAACCTGCCACCGTGCATCTCACGGATATCACGCCTGATGGAGAGAAGCGTGAGCGGCATCTTTGCGAGCAGTGTGCCCAACGAGAGGGAGTGACGCCCAAGCCGCACGTGCACGTGCCGATCCATGAGTTGCTCGCCGGCCTCGTGACGAGTAAGGCGAGCGCGCAGCAGATTGCAGATATGGCATGCCCGCATTGCGGGCTCACCTTTGTCGAGTTCCGCAACAACGGCCTACTGGGATGCCCCCAGGACTACGACGCCTTCGAGAAGGCCCTGATCCCGTTGGTCGAGCGTGCCCACGAAGGGGCCAGCCACCACATCGGCAAGGTCCCAAAGCGATTGGGGACGCCTCGCTCGGTCAAGAGCGACCTGCTCCGGCTGAGGCACCGATTGACAAGGGCGGTCGAGGAGGAGCAGTACGAGGAAGCGGCCAAGCTGCGTGACCAAATCAGCATTCTGGAAACCGAATGACCATCGATGAACTGGCGAGAAGACCCGGAGAGTGGCTCAGCGGCACTGGACCGATGTCGGATATCGTGATCAGTTCGCGGATTCGTCTGGCCCGCAATGTCGCCGGCTATCCGTTTCTTTCCAAGACGACACCGGAACAGCGCGAGGACTTGGCGGACATGTTCCGGACCCACATCAACGCCCGTGCGACAAAAGGTGAGTGGACCTACTTGGACGTTGGCGACCTTGCCGAACTCGATCAGAGGCTTCTCGTCGAACGCCACCTCATCAGCCGCCAACATGCCGATCTGAAGGGCAGCCGTGGGGTGTCGATCTGCAAGAACGGAAGCGATTCCGTTATGGTCAACGAGGAGGACCACCTGCGGATCCAGGTCCTTCGTAGCGGCCTACAACTCGACGAGATCTGGGAAACGATCAACCGGATCGACGACAGGCTCGAGGCCAAGATCGACTACGCGTTCCACCCACGATACGGGTATCTGACGGCGTGTCCGACCAACGTCGGCACGGGCATCCGTGTCTCGGTGATGCTGCACCTGCCGGCGCTGAAGCTGACCGGAGAGATCGAGCGTGTCTTTCGAGCCGCCAAAGACATGCGCCTGGCCGTGCGCGGTCTGTTCGGCGAGGGAACCGAGGCCAGCGGCGATTTCTTCCAGATCAGCAACCAGGTCACGCTCGGCCGGACTGAGGAGGAGATCATCGACGACTTCAAGCACATGGTCATTCCCAAGATCGTCGACTATGAAAACCGGGCGAGGCAGACACTGGTCCAGGAGAAGCCGCTGCCCTTGGACGACCGGGTGTGGCGTTCCTACGGCGTGCTTCTTCACGCCCGCACGATCAGTAGCGAGGAGACCATGCTGCACCTTTCGCATCTGCGGATGGGCATCAACCTGGGCCGAATCCACGAGCTGGATTTGCGAGCGGTCAACGAACTGTTCCTGCTGACCCAGCCGGCCCACCTACAGAAGATCCACGGCACGAGGCTCACGGGCGAGCAGCGCAGCTCCGCGAGGGCCGACTGCATCCGCCACAGGCTGAGCGGCGGCAGCAACAACTGACGCAACGCCCACGCGACTCCCAGCGGGAATCCCTCCACGAAACGACAGCACAGAATCGTTCGCAGACGCTCGCCTCAAGCGCGCGTCGTACGCGTCGTACGCGTCGTACGGTGGGCAATCCTGCCCATCTGTTGAGGTGATGCATCTGCGGGGGTGACTGATGCGATGGGAGATCACGTGTTCAGCATCCACGTGGCGTGGCATGGGTAACGAACGACACGCCCCACAGGGGCGCGTCGTTCGTTACCCGTGAGAAGGGGTTCGAACGGATGCCCACGGGTAAGCTCCGCCGCCGCGGGCGGCTCCGCTTACCCATGCCACCACGCCCATCTGCCGATACGA
The DNA here is from genome assembly GCA_016935885.1 of Phycisphaerae bacterium. The sequence continues at coordinate 5,608 of JAFGQA010000215.1, read as the reverse complement.
TGGGCAATCCTGCCCATCTGTTGAGGTCATGCATCTGTGAGGCTGATCAGCAGAGGGGCAGCATGGCCCACCGTACGCCGCTCAGGCGCGCCGTCAGGCAACGGCCGGTTCTTGGCGTCGCTCGTCTTCGAAGCGGACGCTGACGCGTTTCGAGACGCCGGCCTCCTGCATGGTGATGCCGTACATCACATCGGAGATGCTCATCGTCCGCTTGGCGTGTGTGATGACGATGAACTGCGAATCCCTGACGAACTCCTGAATCAGATGGTTGAAGCGGACGTTGTTCGACTCATCCAGGGCCGCGTCCACCTCGTCCAGCAGGACGAACGGCGAGGGCCTGTTACGCATCACCGCCAGCAACAGAGCAATCGCGGTCATCGTCTTTTCGCCACCGCTTAGCAGACTGATGCTCTGCGGCTCCTTGCCGGGCGGTCGGGCGGTGATCTCGATGCCGCACTCGAGCACATCGGCCGCGTCCATCAGGCTCACTTCCGCCTTGCCGCCGCCGAACAGTTTCTTGAACAACGCAGAGAAGTTCTGTTGGATCGCCTGGAAGGTCTCGAGGAAACGATGCTGGGATTCCTGGTTCAGCTTGTCGATCAACGTCTCCAACTGCCGCTCGCTCGACCGCAGGTCGTCGAATTGGCCAGTCAGGAAATCGAGCCGCTTCTCAAGGTCGGCCTGCTCGTTGATCGCGTCAAGATTGACGTTGCCGAGCCGTTCGACCTTTCGTCGCAGTTCCTCAATCTCCGCCTCGACGGCGGGCCAGTCCTCCTCCTCGTCCGGCACGTAGCTCTCGTACTGCGCCTCCAAGTCCACGGACAGCTCGTCGGCGATCCGCGCGGCCAAGTCTTCCTGACGTATGCGGGCCTCCTGAAGCTTGATCTGCTTTTCGTGCAGCGTCGCTTCGACCTCCTCCAGTTGGCTGCGATGCTGTCGTGCCTCGACGGCGTACCGGTCAACGGCCGCCCGCAGATCGTCCCGCTCCTCACGGAGCGATCTCGATTGCCGCGTCAGTTCCTCGTGTTCGACCGACAGGCTCGCCAACGCCTCACGCGCCTCGGCCACCTGCTGTTGCGACTGCTCAATGCGATCTTGCGCCACGACGACGTCGCGAGCGGCCTTGTCGCGGTCCGCTTGAAGTTGGATCCGCATCGCCTGCAACTCGCGGACCGCTTCGGCCACGCTCGAACGGCGTTGGGTCAGTTCGCCGACCCGGACTCGTGCCGAGGTGAGCTTCTCGCCGATCTCGTGACGACGGGCGGTCAGGTCCTCGATCCTCATTTGAAGATCCGCGACGGCCCGCTCGCCCTCACTGCTCCGGTGCTCGAGCCGTGACAGCGCTTCTCTGCTGGCCGCCTCCTTCTCGCGCGCCTCTGCCAAGCGAGAGACGAGGACCGAGACCTCCGACGCGATCAGCGGCCGTTCTTCGCTCAAACGCCGCACGACGTCCTCGACGGCCGACAACTGGGCCTGCGTCTCCACACGCTCCGTGTTCACCTCGTACATCGCCGTCCGCAGGTCTTGCTGGACGGCTTCAAGGTGCTCAACCTCAGATTTACACTGTTGCAGTTGCTCCACCAGGTTGGCGATCCGCTGCTCGACCTCGCCCACCTCCTTGGCCAACTCGCGCAGTTCACTGCGCCGGCTGATCAAACCCGTGTCCGACCCCAGCGAGCCGACGCCGATCCGGCCGTCCGGCTCCCACACCACGCCGTCCATGGTGACGAACCGCGAGCCAGGATCGAAATCCGCCAACTGCCTGGCGGCCTCCAACGACTCCACCACGTACGTCCGGCCAAACAGGCACCTGGCCAGCTTCGAGCAATCGCCGGGGTACCGCACCCAGTCCAGGAGGTTTGCGATGTAACCCTCCTGCCCCGACAGGTCCCGGCCGCCAATCGCCGCGGAGACCCGGTCCAGGCAAAACGCGTGTACACGGCCGCTCAACTCGGTGAGCGCCTCGCGATCGCCGAGCAGCCGGTCCCGACTGGTGACGACGAGGTACCTCTGGTAGTCGCCCAACGCCGCCTCAACGATGCTCGCGTGCGCCACGTCCGCCTCGAACAGTTCGCCCACCGCCCCGAGCACATAGTCGAACGCGGACGATTGACGATCATCCACGGGCGATGGTGGATCGCGAGTTTCGCCGTCTTGGCTCTCTCGTATCGCGGCATCGCGCCGTTCGAGGATCTCGCGCGCTCCGGCCAGCAGGCCCTCGTGCTTCCGGTCCATCTCTTCCAGCAACTGCCGCCGGCTTTGCAGACCGCTGCGATACTCCTTGGCGGCGGCGTGCTGGTCCACCAGCGAGGCCCGGTGCTCCGACGCGGCAGTCGCCCGTGCCCTTGTCTCCTCGAACTTCTCCTTCTGTTCACGGATCAACTGGTCCATCTCATCTCGGCGGGATTGCAGTTGCTCCTGTCGCGACATGGCCTCGGCCAACTCGGTCGCCGTCTCGGCATCCCGCTCGTCGAGCTTGGTCTTTTGTGTGGTGAGTGATTCGTGTTGGAGGTTGAGGCCCTGGATCTCGTTGTGGAGCTGACTCGTCCGGCGAAGCAGATCGATGATGCCGGCCTTCTCGTCCTCCAACTGGGTCTGGCATTCGTTCAGCTCATGCGCACACGTGCGGTCACGGTCCTGCGTCACAGCCAACTCATCGTGAACCACCGCCAACTCAGTCTCGATCGTCTCGGACGTTCGTGTCTGCTCGTCGAGGCGCCCGACAAGCGAACCGACCTTCTCATCGAAGCCCGCCAGCCGATCCTGCGAGCGAGCCAACAGGTCCGCTTGATCCGCGATCCGACGCTCCGACGCCGTAATCCGTTCCTGCTGCGCCGAGATCTGTGACTGCACCGTCAGCAGCCGGGTCTCGGCATGTGATATCTCGCGCTCGACGTCGGCGATCCGAACATTCGCGTCGCTCGTCTTCGCCTCGTTATTCGAGATGCCCGTTCTGAGACGGGTGGCTTCGTCGCTCAGGCCCGCAGTGTTTCGCTCGAGACCGTCCTGCGCCGTGCGCAGGACGTGGTACTCGGACAAGGCATATCGGCTGCGCAGCTCGCGGAGACGTTGCGTGTACGCCTGATAATTTCTCGCCTTGCCGGCCGCGAGCTTCACGCTGCGCAGGCGTTTCTCGACCTCCTCGACGATGTCCTGCACCCGCAACAGGTTCTGGTTGACCCTCTCCAGCCGGCGCTGGGCCTCTTTCTTGCGGACCTTGTATTTGCTGATGCCCGCGGCTTCCTCGAAGATCTGTCGCCGGTCTGTCGGGTTGGCCTGTAGCAGCACGTCTACGCGGCCCTGCTCGATAAGGCTGTACGCGCCCACGCCGACGCCCGTGTCAAGAAACAACTCGCGGACATCCTTCAGGCGGCACGGCTGCTTGTTCAGCAGGTATTCGCTCTCCCCCGACCGATACAGCCGTCGGGAGACAACCACATCCGTCTGGTCGGTCGGCAGCAGGCCGTCGGAATTGTCGAACGTCAGATCGACCTGGGCCAAACCCGCGCTCTTCCGGGCAGACGATCCGTTGAAGATGACGTCCATCATCTGCCTGCCGCGCAGGCTCTTGGCGGATTGCTCGCCGAGGACCCATTTGATCGCGTCGACGACGTTGGACTTCCCGCATCCGTTGGGACCGACGATGCACGTAATCCCCGGGCCGAACTCCAGCTCGGTCTTGTCGGCGAAGCTCTTAAACCCCGTGGCAGTTAGCTTTCTGAGGATCATCTTTTGTGCAAGCCTCCATGCCGCAACAAGTTAGGCAACCGCGGCTCCCTCGCGGTCTTCAGCCCCTCTGTGTTCTTCCGGCCTCGTCTTCAGCCTATCTGAACGCATCTATGATATCGTCCATCTCGCGCGGATGCCAGCACACCGTGCCAATCGTCGGACCGCCGAAAACAAGGACGGCTTGCCCTGCCATGGCAGACGAGCGGGAGCGGCTTGCGACCTGGCTTGCCGTTTGGCGGCCCTCGTCCGCGTTCGAGCCGTCAGGCATCGCGATCGCGTGTACAATGCGGCCCCGAACCGCTTGTCGGCCTACGCGTGATCACCGAGGCGACAGGAACACCCTGTGACCGAGTGCTCGTTAACACGACAGCCGTCCGCGCCGCTGGGAGCGACAGGCCGCGACAAACGCTGGCCCGCCGCGATGGCGCTTTTGACCGCCGGAATCCTGCCGTCGACCACCGCACGGCGGACCGAGCATGTCCCAGTTGTCCAGGCCTACCTCGTTCACTGCCTGGGGGCACTCGCAACCGCAGGCGCGATACTGCTTCTCGCCGCCTGGGAGAGCGCCTCGATCCCCGCGACACCCGGCACGATCCTGGAGAGCGTAGCGCATGTTGTTGGTTCGATCGCGGAGGACTTGGCCCAGCGGCCCGTGGCAACACCCCTCATTGTCGCCAGCATCGTCGTCGGCATCGAGTTTGCCTACGTACTCCTGGCCCTGCTGTGCTCACCGTGGGGGGCGGCTGACGAACCCTTGGATGCCAGCATGGGGTGGGCGCTCGAGCGGGCATGGTTGCACACGCCACACACGGTGCTCGTCGTTCTGCTGGCCGGTTCCTTGTTGGTGTCTCTGGGCCGCGCTAGGCAGGAGGAGTTCTGGGGGCCGACCAGCGAGGCCGTGCATCGACTGGCATTTCACGTCAGGAATGCCGAGGAGATCGGAGCGCTCGGTTGTTTCGCAGCGGGAACGTGGTGGCTGTGGGGATTGCTTCGGAGCATTGGCACGCCCCGCAAGACGCGTCGCGTCGCACTGCCGCCAACGTGCGAGGCCTGTGGTTACAACCTGACCAGCATCTCGATTGAAGGCCGGTGCCCCGAATGCGGCGAGCCCGTGGCGCAGTCGCTCGGGCCCGATGCCCGGTCGGGCACGTTGTGGCAGCGGCGTCGCGAGGCGGGGCGGTGGCGGGCATGGTGGCGATGCGCCATCGACCCGATCGTTCGTCCGGTTTGGTTTGGGCGACAGTTGCGCCTGCGCGACCCGGGCACCGACCACCGTTGGTTTCTGGCGGCCCACTTGCCGCCGGCCTTCCTCGTCGCATGGATCGGCACGGTTGGAGGATACATCACCTCGACAGGCCGTAACCCGCTCGTCCACGGCACCGAGGTATTGATGTACGTCGGCCCCATCGTTGGTTACTTCAACGCCTTGTTCACGCTGTTCCTGCCGATCGCCGCTGCCGGAGTGATCGGCATCGCTTACCGCTTCAGCGCCCGGCGCAACCTGACGTGCGGCGTCATTCAGGCGGCCTGCTATCTGAGCGGGTATGTCGTCGGCTGGAGTTTGTTCGCCTTCGCATGGTACGGGCTGCTCTTCGTTACAGGTCCTTACATTCAGGCGTTCGTCAACATGCCCTCCGTCGACATCACGCTGATCGCCCTCCTCATGTGGCTTCTGCCGAACCTCCTTTGCCTGGCGGCGTACCTGTGGCTGATATCGCGCGTGACGTCCGGCGCGCGCTACGCCAACCGGTAGCGGGCCGGCTGACCACTGACCGTGCACTCCGATTGGCAAGCCTTGATCCAAGCACCGCGAGCAGTTATGAGCAAGGGAACGTGTCGAGGTGTGTTTCGACGGTGGATTCATGGCCCTTGAAGGCGA
>JAFGQA010000214.1 GCA_016935885.1 Phycisphaerae bacterium | reverse complement strand
TGGAAGAAATCCACCTGCGGAATCTCACGGACCCGTCCGGCCCGCCGGAGGAGATAGGCATAGAGCCGGGATTTCGTATTGTGGATTTGGAGCACGTCGGGATTCAGGCTTCGGATCAGCGCGCCCAGGGCGAACGCGGCGCGCAGGTCGTACCTGAATGCCTCCCGCAGTACATGCACGTCGAAATCCCGGGCCCGGATGGCTTCGATAAAGTCGGAGGTCTGTTGATCTCCTCGCTCGAATGTGGCGAAGGAGAAGCGAACATCCTTTCGCAGACGCTCGGCTGAATCGAGCAGGTTGCGCGCGGGACCGTTCAGCGTCTCGCTCTCCATAAGGATGAGAACATGTGCCCTCATGACGGGCTCGTTGAGACTATCTTGACTACTACCTGAGACCAGTCAGGCGAACGGAACAGAGTCCTGTAACCAAGAGGGAAGACGGAGAGGAACAACCGAAATGCTCTGAATTCGTCCATCCAGACCTGGAACTCGTCAAAAATCAGAATGTCGTTCGCCCGCAACAACGGCCCGACCTGGTTGAGAACGAACAGCGCTGAACTGAAAAGATCCGCATCAATGTGAATGACCTGCCGACCACGCGGCGTGTAGGTACGCAGAAAGTCCGGCAGGGAAAGCTGAAATAAACCCTTCACGAACATGCAGCGCGAATCGTTTACGTCCGGAAGCATACTGTGCGTCGTGAAATACCCCGGAGGGTATCCCTCCCACGCCTCGGGAAGCCCTTCGAATGTGTCGAAACCGAAGAAGCGCGACTGGCCATCCGGACACAGGTTCAGCCACAAGCGCATACTGCGGCCTTGAAATGTCCCGAACTCGAGATAGGTAATTGATTGACCGTCCAACTCCTCACGACAAAGATCCTCGTATATGGCCGGTTTTCCATTTGATACTCTGCACTCGTGCCCTCTGCACCAGCGAGAGAAGCGGCCAAACCAGATCGCCTTCTCGATCCTTTCCGTGGGCCAATCTCGGGAAAAAGGGGACACCAGCCAGAGACGCTTGAGCACGGAGTTGACTACCGCGATTGGTTTCATGTTTGCTTCAAAGCGTACTCAAAGCGGGCGCAATAGTCCATGATCGCCGCGAATAGTCAGACGCCGGATGAACCCTTCAGGGTCTTCACCACCTTCCCGGCGGCAGAGATAGAACTGCCCCCGTTGAAGGCGTTCCCCAACCTGCGGTTTGCGCATAGCGGCCGGCCGGGAAGCAGGGCGCGCCTTGCGCTTCTCGCGGCCCGGGTCTTGTGGAAGGCCGACTTCGACGCGATCCTGGTCGAGGGCGGACGCGAGGCGCTGTTCATGTCGTTCTTCAAATTGCTCTTCCGCAGGCGCGTGCCCATTGTCTCCTGTCTCGTCTATCTGCATGAGCCGCCCGCGAATGCGATCAGCCGGATGCTCCATGCCCTCAAGATGGCCATTCTCAGGAAGGGCACGGACTGCTTCGTCCTGATTTCCACCGACGAGATCGAGAGCTACCATCGCGTCCTCGGCATACCGAAGAGCAAGCTGGTCTTCATTCCCTACAAGATGAACTCGCAGGGCTTCCTCTCGACCCTCGAAGTCAAAGAGGGAGCGCACATCTACGCGGGGGGGGACAGCATACGGGACTACGAGACCCTGTTTGAAGCCGTGCGGGGATTGGACGTCAGAGTGAAGGTCCTGACGAATCTTCGCTTCCCGCAGGAAATAGTTCCGGAGAACGTGGAGATCGTGGCCAACTCGAACACGCCCGAGGCATACTACCGCCCTTGCGCGGAATCACTCTTCGCGGTGGTTCCCATGAAGAAGGGCTATATCCGCTGTTCGGGGCAGGCCACGTATCTGGGGGCCATGTTTCTCGGCAAGGCGGTCGTGGTGTCGGACATCGCGGGCGTGCGTGATCTGGTCGAAGACCGGAAGACAGGCCTGATCGTGCCGCCCGGCGATGTCCCCGCCCTGCGCGCGGCCATCCGGGAGCTGAGCGAGAACCGGGAACTCAGAGAGACGCTCGGCAGGCGGGCGCGAGAACACGTCAAGGACCGCTACACCGTGGACAACTACCTCCGAAACCTCCTGCGGATCGTCAGTGAGCGCGTGCGCGGTTAGTAAGAGGTGCTACCCGCGGATGGCAGGGCAATACTACGGATGCTGCGACAGCGCATGGGACCTGGAGGGCGAGGCTCTGCCTGCCCGCAACACCTCGCGTAGCGATGCAGGCGGGCCGAGCCGCGAGCAGTGAGTGCGCCTGAAGCGCGTCAGGACAGAGCGAGGCTCTCCTGAGCCGCCGGCCATGCCCGCCCCGGCGTCCGGCTCAGCAGAGCTTCGCCCTCCAGGAGATGACGCCCGACTCACCCCTTGAGGAGGGTCCGCTGATACAACGCCGAGGTTCGAGCTGGAGCTCGAACCTACCCCGTGGAACCCAACAGACAGTCAATCAGACGGCTCAGGGATAGGCGCCGGCACTTCCACCCGCCAAACGTGCGTGGCTGGGGGAGCTGTCGAGTAGAGAAGCTTCAGCGAATCCGCATGTTCTGTGATGAGCGGATCGAGGACGGTCCGCCCTGGCTTCCCAAACGCCGTATCAACTGGAAACGCATCCTGAAGGATCAACGTCGGACAGGTCCGGGCCATGATCTGCATCCGGTCCCACGCATTTGATCCTTCGACCTCGGGAAAGTCGTATCGCCAACCCCTCCTGCCGGCCATGACGGCAACCTGCTGCGGCACCCGTGAAGCCACTACGCTTTCCGGCGCCGTGTTGCTTCCGATCCACGAAGCGGCCTCGACGTAGCGCGCAAATGCATCCATGTAATCGTTGTGCATTCCGAGATACCGTGACGGATGCCACGGACCGAAGGCGCGCAGTGCCCGCTCCTTGAGGAAGTGACGGATACCGGACCCAAGCGCAATGCCGAGCACGAGTACAGCCGCCGCCCCACTGACCCCACGAACCCATACCCGCGAAAGGCGCTGAAGTCGAAGTCGCTCCAGCCCTGAACCCGCGACCCGGATGCCCGCCACCATGTAGACGGCCGCCATCGGCAACAACGGAATCACGAGCCTGCCCAGCGCCTGGTCGATGGGATACACGCAGATCATGATCCAGTAGCACGTCCAATAGGCGTCGGCAGTATCCCAGCGCATGATGCGATTGATATACCCGACGCAGATGAGGCCCAGCGCGAGGAAGGAAGCCGCCGATGCAAACGCCCCGCCGCAACAGGATGCGAGCAGTTCCCGGCCCGAGAAGAGCTGGTAAAAGAGGTTGTCCGGAATGGCCCGCAGGTAAGAGGGGAAAAGGCGTCCGATCTGATGGACGATGCCGAGAGCAATGTTCGAGTCGCCATAGGCGTCCCTTGCCAGGGCCAGGTACAAATCGCTCTCACCGGGCATCAGCCAGTTACGGATCACCCACGGCGCGGCCAGCAGGACAACACACGCGACAAACAGGGCGAGGGAGCGCCAGCGACGTTGTTTCACATACCACAGGCAGACGCCTGCGGCCATGGCGAGCCCCGCGGTCCTTACGAGGTACGTGAACCCCACCAGCAGACCCGCCAGGACAGCCTGCCACGCTGGACTCTCTCGGCCGGAACCCGACAACAGCAGAATGACCGCATAGGAGAGAAGTAGATATGCCGTTTCTGACAGACACATCGAGGATCCGACGAGCATCTGCACGGGAAACATGCCGATCGCCGCTGAGCACAGTGCCAAAACAGGCGCACCAGCAAGAAGCCGCTGTAACCAGAGCACCACGATCACCGCGGCGAGAATGTAGAGCACCACGTTCGCCAGCTTGCATACGACCACCGACTCACCCAACACCCCCATTACGCCCGCCAGCATGAGGGGGAAGCCGGGCGGCGTGAACGTCTCGGGCGGCCCGTCCGGCAGGTGCGGAGAAACGTAGCCGCGGCCATCCAGGATCTCTTTGGCCAGAAGATAGTATCGCGCATTGTCGCCGCCCGTCTGCCATGTCGCGCTGAAGAACATGACCGCCAGGACGGCGGCAATCGCGCTGAATCCGACAATCGTCCACGTGCCGTGCGCACTCGGACGCCGCACTCGCGAGCCTCCTTCGTTTTGGCTCGGATGCGTCATCTGTCTTCTACCCGTATCCCGCGATTATCCCCTGCGTCCGGCCGACGCGCCGCAGTGTCCAAGCCCATCGCCATAACGCATGGCACGAGCAGTGGAACCAGCGGCAAGTGATGACGCGCGCCCCCCTCAAAGACCATGTAGACCAATGCGTTTGCGACTACCACGACGGCCACGACGAGTTCGAGAGGAGAAGCCTCGCGGCCCAAGCGAAAGGCTCTAAAAGAAGCCACGGCCCAGCACATCACAAGCAGGCACCAAGCCGTCTGGAACAGGAAGCTCAGCCCCATGTCCAGCAGGCGATTCGGCTCTCCGCGCACATTGATCTGTTCCGTGAAGGTTGTCTCGTTGCCCCAGGTGTGAAGGATCTTCAGGGCCACCAGGCGCGCGAAGCAGCCCGGCTGGCTCTTCATGAATGCCAGCGCCTGCCTTGTGGATTCCCGGCTGAAACTCAGCATCTCCTCCGGCGTATCCACGTCCGCTTCGCCGGGAAGGCTCGTGAACAGGCCGTTTGAGTCGGGGTTGTTGGCGCTCAACAGGACCGGTCCGCCCGACGTGCAGACGGGGACAAATGCGCCGAAGACTCTGTAGTTGCGGAGCACCCAGGGTGCCAGGACCAGGCTGAACACGAGGAGAAAAGCGGCGAACCACGCCGACAGGCGCCCACCGCGAAATGGCCGCTGTCCGCTGATCCACACCGCCAGGGCCTGGGCTGGCGCAACCAACAACACGGCTTTCGACAGGGAGCCCACGCCCGCCGCAAGGCCGCTGAGGGCCGCGTCACGAATCCACCCATGTTCACGTAGGCTCCGCAACCAGAAGTAGGCCGTCCCACAGACGGCGGCAGTATAGAGGTAGTAGTAGTACGGAGTGGTCAGGACGAAACACACGAACGCAGGGTAGAACGCGGCGATCAACACGGCCGCCCGCGCCCGATCC
>JAFGQA010000213.1 GCA_016935885.1 Phycisphaerae bacterium | reverse complement strand
TTGGCGGGATCGTAAACCCAACCGCACACATCGCAGACATACTTCTTCATCGCTGACTTCTCCCGAAAGAAAGGGACCGGAATCGAGGCAGTCCCCGACAACACAATCTCAGGGATCGACGCAGAGATTCTCGCCTGCTTCGCGCCCGGCTGCAACCCGGATCGTGCATCCGGCCGGCCCGGCATCGGCGGCACTCGGCCGACGATTGGGCGTCTGGGTAGTACGTGACGGCGATCCTGTCGCCCACCAACTCCCGTTTCGTCGCTCTGATGGCCGCGTCGGCGGTCTCAAGCCCGGTTTGGGACCGACGATATGCCCAAGAATGCCAAGCCGGCCTTGTTGGCCGCGCGCGGGCTTCTCAGATAGGCAAAGATCGCCCCATCATCAGCATCATTCCCTGGCTCACTGAGGATGATCCGGCGGGGACGGTCGCCACGGCTGAGCGCATCCTGCGAACCGAGACTACTCCGTCGGAGGAACCATTGCACCATAACCCAGGTAATTGATGGCCGATACCAGAACCTCTGCGTTCAAGGAGACTCCGGTCACTGTCACCCGCCCGCTGGCGAGATCGACGTCCGCGGACGATACGCCGGGCGAATCGACCAAGGCAGTGCGAACCGTGGCGGCGCAGTGGTTGCAGGTCATGCCGGTGACGGCCAACTCAACGCGTTGATCGCTTGTCTCGCCCTTTTCGGTCTTCTTCACTGCCATGGCAGCGCGTTTCCGCCACGACGTGCCATACGAGACAGCCAGGACGCCCAGCAGCGCAATCGCCCAGAGGCTGGACCAGATCGGGGCTGCCTCGCCATGCATGTGCCCGCCCAGGTACGGCACCCTGGGGCCGGTGATCGTCACGATCGCGTTCAGCAGCAGGCCGAAGCCGATCGCGCTGATGACAACGGTGAGCATGTACAGGAAAGCGGATCGCCGGCCGAGGACCTTCCACAAAGTGGTGATGGTAGCGGCGTTGGTCGCAGGACCGGCAATCAGGAAGGCGAGGGCGGCACCGGGCGAGGCGCCCATGTGGATGAGGCCGGCGGCGATCGGAATGGAGGCGGTGGCGCACACGTATACCGGTACGCCCGCGGCGATCAGCAAGAGAATGGAGAGTATGCCGCCGCCGATGTATGGCTCCAGCGAATCCTGCGGAATGAGAGCGGTCATCGCTCCGGCGATCAGTACACCTACTATCAGGGCGGCACCGATGTCTCTCGGGAGGATTGTGAACCCGTATCGCAGTCCGGACCATACCGTGCCTCGGCCGGGTTGCGACCCGGCTCCGCAGGGGAAACCGTCCTTGCCGACGCGGGCTGTCGCCGACTCGGCATTCGGCGCGGCATTATCGGGTACGTCGAAGAACCGCACCAGCATGCCGCCGACCACGCCGGTCACGAAAGCTGTGATCGGACCGAAGACCGCAAAGACCGGGCCAAGCATTGCGTAAGTGGCCGCAAGACAGTCCGCGCCGGTCTGCGGGGTAGACAACAGAAAAGCTGCCGTCGCCCCGCGGCTGGCACCCTTGCGATGCATCGAGACCGAGACAGGTATCACGCTACAAGAACACAGCGGCATCGGCACGCCGCAGATCGCGCCCTTGAGCACCGACCCAATACCGCGCCCGCCCAGGTGCCGTTCGACCCATGCGGCCGAGATCCAAACCGAAAGCAACCCCGCCATGAGGAAACCAAAGAGCAGGTAAGGAGCCATCTGGCCCAACACCTGCCAACTCCCGAGGGCAAACTTCCAGACCATATCAGGCATCATCTTGCATCATAGTATCGCCGCGCCCCGCGAGCCACACAGACGTTCTGTCCGTCTGGGCAGCGGCTCGTTTGCGGCCGCGGGTTTTCGTGACGGTTCACACGATCTCCAATGGTTCTTAGAATACGGGCCATGCGTAGGCAGGAACACAGCCCTGTGTGGGATCGCGATCGACTGCAGTCGCCCCATGCGCAGCCGGACAAGGCTCAGCGCGTGAGACGGATGTTTGATGCCATCGCGCCGACGTACGAGTGCATCAACACACTCGCCAGCGCGGGTCGCGACCGCTACTGGCGCCGTGAGATGGTTCGACTGGCCAGGGTCCGGGCCGATGACGTGCTCCTCGATCTGGCGTGCGGAACGGGAGACGTGGTGCGGGCCTTCGCCCAAGGCAACCCGCGGCCTTGCCGGATCATCGCCGCCGACTTCTCCCTTTCCATGTTGAAGCTTGCGGCCGCTCATCCCGTGCCTGGACTGGTTCTAACTCAGGCTGACGCCTTGCGACTGCCCCTGGCCCCAGCCAGTGTGACGATCGTGAGCTGCGCCTTTGGCATCCGCAATTTCCAGGATTTGGGTGTCGGACTCCGTGAGGTTCACAGAGTCCTCGTGCCCGGCGGACGCGCGGTCATTCTCGAATTCACGGTCCCCACAATGGCGATCTTCCGTCATCTCTACCGCTTCTATGTCGAGCAGGTACTTCCAGCCTTGGCCTGGCTGGTCAGCCGTGACCGGACCGGGGCATATCGCTATTTGCACAAGTCGGTGTTAAGCTTTCCTAGCCGCGAGGAAATCGTAGCGAGCCTCAAGTCTGCGGGCTTCTCGGATGTCGGCGTCTACCCGCTTTCCTGGGGCATTGTGACCATCTACCTGGCAAGCAAAGCAGGCATCTGAGCCCCGTCACCTGCGTGGCGGGTCGGCGTGCAGGACAGTTGAATCTCAATCGTTGGGGCTACAAGGCTGACGAGAATTGCCTGAATCAACCCGCGACAACTCAGATTGGCCGCGAATGGGCTTGGCTCGAGCTTGGCGCGTCATCCAGCGGGCAAGCGGCCACGCCGAGGACCCGCCGGTCGTTGCCGATGTCTGGCGATGGACAGGCCGCAAGTACCGCGTTCGGGCCGTTCTGTTTCTCCTGAC
>JAFGQA010000018.1 GCA_016935885.1 Phycisphaerae bacterium | reverse complement strand
GATCGGTATCGGCAATCGCACCAGCCCGACCGCCGGCGGCGCCGGGACCATCTATATTGACGACATCGGCTTCGGCCGCCCCGTGGCGCCGTAGCCTTCCAAAAAGGCGGCAGGCCGCTTGCCGGACTCGCAAGCCTTGCATGGGGCCTGTGTTCAGAAGAAGGAGGACTGCAATGCACCGAGGCGCTTTCAGAGCTCGTGACTCATGAGCCTGTGGTGACAACGAGGCGAAGGTTAACGAAAAATGAATCAGCGACACATATGCCCCTAACCTTTGTGTCTTAGAAGAGGGGCAAACGACCGATCGGGTGTTTGTATGAATCGCAGTAGTCTGTCAACCTTGTTGAGGAATGGAGAAATGAAAAGAGCTATGCTTTTCCTGTTGGTGCTTGTCCTGGCTTTGGCCGGTACAGTGCAGGCGCAGAACACCTATGTATTGTTGGAGGAGGATTTTGAGGGTCTGCCGCTCGGTCCGAACGTGGAGGAAGCGGTCAGCGGCGACGCTGTCTGGACGAATATTCCCCCGGCCGGCTGGTTCAACGACAACAGCGATGTCCCGGGCGTGGGCGATCCGGTCACGGACGGTGTGACCGAGTGGGCCGGCTGGGCCTTCGCCAACAGGGAGTGGTGGACCGAGGCGGCGGGGGATCAAAATCGCTCTCAATTCACGCTGGGTAAGGGCACCGTAGCCATCGCCGATGGCGATGAATGGGACGATGCAGCGCATCCCGATGTGCCTTCTACGGGTACCTACGATGTCTGGCTTCACACGGCCCCCATCGACATATCCAATGCCAAGCCGGGTACGATTCAACTGAAGTTCGATTCGAGTTGGCGTCCGGAGTACGACGACGACTACCACCAGACGGCGAACATCAGGGTCTCTTTCGACGGCGGCGAACCGATCGAAATCCTCCGCTGGGAGTCCGATTCCGCCAACCCGAACTTCAAGAATGACGCCACCAACGAGACCATCCTTCTCGATATTGCCAACCCCGCCGGCGCCCAGAGCATGGTGATCATCTTCGGGTACTTCGATGCAGGCAACGACTGGTGGTGGGCGATCGACAACATTCTCATAACCGGCCAGTGGAGCGGCATCCGCGCCTACAATCCGAGTCCCGCGACCGGGTCCGTGGAAGTGCCCGTGCGGACCGCGCTGGGTTGGACGGCGGGTGACTTCGTCGGCGGATTGTCGCCGAAGCACAGAATCATCCTCAGCGACGACGTCGATGCCGTCGCCGACGGTACGGCGATCGTTGCCACCCAGGACGCCACGAGCTTTGACGCGACCGGATTGCTCCAGTACGAGACGACGTATTACTGGCGCGTCGATGAAGCCAACAGCGTTCGCGGCTGGGACGAGGGCGGCATCTGGAGTTTCACCACGGAGTCCTTCGCCTATGTGGTCGAGGGCATCACAGTCACAACCAATGCGGCCTCGGACGAGACAGCCCCGCCGGAGAACACCATCAACGGATCCGGGCTTGACGAGAACGATCAGCACTCGACCAGGACCTCCGACATGTGGCTCGGTACGCCGCAGGAGGAGCCGGTGTGGCTCGTCTACGAGTTCGATCGCGTCTACAAGCTCTACCAGATGCTGGCCTGGAACTACAACAGCGAGTTCGAGACGATTCTCGGTTTCGGTCTGAAGGACGTGACGGTCGAGTATTCACAGGACGGCGCCGAGTGGACGGCCCTCGGTGACGTGGAGTTCGCCAAGGCGACCTCCACGGCCACGTATGCGGCCAATACGACGGTCGATTTCGGCGGTGTTGCGGCTAAGTTCGTCCGCCTGACCATCAACAGCGGATGGGGCGCGACGGGCAAGTTCGGCCTCAGTGAGGTTCGCTTCCTGTTCATCCCGGCCCACGCGCAGCAGCCGCAACCGGCCGACGGCGCGACCGAGGTGGAGATCGACGCGGCCCTGACTTGGCGAGGCGGCCGCGAAGCGGTCACGCACGAAGTCTATCTCAGTACGGATGCCCAAGCCGTGGCCGATGGCGCCGCGCTGGCCGGTTCGGTCGGCACGGCCAGCTATCAGCCGGCTCTGATGGACTTCGCGACCACGTACTACTGGCGCGTCGATGAGGTCAACGAGGCGGCTTCCCCCAGCATGTGGGGCGGCACGGTCTGGAGCTTTACGACAGCCGAATACGCCGTGGTCGATGGGTTCGAGAGCTACACCGACGACATTGACGCCGGCGAGGCCATCTTCGACACTTGGCTCGATGGCTGGGTCAACAACACCGGCTCAACCGTCGGTTACCTCAACGCACCCTTCGCCGAGAAGACGATCGTCCACAGCGGGCGGCAGTCCATGCCGTTGCAGTACGACAACGCCACGTCGCCGTTCTACTCCGAGGCCGAGCGCGTCTTTGATGCCGCCGAGGACTGGACGGTCGGCGGTGCCGACAGCATGAACCTCTATTTCCGAGGCGCTGCGGAGAACTCGGCCGAGATGCTGTATGTTGCGTTGGAAGACAGCGCCGGGTCCGCTGCGACCGTCGTCCATGCGGACGCGGAGGCCATCCAGGCGGCCGAATGGCAGCAGTGGCGGATTCCGCTGAGTGATTTTGGCGGTGTCAATGCGAGCCGGGTCAAGGCGGTGAGGATCGGCGTGGGGAACCGGACCAGTCCGACCGCCGGCGGAACGGGTATCGTCTATATCGACGACGTCGGTTTCGGCCGTCCGGCTGCGGAACAGTAGTCTCCAAGGCGCGGCGGCGGAGAAGCCGCCAGGAACGAAGAAGAAATGGGGCTGCAGGCAGTGCTTGCAGCCCTTTCTCTTTAGGCGCGTTCCGGGGCCTGAACGCGCCGCCCCTGTGTTCCACTCTGTCCGGAGAGAGACCGGCCGTCGCACATCAGCCTCAGAGACGCCTCGCAGGGTGA
Organism: Phycisphaerae bacterium; assembly: GCA_016935885.1. The sequence continues at coordinate 6,580 of JAFGQA010000018.1, read as the reverse complement.
TCAGGAAATGCCCGGCAATCGGCACAAACGGGCTTGCGGTGGGGGCGGGAAACTGCTTTACTGCGAATAATCGGCAACTGAAACACGTCTTATGGACGAGTATGGTTGTTCCTGTGTCAGCAATGGCGATGAAGGTGAAGGACGAGGCAGCCGGGCAGTCCGCTGGTTTCTCGTGCGTTGGGAATTGGCTCGCCCTGCGCGTCGGGGACACGGCGGTTTCTGCACCCGGATCAAGACATCGGCAAGCGGCGGGAGATTGAACCCAAACACCGAGTAGGAGAGTCGAGTATGACGCACAAGCAGATATTGACACGACGAGAGTTGCTGAAGGGGTCGGCTGTGGCGGCCGGGACTCTGGTCCTGACAGGGACGCCCGGACCCTTGGTCTATGCCCAGGGCAGCGATACGATCCGGGTAGGTGTGGTCGGCTGCGGCGGGCGAGGCAGCGGTGCGGCGCACAACTGCGTCAACTCGGCGCCCGGCGTGAAGATCGTCGCGCTGGCGGACACCTTCGCCGACCGGATTGCCAAGCTCAAGAGCGATTTCGAGGTGCCGGACGATCGCTGCTTCGTCGGTCTGGACGCCTACAAGAAAGTGATGGCCCTGGACGATGTGAACTTCGTCATCCTGGCGACGCCTCCCGGTTTTCGGCCTGTCCAGCTTGCCGAGGCCATTCGGCAGGGCAAGCACGTCTTCATGGAAAAACCTGTGGCCGTCTGCCCCGCGGGCATCAAGATGGTGATCGAGGCCTCCGAACGAGCCGAGCAGAAGGGCCTCGGCATCGTCGCCGGCACGCAGCGGCGTCATCAACATGAATACGTCGAGACGATGAAGCGCGTGCTCGACGGCGCCATCGGCGAGATCGTTTCCGCCCAGTGCTACTGGAACATGGGCGGGCTCTGGTGCCACAAGCGCCAGCCAAACGAGAGCGATATCGAATGGCAAATCCGCAACTGGCTCTACTTCACGTGGCTCTCGGGCGATCACATCTGCGAGCAGCACGTGCACAATATGGACGTGGTCAACTGGGCCTTCGGCGACGTGGCTCCGGAGACGGTGCACGGCATCGGCGGCCGCCAGTTCCGCACGGGCGAAGAGTACGGCCATATCTTCGACCACTTCGGCGTCGAGTTCACCTATCCGGGCGACGTGCGGACGATCAGCACGTGCCGCCAGATCGAGGGCACGGCCGGTAACGTCAGCGAGCGCGTGGTGGGTACCAAGGGCTGGACGAATTGCAGCGGTCGGATCTACGGCGAGAACGCTTGGCGATATCAGGGGCCGCGCAGCGATCCATATGTGCAGGAGCACACGGATCTGATCGAGAGCATTCGCAAGGGCAAGCCGCTCAACGAAGGCAAAACCATCGCCAACAGCACGCTCTGTGCGATCATGGGCCGCGAGTCGGCGTATTCCCGCCAGCAGTTCAAGACGACGTGGTTCACCAGCCGCTGCACGCTGGACTTGCTTCCCCCGGCGGACCTGCAACTCAGCGATTCGAAGCCCGTGCCCCCCGTGGCGATCCCGGGCCAGTATGAGTTGCCCGGCTGGGCCCAGCAGAGGCGGGGCAACCGTGGCTGATCGATTTGAGATTCACAACGCCAAGAGATCCAACGAAGGAGATTGCTGATATGGCATCATCAGAGAAAGATAACGGCACACGGAAAACGATCGCCGGTGTGGCGGCGACGGCGGCCGCCATTGGCCAGATGGCCTATGCCCAGGGCACAGGCAAAATCAAGGTCGGCCTTCTGGGCTGCGGCGGGCGAGGCAACGGCGCGATGCGTCAGTGCCTTGAGGCGGACCCGGGGATCGAGATCATCGCGCTGGCCGATTTGTTTGAGAGCAAGGTCCGAGGCACGCGCGATCGGATCATGAACGATGAGAAGTACGCCGGTCGCATCAAGATCGACGACGACCACCTGTACTGGGGTTACGACTGCCACGAGAAGCTGGCGAAGTGCGAAGCCGATCTGCTGTTGATGGCGACCGCGCCGGCCTTTCGCCCGCGCCAGATGATGGCGGCGATCAAGGCGGGCAAGCATGTCTTCACGGAGAAGCCCGTTGCGACGGATGTGGCCGGGTGCAAGGAGTTCATGGCCGCCTCGAAGCTGGCGAAGGACAAGGGGCTGGCCATCGTCTGCGGGACGCAGCGGCGTCACGAGTTCAGCCGGATCGAACTGATGAAACGCATCCACGACGGCGCGATCGGCGAGCTGGTCGGCGGCCAGTGCTACTGGTACGGCGGGGGCATCTGGTTCCGCGGCGCCAATGACGGCATGAGCGAACTGGACTGGCAGTGCGAGAACTGGTACCACTTCACCTGGCTCTCGGGCGATCAGATCTGTGAACAGCACATTCACAACATCGACGTGCTGAACTGGTGCTTCGATGGACCGCCCGCCAAGTTCATGGCCGTCGGCGGACGCCAATGGCGCGACCATAACGACGACCAGGTCCGGACCGCCAAGGAAGTCTGCCGCAGGTTCACCGGAAGTGAAGAGAATTGGGAGAAGTACAACGGCAACATTCTCGACCATGTCTACGCCGAGTTCGAGTACCCCAACGGCGCTCGCTGCCTGAGTTTCAGCGGCCACAGTCCGGGCACTGGCCGCAACGGCGAGAAGATCGTCGGAACCAAGGGCACCAGCGACTGCAACCACAACATCACCGGCCAGAATGCCTGGACCTACCAGGGCGAGAACGTCGACGGCATGCTCCGCGAGCACATCGACCTAATCAACAGCATTCGCAGCGGCAACGTACTGAACGAGGGCCAGCGAATTGCCGAGAGCACGCTGACCGCGATCGGCGCCTATATCGCCGCCTGCACGGGCCAGGTGGTCACGTGGGACTGGCTGATGAACGAGTCCAAGCACAGTCTGGTGCCGAGCCAGGCGGACATCATGGCCGGCAAGCCGCTCTACTACCCGGTCCCCACCGGTCGCGACCCACTGGTCTGAGGCCGATGGCTTGATTGACATCCAAGGCCCGATGTGCCGGCCGCTGTGCCGCTCGTCGGGCCTTTGTCTTTTCTGCCAGGGAGGTTGATACCATGTGGCTGTTGCTCGGCTTGTTTGCATTCCTGTCGACAGCGTCGGATTTCCTTCGGCCGGAGAGCATTCGTCCGTTCTTCGAGCCGCCGGCAGCTTTTGCAGGGGACTTCGGCGCCTATCGATCGCCCTTGACGTTCGACGACGGCTCACCCGTGGAGACCGCGGCCGATTGGCCCAAGCGGCGCGAGGAGATCCTCGCCACGTGGCGCGGCTGGCTCGGTGACTGGCCGCCGCTGATCGCCAAGCCCGAGGTTCGATACCTGGAGCAAAGCGAGTGCGACGGTGTCGTCCGGCACAAAGTCACCGTCGAGATTGCCCCCGGCCACCAGATCGTGGCCGGCTACCTGTTCGTTCCCGACGGCGCTGGGCCGTTTCCTGCTGTTCTCGTGGTCTACTATGACGCCGAGACGGGCGTCGGGCTGGGCAGAGAGCTTCGCGATTTCGGCTATCAGTTGGCCCTGCGTGGGTTCGTCGCTCTGTCGATCGGGACGCCGCAGTTCGCCAGTCTCGAAGCCCCGTACAAGCCGCTCTGGGACGTGCCGGAAGGGCAACCTCCGCTCCAGCCGCTCTCGGCCTTGGCCTATGTGGCCGCCAACGGCCACACGGCCCTGGCGAATCTGACGCAGGTTGATCCCGACCGCATCGGTGTCGTCGGGCATTCCTATGGCGGCAAGTGGGCGATGTTCGCCTCGTGTCTCTATGACAAGTTCGCCTGCGCGGTGTGGTCGGACCCCGGGATTGTCTTCGATGAGGCCCGGCCCAACGTCAACTACTGGGAGCCGTGGTATCTCGGATGGGACCCGGACATCCAGCGGCAGCGGGGCATTATCAGCGAGACGAGCCCGCGCACCGGCCCGTACAAGCGAATGGTCGAAACGGGGCACAACCTGCACGAGTTGCACGCACTGATGGCCCCACGTCCGTTTCTGGTCTCCGGCGGCGCCGAAGATCCGCCGGAACGCTGGCGGGCCCTCAACCACACCATTGCCGTCAACGCACTGCTGGGCCATTCTCGCCGTGTTGCGATGACCCATCGGGACACACACAGTCCCACGGCCCGGTCCAACGCACAGATCTACGACTTCTTCGAATACTGCCTCCGTCCGAACCCGTAGACTGTGTCATGGCGACGGCTATTGTGCCGTCTCGTATGGATATGCATACCAGGCGACGCCCTGATACGTCCAGACGTCCCAGTTCTCGGCAATGAGCTTGTCCTTCTGCTCCTCGTTTGTCGTGTAGAAGTGCCGTTTGATGGCGTCCGACCAGAAGCGGTAGACTGGAATCGTTCCCGAAACCCGATTGTCGGGCGGGAAGGCCCAGAACGCCTCACCCTCATAGAACCAGGTGGCCGAAGCCTCGTAGATGAGCTTGTTTCGTTCCGCCACATCGATGGTGTAGTAGTGCGTCCGCAAGGTGTCGGACCAGAAGCGGTACACCGGAGCGCTGCCGTCTTCGAAGTCGGCCGGCAGGGCTTGATACTCGACGCCCTGATAGACCCATACACCCGAGGCGTTCTTGATCAGCTTGTCCTTCTCTTTGGTCTTGGCTGTGTACAGGTAGCTCGAGATCGCCTCGCACCAGAACCGATGGACCGACAGACGCGTCGGGGTTCCGCTGCCGGTCACGTTGTAGTTCACCGTCAGTGTCGAGTATTCCAGGGTCACCCGGTGGCCGGCCATGTCGTTGATACTGTCGATATTCATGAAGATGTAGACTTTGCCGTCGGCCCAGAGTTCGTCGAGGACCTCGCGCGGCAGGGTGAACTGCGTGGTTTTCCACACCCGGCCGTTGGTCGGCTCCAGTTGGCCGAGCTTGACGCCATTGGCGTAGACGATATCGACCTCGTCGCCGTCCGGGTCGGTGTTGTCCACGTCCCATGCGTTGATCGTCAATGTAGCCGAGAGAATCCCCTTGGCGTCGGACGGCACCCGGTGGCGAATGTCGTGTGTCCAGCCCCAGTCCTCCCACATACCCCGATAGTAGGGGGAGTGGTCTCGGATGATGTCTGGCGGGATGAACCAAGGCTCGGCCAGGTGTTCATTGTCGGTGTAGTCGAGCGTATGCCGGATCGTAGTGACACCGGCGCCTGCCGTTCCGACCAGCAACAGAACGCTCCCGATCAACCCGAGTACATGTGCCGCTTTCATCGTTCGCTCACCTCCTACCACGATCTCGGACAGACAAAGCCGGTAGGGGGATATCGGTCCCCCCTCGACGCGGCTCATCACGCCGCACGTGCGGCGTGGTCTGGGCCGAGTGATCGGTGTATGCAAAATCCCCAGAAGCTGCAATTTCCCTATATTAACATTCCGGGCGACAGAAGTCAAGACCTTTCTGAGCCCGCCGGGGGCTTCGCACGTGACCTCCTCTGCACAGAGGACGGGGGTTGTGTTCTGTAAAGTCTTTTGGGTGCTTTACTTACATAGATGGCCAGCGTTTACCTCTGGCGTTGTCGGATGCCGCGTTGTCTTGGCGGCATCACGGGCGTTCGGACGCCTCGCACTGCTGTCGCCACGCTGTAGAGCGAGGTTCGGGCGGTGATGAAGAGCGTCCGCCTGTCCGCGCCGCCGAAGGTGAGGTTGGCGGGGCCCTCGGGGATCTGGATCTCCTCGATCTTCTCACCTTCCGAATTGTAGACGGCGACGACGCGGGTGGTCAGATAGACGTTGCCCCGATTGTCGATGGTCATGCCGTCGGAGCCCTCGGGGGCAAAGAGCTTCTTTCCAGACAGCGTACCGTCTTCGTTGACGGTGTAGGCGAAGGTCTTGCTGTCTCCATGATCGGCGACGTAGAGCAGCCGGGCGTCGCGTGTGCCGATCAGGCCGTTGGGCCGGACCATGTCGTCGATCACGCGGATGACCTTGGTGCGGTCGGGCGTCAGATAGTACACATGCTCGCCGTCCTGGGGCAGGTTGTCCCGACTGCCATATCGCGGGTCGGTAAAGTACACGCCGCCCTTCGGGTCGATCCACAGGTCGTTCGGGCTGTTGAAGGGCTTGCCGTCGTACTTGTCGGCCAGGACGGTCAGCTTGCCGTCGGGCGCGATCGCCACCAGCCGGCCGCCGCCACCCTCGCAGACCAGCAGGTTACCTTCGCGGTCGAAGTAGAGCCCGTTGGCCCCGCCGGCGTCCTCGCGGAACGTGCTGAGCTGACCGGCCTCGATCGACCATTTCAGAATGCGGTTGTTGGGGATGTCCGTGAAGTAGATGTCGCCCTTGGCGTCGGCGGCCGGGCCTTCGGTAAACCGGAAATCGCCCGCCAGCTTGGTCATCTCCGCCCCCGGCGGCACGATGCTGTCCTGCGCCCGCCCTGCGGTTGCCGCCGCGACGACCGCCAACGCGATTGCCACTGTCTTGGCCATCATGGGTGTCTCCTTTCGTTTTTCCACGAGTCTACAGCCGCCCGGCCCGCCCCGCAAGGCCAGCCGCGTCTGTCGCCAGGGCAATCGCATGAAATCGGCTATTTGGATTTCTCGTCGGTGTTGCCCTTGAAGCCCAGGAGGGTCAGGAGGTAGTTTCTGT
>JAFGQA010000212.1 GCA_016935885.1 Phycisphaerae bacterium | reverse complement strand
CCTCCACGACCGTCGCCGCGCTCGCCCGCTCCAGGCCGTTCGCCTGCGCGAACTCCTCAGACTATGGGTCTTCGGTTAGCGCCTATGGGGCTAATGGATGACCCCTTTGTCTCTCGCTTTACCCGCCCCATCGGCTTGACCCCACGTCCCGAACACGCTACACTACCGTCCCAGTGTGGCGTTGGTTTGCTGTGGGCAACCATTGTAATTCACTGCCGGGGTTGCATTGCAGGCATCTCACCCCGCAGGCGATGACGCCGGAGGAGGAATACGTAGTCACCCGGCCAGCCAGGGTTTCCGGCCTGTCGTATGGCGTCCGCGGAACAGATGTGGTTCGTGATCTTGACCCACGCATCGGGGAGGGCGAACCCATAGTTCCGGATGGGCCGTCTGCAAATGGTAATCGACCATCTGCTGCCTTATCTGCAACCGAATTCCCAGTATTGAGGGGGACACATCAAGTTGTCTTCGCCATCCTGCTACGTGGGCATCAAAGCTGTCGGCACATTCGACGTGCCGGATTCTTTCTGCATGGACCCGGTCCCGCAGCCACAGCTTGTCGGCGTCCATATGAAGGATCTTCTTGCGTGGCTCTCCATAGGGATTTGCCCTGGCGATCTGGATCGGATCGCTGGACGCAACGCCACTGGGAAGACAACATCCGCGTATTCGGTTGTCAAGCTTGACGGGGCGCCTGACGATACCAATCGCACTATCCCGCGACATGAGCAGCGATCCTCGGGTCGTCTTAACACAGGGTACGGCTTCAGTTGGTTTCCGCGGTACGGACTATCCCGTGCCGTCGTCGCTGATGGTCGAACGAGGTATTGAATGTGACCGGAGAATGGACGAGCCGGGGAGGCAATGCTGCGGCTTTGGGTGCGGCCACTCCCTTCCTGCTGGTGGCCGCCTTGGCCTTCGCCGCGTACCTCGCCGCGGCGTACGTGGTTGTGGCGTGCTGGCGAATCATGCCACAAGGATTGGATCGTATCGTTTCGATCAAGAGTGCGCTCGACCAGCGGTCCGAGAAGAAGGAAACCAGGGACGTCTACGTGCTCGGCTCGAGCGTCGTTCTGGAGGGCGTGGATTGCACCGTCATTGACCGGTTCCTGCCCGATGGGCGGCAGAGTTATAACCTGGCCTGGACCGGTGCCACGCCGCGTGAATTCCTGCTGATGCTCCCCTCCCTCGCGCGCGTCCATCCGTCGATGGTCGTGATCGGCGCCGACGTCGGTTCTGTGGTCACGCCGCTGCCCAACCCGATTCCGGACGCGCGTCTGTCGGTGGCCGGCTGGTGGGATTTCATTCCTCCGTCCGAGCACGGCTATTTCCGCTCCCTGTTCAGCGACCACGAATGGGAGACGCTGCTGGCCTCACGGGCGGAGCAACTACTGGCCTTTCGTTCGCTGCCGCCAGGGGCGTTCGATGCCTACTTGCGGGAAGTCACCCGCGCCGACTTGCGTTATGAAGGATACACCACCAACTACAAGGCTCCGTGGATCCGCCGCAAGACGGTCTCGGCGGAGGCCATGGAACGCGGCATTGAAAGGTTGCGCAACGTCCTTGCTGTCCGCAGGGGAGAGGACCTTCCCGAGATGATGGAGGTTTTCGGAGCCACGATCGAATACCTTCGCAAGAGCGGCAGTGACGTTCTGGTGGTCCTGACGCCCATACATCCCGAGTTGACGTCGTCGTTGGAGGGGGCCTTACTCAGCCGTGCCACGGCGGCGCTGGAGGGGACGGCCCGCGACAAGGGTGCCGTCTTTGTGAACCACTCCGCACTGCTGATTGCGGAGCATTTCTCTGACCCGGGACATCCCTGTGAGACTGGTCGACAAGCCTGGTCCAAAGCGTTAGCCCAAGTGATTGTGGAGAACTCCCGGCATCCCTGAGCGGATTCTGAAATGCTGTTCCAGACACCGGAGTTCTTGATCCTTATGCTGGCCGTCACATGTGCGGTGGTGCTGGTGCGCACGCACATGCTGCAGATGGTCATGCTGTTGTTGGCCAGCTACATCTTCTACATGTCGTGGAACCCGGCTTTTATTCTGCTGATCATCTACTCAACGCTGAACGATTACATCGCGGGGCTGGGCATAGGGCGATCTAGGACTCATCGGGCGCGTGTAGCGTGGCTGATAATGAGCCTCGTGACCAACCTGGGCATTCTGGCGGTCTTCAAATACTGCGGCTTCTTCACGGAGTCAGTCAACCAACTGCTTCAATGGCTCGGTGTGGACGCAGCATTGCCCGTCATCGCCCTGACGCTGCCCGTGGGTATTTCCTTCTTCACGTTCCAGTCGATGAGCTACACGATCGACGTCTTTCGAGGTCAGATCCAGCCCGAAAGATCGTTCGTGCGTTTCGCCCTGTATGTCGCTTTCTTCCCCCAGCTCGTTGCAGGCCCCATTCTGCGCAGTACGGAGTTTTTGCCGCAACTGCACTCGCTCACCACGCTGCAGCGCGAGAACCTGCGCAGCGGCTGTCACTTGTTCTTGACCGGCCTGGTGAAGAAGGTGCTCATCGCAGATCAAGTAGCCCCGCTGGCGAACGGGGTTTTCGAGGCGTCCCAAGGGCTACCCAGTCCGGCGATATGGCTGGGCACCCTCGCATTCGGTATTCAGATCTACTGCGACTTCTCGGGCTACACGGATATGGCCCGTGGCACGGGCCGGATGCTGGGGTTCAACATTCCCATCAACTTCAACTTCCCATACGCTGCCCGCAGCATTACGGATTTCTGGCGGCGCTGGCACATCTCGCTGTCAACGTGGCTAAGAGACTACCTCTACATCCCGCTGGGCGGCAACCGACACGGCACAGCCAGTACATACCGCAATCTGCTGCTCACGATGGGCCTCGGCGGACTCTGGCACGGAGCCGGCTGGAACTTCGTGTTCTGGGGCCTGTATCAAGGTGGCTGGCTCGCTTTGGAGCGAGCCATGGGGCTCGGGAAAGGCCGGAGCAAAGGCGTCACCGGAGCGTCTTCACCAGAGAAAGGCAAGGAGCCATCGCGAGCATCGCAGCGCCTTCACAGCCTGATCCGCTGGCTGATCTGTCAGTACCTCGTCTTTCTCGGATGGCTACTGTTCCGTGTACACGGCTCTTCCGATCTCGTGTACTGCGTGAAGAAGTACGTCTTGTTCGATTTCGACTTCAATATCGCCTCCCTGGGGCTTGGAAACGTCAACCCCTTCCTGGCTGTGGGAATCATGGGCGTATTCGTGATCTTCCACTTCTGGTCGTATCGCGCGGGTACGCTCGCCGCCAGGCTCGACGCGTTGCGTGGAGCGAAGCGAATCGCTGTCTACTTCATGGTTTTCTTCGCGCTGTTCGTACTCTGGCCCACGAGCCGGTCCGACTTCATCTACTTCCAATTCTAGCCCTAAATTAAGCGAAGGCGGACGGGTTTTCGAAGGTGAAACGAGGCGCGGCGCGGGTTCGGACAGACCGAATGCACGACTTGTGCCCCGTGAAGCTGCGTTGACACGTGCCACCCCATGTCATGGGGTCAAAAACGCCCATTCGGCGCGCACTGCGGGCGGCGGCAAATCGACTTGTACGCAAGATGGAAGATCGGAACCGAATTCGCCTACCGGAAGACGATCGATTGTGTCCTTCCGGTGAGCGTGCATGGCCCGATTTGACGGCGCGGGAATCGTCAGCCGTGGACCGATGGTGGTCCGGAGGACGGCTGATGAGATCCAAGAAGTCTGCGGTGAGTCGCGCCTGTTTTGAGGCGGGTCGGCAACGCTTCGAGCGTTGGCGCAGAACACACAAGGGCCACGGGCGTATCTGGTCTCGGCCAAGGGTGTTCCGGTGGCGTGCCTGGCGTGGTCCTCGGCGCCGCGGCACATCGGCTGCCGGGACCGCTTTATCGGTTGGTCGGCCGAGGTCCGTCGAAAGAACATTCACCTGATCGCCTACAACCTCCGCTTCCTGATCCTGCCGTGGGTGTCCGTTCCCCATCTGGCCTCCTACCTTCTGGGTCGCATGGCCCGGATGCTGGCGCCGGATTGGGAACGGATCTACGGACATCCGGTCTACTTCCTGGAGACCTTCGTCGATCCTGAGCGTTTCCGGGGCACCTGTTACCGGGCGGCCAACTGGATGGTCCTGGGACGCACCACGGGCCGGGGGAAGGACGACCGAACCCACCGGCCCAACCGGTCCATCAAAGAGGTACTGGGTTATCCACTCTCGAAGCGTTTTCGAGAACGGCTGTGCAACATCGCATGAAGACAGCACCCATCCAACGGATCGATCTGAACATGGACGAAGTGCAAGCGCTTCTGGAACGCGTCAAAGCCGTCATGGAGCCAGAGGACTATAAGAAGCTCGAAGCAATCTGGCGCCCTCCAGCCGGCCCAGGCCACCTCGAAAGCAACGCTGCTCCTCCCCCGCCACTTGCTGTGGCGATGGCCATCTGCAACGACTGTGCAGCAGTCACAATAGCAGGAGCAGCCGCAATGATGAATGCTCCGCCCAGTGCAGCAACCCCGGCGATGCCGAATCCCATGGAAAGCTTCTGCACAAATTCCTGGTCATCCAGCCACGAATCGTCTCCGCCCGTGGCGTCGAGAAATTTCTCCGCAACCCAGAGCGCCACCGAGAGACCGAAGGGGTCTTGGTGGACTGCAGGGCTGGCTAGCGCGTAAAGGAAGAGATTCAACGTGTCTCGGTACTCGGGGCTCGCGCCTGCAAAAGGTGACATGATGAGCGGATGGTGTCCGTTGCTGCGAAAGAGAACATCGACAACTGCCAAGGGACCCTGCATGTCCTCCTGCAAGAACCGCCCCAGCGTCGGCGAGTAGGCGCGCGCCCAGAAGTGGTAGAGGCCGGTTTGGGGTTCGTAGCGATGGGCCGTGTAGGCGAACGGGTTGCCGTAGAGGCTCTCCGTGCGCGGCGTCGTGCCGTCGGCGGCGGTGATGGTGGTTTCACCATACGGCGTGTAGAAGTACCGTTCGACGACCTGCCCAATGGCGTTGGTCAGCGCGCCCACGCTGCCCTGCGCGTCCGTCAGGTAGTACAGAAACTCCTCCACGCCGGGCGTGGAGTTGTCCCCGGCCGCCGACAAGTCCACCATCGCCAGGGGCTCCGGGAACGATTCCCCATGCACGAACCAGCGCAGCGCGGTCCCCGCCAGCGTCTCAAGCAGTCGTCGCCGGCCGCTGCCGACGTCCTCCCCTTCGTGCCTGCGTGCCTTCGTCCCTCCGTCCCGGAGCCTGCCCGCCGCGGCGGGTGCCTTCCTCCTGTTTTTGCTTT
>JAFGQA010000211.1 GCA_016935885.1 Phycisphaerae bacterium | reverse complement strand
TCCTTTCTCGGCACCGGCTTCAGGACCGAGAAGGGATTCTCGGTCCAGCAATCGTAGTCGCGTTTCTTATGAAACGCGGTACTAGTCATCGGTACATACCTCTCCCCCATCACGAGGAGAGGGCCGTCACGTCAGATGACGGTCCTCGGAGTTGAAGAAAATGGCACAACCTTTAGCGAAGCACAGGGCTGGCGGCGTGTCCGAGGCGATTTGGGCAAACGAGGCCGTCATGAACGGCAAGGAAACGGAGATGCTGAAGGCATCCATCGAACGAATGTATCGAGACAGCGCCGGAAATTGGAAATCGTCTGGGAGCTTTTCCCGGAATGAGATCCCATTAGCCATCTACGGCCTGCAAAAGGCCTTCGAGGACATCATCGAGCGTGGGAATGAGTCGGTCGAAACCGGCAAGGTTCCTGAAGAGACGGTGGCGTGAATGCTACAGCAGCGCACGGTTTTGAGGGCGGCTCCGAGGCGGGCCGCTTTTTCTATTCTGCAGAAACGCGGCCAAGCTCTTTCGGCCCTCAAGATGAATGCGAAGAGAACTCGGTTCATATCAGAGTTGCTGCTCGCGACTTCGCGGGTCGAGATCGAGAAGGCTATCAGCCCGTGGCAAAACTGTGGCACCGGCGTCTCGCCGGTGGTTTTCACGGTCAGGAACGGCGTTTCCGAACCGCTGTCTTCCCTTTTACAACGGGCTGCTATTGACACGGTACAGCGGAACCGATCGAACATCTGGTTCCGGCGGATGTTTCATCTCTGGTGTGTCAAGGGCGTGGCTCGGGGTGGCCTGAGCGGGAAACGTGCCCTCAGGACGCTGGTCTCTCAGGACGTGTACGGGCTGATTCGGCGCGCCTTGCGGCCCAGGTGCGTGTTCGGGCCGAAACACGTTCGCGCCACCGATCAAGCAGCACGCGGGTGAGCCACATTGCATCTCCCGGCCGGTCCGCCGGCTCGTTTTGCATCAGCGTGTCAAACCCGCTTTGCGCAGCAAGTGCAGCAGCCCTTCCACGTCTTCGTCGTCAAATGCGCCGGGCTCATGGCTGTCGAGATCCAGCACGCCCCAGCACTTGTCATGCTCGTCAAACAGCGGGATAACCACCTCCGACCGGTCGCGGGGATCGCAGGCCACATAATCCTTGCCCAACTCGGCTACATCGCGAACGACCAGCGGCTTGCCACTCGTGATCGCCCGGCCACACGCCCCGTGCAGTCCAATCGGCGAGCACGCAGGCTTGTCCCGTCGTGGACCCAGCACCAGCTCATCGGCTCCTTGGTGAAGGTAGAAGCCTACCCAGGACACACCCGTCCCGCACAACGCATCCCACAAGACATCGACGAAGCGCCGCATCAACCGCTCACGATCGGCGTGAATCTCGATCTTCTCGACAAGCTCCTCGTACGCACGGCGCATACGCCCACTATGAGCGAAGCAGCCGAGAAATCAAGCGAGCCATCGACAAGGTCCAACACAGAAACGGGGACAGGTAGTCTCGTGGGTATCGGCGCGGGCTGGCGCGACAAAGAGGCGACATGGAGGCCCATGATCAGATGCGACGATGACGCCAAGCCTCGTAGCCCAAAGGATGTGCCGATGCACCAAAGTTCGAGCATCGCGGTGTTTTGAGCGATGCTCGAACAAGGAGGTGATCAAAATCACGAACGCTTATCGACTCGAGGTTGTCCGGTCCAGGATTGCTGAACCAGCGCCACAAGTCGATTCAACCAACGAAGTAGCCAGGCGATACGCATACTTGGAGAAATATGACCGGGAACGGCTTGTCAGGCTGGACCTGGACAACGGCAGCCGGGTGGTTGGCGAGGAGATTGTCTCCATCGGCACAGCAAGTGCCTCGTTGGTTAGTCCGAGGGAGGTCTTCAAAGGCGCCTTTCTCAACGGTGCCACACGCATCATGACCACCCTACGTCATTCGAGGCAATCCTCGAGCAAATTCAGTGGTTCGGCGTACCGAGGCCGCGACCGAATGGAAGGTTGGTGATTCGCGTGGGAGCAAGGACTTACGCTGTGCTGAAACAGGTTGTCGTTGTCCTCCCGAGGCGGCAGGAGCAACCTTGGCGCGGTGGAGTGGTCAGGCGGGCGAAATCACAGCGGCGTCCGCGTTTCCCGCTGGACTCGGGAGGCTTCGCGCGGTACGATAACGATCAAAGGCCTCGTAGATGGGGGTTTGGGGAAGGGTGATTCCCACATCTTCGGCCGCCATTGCCGACCTCACGGCTCCTTCCGTCATCTGCCTTGCTCTGTCGAGGCGCCCATCCGAAGGCCGGGGAGGCGGAGTCCCGTGACATTGAACACGGTGCAACGAAAGACTTCAATCGACTCTCTGGGCGGTTTCAGTCGTGGGGAGGCATTTACCACAGGAGGTATTTCTAATGTCACGATCGTTTTCGCGAGGGTGCGTCCCATCGATGCGGCAACGGCGATTCACCGCATGTCTGGCAACCTGCCTGATGGCATGTCTGGTGGCTGCGCCAAGCCACGGGGAAATCCAATGGCTGTCGGCAGATGCGGAGGCCGTTCCTGTCGTCGGTCCTGTCGATGCTGCCCAGGTGATTCTCAAGCAAGCTCAATCCGGGCATGTTCGGCATGTGATCGTCAGGTTTTCCGAGCCGGTTGTGCCGGACGTTCGTGCGGCCATGGAGGAAGCCGGTGTTGAGTTACTCTGCTATCTTGGGGACAACGCGTTCTTCGCTGCCGTCTCGCCTGAGGAGTACGATGCGGGGGCACTAGCCGGGATCCGTCCTCTCTGCGGCGCCTCAGCGATCCGGCGCGAAGCCAGATTGCACCCCGTGCTGGCGGCAGGTGAGATTCCGGAGTACGCGGTGGTTGGGACGACAGCCTCGGGCAAGTCGGGGGAGGCGGAAGTGGTCGTCGGCGCGTACATCATGTTTCATAAGGACGTCGTGCTGGATTCGACGGGTGTGGAGCTCTGCCACAAACACGGCGCCCGGATTCGCTCGATGCTCCGCAGCATCAACGGCTTGGTCATTGAGCTGCCCTATTCGAAGATCGCGGCGCTAGCCGACGAGGACTGCGTGCAATGGATCGAACCCCCGCTGCCAAGGTTCAGCCCCGTGAACGACAGCAATCGCGCTCGCACTCAGGCGGACGTCGTTCAGGCGGCGCCCTACAACCTGGATGGATCCGGTGTAACCGTGCTCGTCTATGATGGCGGCACCGCACGCGCCACGCACGTGGACTTCCAGGGCCGGCTCACGGTACACGACAGTTCCGGCACGCACTACCACTCGACACATGTTGCGGGCACGATCGGCGGCGCGGGTGTCGCCGATGCCACGTACAAGGGCATGGCGCCCGGTGTCACGATGGTGTCGTATGGATTCGAGTACGACGGTTCCGACATCTTCCTTTACTCCAACCCGGGCGATATCGAGACCGACTATAACGAGGCCATCAACACCTACGGGGCGGACATCGCCAACAACTCCATTGGCACAAACACCGAAACCAACGGTTTCGACTGCGCGATTCAGGGTGATTACGGTGCCACCGCAGCGCTGATTGACGCGATCGTCGGCGGCAGCCTGGGTAACCCATTCCGGATCGTCTGGGCCAATGGTAACGAACGCCAGGGCAGCCGTTGTGACGTGGAGGGATACGGTGACTACTACAGCACCGCCCCGCCCGCCTGTGCGAAGAATCATATCACGGTCGGCGCCCTCAACTCGAACGATGACTCGATGACCACGTTCAGCAGTTGGGGCCCGGTGGATGACGGCCGCTTGAAGCCCGACATCTCGGCACCGGGGTGCCAGAGTAACGGCGACGGCGGCGTGACTTCCACGTACGACACCAGTGACACTGCTTACGGAACGCTCTGCGGCACATCGATGGCCTCGCCGACGGTCTGCGGTCTGGCGGCGTTGCTGATGCAGGA
>JAFGQA010000005.1 GCA_016935885.1 Phycisphaerae bacterium | reverse complement strand
GCCTCTGCCTCGACGCGCTCAACCAGCACCTTGTCTGCCAATGGTCGAATGTTCATCTGTCCTTGCTCCTTTCCATGAGGTTATCTACCTGTGACGTTGTCGTCTGCACCTATGCCGCGAACAAGCTGCTGTTGTACCGCTTGACGAAGATGCGGTGGAGCAGCTGTTGGAGAATGTCCATCTTCACCGGCTTGTCGATCACGCCGAACACGTCGAGCTGGAGGGCCTTGCCCAGCACGTCCTGGCTGGCCTGGGTGGTCAGCAAAATGCAGGGCAGCAACGGGAAGTTCATGCGGATGATCTTGACGGTCGCCAGGCCGTTGGACCGCTCGGAGTCCATGTCTACTATAGTAGTGTGAATTCTACGATGTGTGATGATATGGACGAAGTCGCCGGGGCTCTCGGCCACGAGGAGATTGACCCCTCTGGGCTGGAACAGGTCGCGCAGTGCCTCCGGCCAGGCCCAGTTGGCCGCACTGGTCAGCACGTTGACGCCACCGAGTTGTGAACGTTCTGCAACCATATCGACACCAATCCGCCCCCACGAAGTGCAAATGTCGTGCCAACGCCTCAGAGGGAGAAGACGATGTCCGTAAGAGCTTTATGAATAGCATGTTACGACACATGTGCGTTGCAGAAGCCGCTATGGCAAAATTGCAGCCTCCTCCCGGTTTCCCTGCCACGCTGGCAGCCGGCGCTTCACCGAAGCCAGTGGTCTCCTCGTCCGGGGTGGCGCCGGACGGCGTGGGGCGCCCAGCTGCCAGCCCGGTAAACGGCACCCCTCGGCGCGAACACAGGGTGAACATGTAAGATGATCGCATCGCCCATCGCCCCCACCCACTCTTTTTCTCTTGACAAACAGACATGAAACACCCTATTCTAACAGAAGCCGTCTCAGTCTGGACGGGGTGTTTCGTTGGTGAAGAGATGATCGACCGGAGAAGGGTTATCACCGCTCTTATCGCGGCGCTCGCGCCGACAGCAGGCCTCTACGCTGACATGATGCCAGCGTTCCCGGTTGCGGCTGCGCCTCAGCCGGCCGTAGCGGCCCGTGATGCGACCAGCCTCCATCTCCATGGCTCCTGCGGCGCGCCGGTCGAGTGTACCACCGTCCCTCCGGATTTGGGGTACGTCACGTTTCTGCTCCCGGCAGACGCCGGTGCCGAACCCATCATCTCGTCGCCGCAGCCCATCCAGCTTCTGTCGCGCGAACGCGGCAGCCTGGATTTGTGCCTCTACGCGTTGTTCAGCCTGGGTCTGTGCAAATCCGTTCCGTGGGTCAAGAAGTTGCACTTCGGCGGCATTCCGGATTGGTACCACCACGGCGCTCCCGCCCAGATTGGCCCCAGTCGTGCCATCGAACCCAATTGCCTCTGCTCTGCGGCGGTGTGCTTCGTGCAGCCTGACTGCAGAGCAGAGGATTTTATACCGCAGTACCGCCTCGGGACCATCGCGTCCCTCTGGCGCGACTCACAACGTACACCCGCCGTCCGCGCCTCCCGCGCCCCTCCGCTCCATTGCTGATAGCACGCGGTATCTGACCCCTGCCAGGAACGGTTCCGCGCGGTTCCATCGTACCTGAATTGCGCGAAGGCTCGCGCGCGAGGATCGCCAAGTTGAAGCGTTAGACAAAGCAGGAATGGAGGACATTGATGAAGTGGATTGTTCCAGTAGTCGCACTGACGTGTGCACTTGTGGCGATGCCGGCACGCGGTGATCTCATCATTGACGGCGACTTTTCTGCCTGGAGTTTTGGATCTAAGCGGTTCGGATCTGGTACAGCAACCGTGACAAGAGAGACCTCCGGCGGGAACCCTGGTGCACGACTCAAGATTACGACGGTTACCGGGGATGCTGCCTATGGGATAGCCAATAAGGCAGACTATTCAACGGCTCTGCCCCTGGCAGACACCCCATTTGAACTTCAACTCGACGTGCTAAATAAGGATACAGCATTTGGGCAGGGGCAGAGAATACAGCTTCTCGTTGAGCAGGCTTCCAGTATCTACGCCTACAACCTCGACATTACAGGCTACCCGCTCGATTGGGACACTCTGAGCTTTTCGGGCACGTTCACCGAGAGTTCTTTCTCACGATGGAGCGGCTCAGGACCGGCTACACCTGATTTCGGGGGAGGAACTCCCACTCTCTTTGGCTTTGCTGCCGGCAACTCCAGTAGCGGCACCTTGACTCAATATTATGACAATTTCCGTCTGGAGATAAATCCCGTTCCCGTTCCCGGTGCGGTGCTGCTGGGTCTGCTGGGCCTGGGCGCGGCAGGCGTGAAGCTGCGTAGGCGTGCATGAGAACTGGCTTCTAACGCGGTCGTGGTAGGGTCGCGATACCGGAGGATATGTTATAAAGGGAAGTACGGTCAGAAACGAACGGAGAACTCCTTATGAGCAAGGTATTCTTAGTCTCGGCCCTGGCAATCTGTATCGTCGTGCCGGCACAAGCCGATCTCAATGTCATGTTTGACTTTGAGGGCGGAACCATCATGACAAACGGCACTGCCTACATGACGAGTGCCTACGGTTCCAGCGTAACGGCGACGGATGGGTTGGTCTTGAACAATGCCTCGTCTGCCGTGGATTGGTTGGGCAACGACGGGAAATGGCTCCGCACAGGTGTGGTGGGCTCCAACCCCATCCCGTGGAATGTCGAGATATCATTCGACATCGTCCCCATCACCAGAGCCAGCAGTGATTTCTACGTGTTCAACGGTATCGACACGGATTTCACGTTGAAAGCCTATGACAGCACGTACGGCGACCGCTACGCGCCGGATGCAGGGGCGTTGGTATCCGAGCAGTCCTGGGACTTCGGAACAGGGTCGGCCGGCAGCAGCTTCGATATCATCTTCAGCCGGCCCGTTTCGCTCATCGTCTTCAGTGATGGCGGGTATGACAATGTGGCCATTGACAACCTGCAGGTGGCACAGGTTCCTGTTCCCGGTGCCGTGCTGCTGGGCCTACTCGGTTTGAGCGTGGCTGGAGTGAAGTTGCGCAAGCATACGTGAAGGCTGGTCACGGGTCCGGCGTGCCGCGCAATTGGATGACGGCCGGCCGACGCCTACTCGAGAGGGCACTTCGCTAGATTGGTGCGTTGGCTCTTTCGGGGAGCGATCGGCACTTCAGTTGCGCCAGCGTCGTGAGTTAATCACTCAGGAGTGTGGTATGGATGAGCAGGCAGGCGACGATATAGAATCCTTTCGTGGAGGGTGAGATGAAGAGGGTAAACTCGATTGCTGGTGCCATAATGCTGGGCTTGGCGATGGCGACTACCGGACTGGCGGACTTGAGTGACGGCTTGGTCGCCTACTATCCATTCAATGGGAACGCAAACGACGAAGGCAGCAATGGAAACGACGGATTGGTGCTGGGAGCTACCCTTACCCAAGACATGTTTGGAAACGCCGACAGCGCCTATTATTTTGACGGCGTGGATGACTACATACGCGCGTCTGCAAACAACCTGCCCACCCCGGCGAGGACTGTGTCCCTATGGTTCTATACCGACGCGGTAGGCATCGCTCCGTATGACCCAGGGTATAGGCCTAACCTCGTTGGGTACGGAGGCGGGGCAGGCTGCGGCACCTCCTGGCTAATGGGCATCAACCACTGGGGCCATGCCAGCATGGGCATGACGGGTCATTGTTGGGCGAACACCATAGAGTACTACTATGGATCTGAAGCTCCCGCCGGGAGTTGGTTCCACTTCGTGATAACTACTGACCCCACCGGTACCCGAATCTACCTGGATAGTGAGTTGAAGGCATCCAATAGCATTTATGTCAACAATACATATGTCAACGGGAGACACCTTGCCATTGGCGTGGCGGTAAACCCAACAGGTTATGCCCCCTATAAAGACTACAATGTTGGGTACTTCAAGGGGACCATCGACGAAGTTCGCATATACGATAGAGCTCTGTCGCTTGCTGAGATCCAGGAGCTTTATGCCCTTGAGGCCGTTCCAGTCCCCAGCGCGGTGCTGTTGGGTCTACTCGGTTTGAGCGTGACCGGCGTGAAGCTGCGCAAGCGTGCATGAGAGCCTGGCAGGGAGAATGCGGGGCTGATTCCCAGCCGTCGCCATGGCAGGTCAATCTGAGACTTCCGAGAGAGAAAGGGCCGTGAGCTTTGGCTTGCGGCCCTTGTCGTTTTCAGGTGATACGCTGGCCCCGGGGGCCCTCGGGGGCCCGGGATCTCCGGACGTGCGATCGAATCTCGAATGAGAGGTCTCTCTGGAAGGTTGAAGACCTGCGCAAGGCCGTTTTCGGGCCCATGGGGGCCGGTGGTCGCGTTTTTCGGGGGTCGGACGGAACAGCAGTCAGAGGCTGCGCATCTTGCGGTACGGTTTGTGATGCATCATTGCCAGTGCAGGTGCAGAAATGGGGAGTGTCGCCGTGGGCCGCGGTGGTGGCATGCCGGCGGCTTCTCGGGTTGCTAAGGAGAAAGCAAGATGCGCAGAGAAAACGCAAGTCATCAGGATTACAGGGCAGACAGGGCCCGGGGTGTCAAGGCATTCACGTTAATCGAGTTGCTGGTGGTCATCGCGATCATCGCCGTGCTCATGGGAATTCTGATGCCGGCGCTGGCCAAGGTCCGGGAACAGGCCCGCCAGCAGAGCTGTGCCGCACGTCTACGCCAGCAGGTGCTTGCCCTGAACATGTATGGCAACGAGAACGGGACCAAGCTGCCCCTGCCGACCACTGCGGGCGCCTGGCTCCAGGACGTGGCCATCAACACGGTCAACTTCATGCTGAGGACCGGCATGACGCGCGAGATGTTCTACTGTCCATCCAACGCCAACCACCAGAAGTACAACGATTTCTTCTGGGGTTACGGCAACGGCAACGCGCAGTGGGATGGGTCCAAGTTCATCAACGCGTCCAGCGGCAACTTCGTGGTGTCGGGCTACTGCTTCATCCTGCAGACGACCTCCAACAGCCGGCCCACCATCCGCAAATACGCAAAGGACAACGACGATAAGATCTGGCTCAAGACGGTGCAGGAGAAGCGTCCGGCCGTGCGCGAGTTGGTCATCGACTCGATCATGGGCATGCCTCAGACGGGTGCCCACTACGGACGCAATTTCGCCGAAGTCGGTGGCGGGATTCTCGGTCAGCACGGCGTGTACGATCGCACGAGCCACCTGAAGGGCAACGGCGATCCGAGCGGCGGCAATATCGGCTTCCTCGATGGCCACACGGAATGGCGAGCTTTCGATCCGGACATCGAAAACGGCGTCGCCATGCCGCGTTACGGCGACAGCCCAGGCTTCTTCTGGTAGCAGAAACTACGGACGCAGCGTTAAGCGACCCCAGCCTCTCCTCGTCCGGGCAGGCTGGGGTCTTCCTCTGCGCCGGCGTGGCCGTCATCAGCGATAGGCGGCGCAGGTGCTAACGCGCCGCTCGATTTCCTCGATCAGGCGCAGATAGGCCTCGCCACCCACGCCTCCGTACTGCGCCTGCGACTGAGCATCCGGAATCCCTTCGGGCAAGTCAGCCGCGTCCGGGAAGAAGTCGTCGACGTCAAATCCGCGTGCCAGGCGGTCCTGCATGGCACGTGCGGCCATTTCGTCATGGGTGGCGCGGAGGGCAAAAGTCGTACCCGCGCGGTCCGCCAGCAGATCGGCAAACGAAAAGCCGCTTCCGCCTACGTCGGCGTCAAGCTCCTCTTTGAGCAGGCCGGCGGCATCGCTGACAATCGTGTCGGACAGCAGCATGAGGGCCGCACTGACCCAGAAATGTTTGGTCCAGTCGAGCCGTCCTCGCAGCTCGACGTTCCGCAACATCCAGAGAGCGACAGGACTGGCTCGCTCAGGCAGCACCGGCCCCAGAAACTCCTCGACACGCGGATGTCCCAGGAGCACCGCGAGGGCGAAGATGGCCGCACGGTTCTCCGTCACCGGATTCCTCTCGACGGACCGCTCGCGGGCCAGAGCAAATGCCCTCTCAAAGCACATCCCAAACGTGGGCCGTTCACCCGTGGGCGGTCGGCCCACGACCTGGAGCAGGTGTTCGACCTGGACCCGTGTGGAGGCCAGTGTTTCCTGTCTCGCGCCGGCAGGACCGAGAAGGTCTTCGCGAAAGCCCGGCGGCAAATCTACACGTGTGTACCTTGCTTCGATCCAGTCCGAACCGATTGCGATCGCTTCGACGGCATCCAGAAACGGTCTGGCGCGCCGGTCACGATTGACCGCGGAGGCGACCATAGGGCACCAGAGTTTGACGAGCCACGACGGGACCTCCACGTTGCCCAGCCGGCAGCGGTCCACCCTGAGGCTGAGATTTCCTTCTTTCACGGCCACATCCCCGGTCAGTTGCAGGTTCACGTAACGCGTCTTGCCGCCGAGCCTCACTCCCATGGACGCGGCCAGCGAGGCGCCGTCCGGCGCCAAACCCACCCGGGCCTTGCGGTCGGCAGCGCCGAGCGAGAGCCCCCAGGCCAGCAGGACATTGACGTCGTCCTCGGTCAGGCGCAACGTGTGCGTTTGGCCGTCCCCCAACGACCGCGGGCTCTTGCTGCGGATCAGGTGGACGAGCTCGCGCTTCTTGGCCGACGTTACGGCTGCGGCCTCGAAAGGCAGAGGCTTCTCCTCCACCGACAGCCACAACGCCAGACCCAGGCAAAGGGTCACTGCGAGAACCAGCAAGGCTATCTTCGGCAATAGCCACAGGCGTGCGCGCCGCCCACGGAGCCACGTCGCACCCGCCCAGACCCCGAACAGAGCACCCAGCGTGGGCAGAACGAGCCCGGCGGCATTCGCCGGGCGCCAATAGGGTCCGGTCTCTGCCGCCACCACCGCCAGCGCAACGGCGCCCGCCAGGGCTGGAGCCCACCACCTTCGACGAGACTTGGACGCCGCGGCCAAAGCCGCAAGCGAGCCAACAGGAATGAACCACGCAACCTCGTAAACGCCGCCAAGGAAGAGCCCACCAATCCACGTGGCCAGCCAGCGCGAATCCTGGAGTTCCCATATCGGGACATAGCGAACGTCACCGCCTCCATTGTGAAGCAAGGCTCGCCCGACGAGAACCGCTGTATACGCGACCAGCAGCACCCAGGCGGCGCGTCCGCGCCGGTGGCGCGCCGGCCTGGAAGGCCCGGCGTGCTCACCCGAGACTCTGATTGGAAGACGTTGGTTCGAGCGCACGATCCTCTCTCCATTTCTGAGCAACTATCCCGCCTTTGCCCGGACCTCCGCCCTCTGCCGGGTGACGGAAGATGGACTCTACGTCCAGTCCATACGACTGTCAAGGCTGTTTGCTCCCGCCCGACCGAAGGCGAGCTTGACATGCCGAGCCAAAATGGGGATACTGGCGGCCTCGTGTACGACCCCCGCAAGGCCGGCCTTGGAGAACTCCGCATCCCCGACGGACCTCGGGACATTGGCGTTGCCTCCAGCGACCCCGTGGGGCGCACTTGACAATGGGACGGCTAATGAAGACCTACGAACAGATCAACCAGCGTATCGAATCGGGTCAGGCGGTCGTGCTGACCGCCGACGAAATCATGGACTACGTCGATAAGAAGGGACCGGCGGCGGTGGCCAAGGAGGTGGACGTGGTCACGACCGCCACCTTCGGGCCGATGTGCTCGTCGGGTTGCTTTCTCAACTTCGGCCACTCCCAGCCCAAGATCCGCATGTCCGAGGCCTGGGTTGAGGATGTGCTGGTCTACACCGGCATCGCGGCGGTCGATGTCTATCTCGGTGCGACCCAACTGCGCCACGGCGACCCCGCCAACATGTACCCGCCAGGTGAGTTCCGTTACGGCGGAGGCCACGTGATCGAAGACCTCGTCGCGCGCAAGCGGCTGCAACTGTTCGCCCTGTCCTACGGGACCGACTGCTATCCGCGCCGCGAGATCCGCACGTACTTCACCATCGACGACCTGAACCAGGCCATCATGGTCAATCCGCGCAACTGCTACCAGAACTACAACGTCGCGGTCAACGATTCGGACCGTCCGATCTACACCTACATGGGCACGCTGGAACCGGACCGGCGTAACGCGAACTACTGCTCGGCCGGGCAGTTGTCGCCGTTGCTGAACGACCCGTGCTATGACACGATCGGCGTCGGCACGCGCGTGTGGCTGGCCGGCGCGCAAGGTCACGTCTACGCGGAAGGCACGCAACACGCCGGCGCGTGCGAGCGCACGCCCGATGGTGTCCCCACCGAAGGCGCCGGCACGCTCGCGCTGACCGCCGACATGAAGCAGATGCGCCCCGAGTTCGTTCGCGGCGTGAGCCTGCGCGGCTATGGCGTCTCGCTCGCCCTGGGCATCGGCATCCCGATCCCGATCCTGAACGAAGACGTGCTCAAACGGACCTGCGTGCGCGATCGTGACATCCTCGCGCCGGTCGTCGATTACAGCCACGACTATCCGCAGAAGACCGGCAAGGTCCTCGCGCGCGTCAGCTACGAGCAGCTCCGCTCCGGCGAGATCGAGGTCGAGGGCCGCAAGGTCGCCGTCGGCTCGCTGTCATCGTACTTCAAGGCGCTGGAGATCGCCCACCTGCTGGCCGATGAAATTCGCAAAGGCGACTTCCACCTGTCCGAGCCCATCGCTCCACTGCCCAAGAACACGGCCATGAAGCCGCTGCTGATAAGGGACAAGCCCCATGACTGAAGCCATCACCCAGAAGCTGATGCTCTACTTTCCCAAGTGTGAGTGCGAAAAGCCCATCATCTACCATCTGGTCAAGGACTACAACCTCGTGGTCAACGTCTATCGCGCCAAGGTCACACCGGAAGAGGAGGGCTTTCTCGTCCTCGACGTCACCGGGACACAAGAAGACATCGACAAAGCGATGGCCTTCGTTCGCACGTTCAACGTCACGATCAACTATACCGGCAAAGGCGTCACGCGCGACGAGACCCGCTGCATCCATTGCGGCTGCTGCGTCGCCTACTGTCCCACCGGCGCGCTGCACATCCCAGACAAAGGGACGCGCGAAGTCGTCTACAACGAAGCCGACTGCATCGAATGCCTCGCCTGCATCCGCGTCTGCCCGTACGGAGCGTGCGCGTCGGCGTTCTAAAAGAACGTGGGGCGGTTGGGGTTGCGCGGCTCGTTTCGGTTGCGTGGGACGTGGGGCGTAAGATACTATGGCCGATAGCCGCGTGTAGTCCGTTGAACGGCCGTTGGGGAGAGACCATGGAAAACAGGAAACCTGTCCGAACCTTCCACGATCTGGCGGTCTATCAGGCTGCGTACCAAGCCATGCTCGACGTGTTCAAGCATGTACTTCCGGCATTACCGGTGGAAGAGAGGTACGACCTGACCGACCAACTACGGCGCTCGACCAAGGCAATTCCACGTCTGATCGCTGAAGGACACGCGAAACGGCATCAGAAGAAGGGGTTCCAGAAGTATCTCGATGACGCCCTCGCGGAATCGAACGAGACCATGGTCTCGCTGACTCAGGCCAAGGACTTGTACCCATCGCTTGTCGACAACGAAATCTGTGTGCGGCTGATCGACACCTACGACAAGATCAGCAGGCAATGCTACAATCTGGCGCTTGCCTGGGACGGCTTCGGCGAGCGCAAGTCCGCGCGTCGCACGCAAGACGAAGGACGAAACGCCTGACGCAACCGAAAGACGTAACGAGCCGCGCAACCTCAACCGAAAAGACGTGGATTGCCAGCACCGTGACCCGGAGAAACTACCAGACCTTCGTCCATCGCGAAGCGACCTTTCGCATCTGCTGCGAGCGCTTCGACGCAGCGGTCGAGGAAATCGTGCGGCAACGCGCGATCCTGGACGCGTACATCCGCTCGCACGAGGAGTTCCTGACGTCCTTCGCGCCAGTCGAGCTGCGCGCCGGTGCGCCGGAGGTCGCGCGGCGCATGGCGCGTGCCGCGCATCTCGTCGACGTCGGACCGATGGCGGCAGTCGCCGGCACGATGGCGCAGTTGGCCGCGGAGGCGGCGCTGCGCGCCGGCGCCGACGAGGTGATTGTGGACAACGGAGGCGACCTATATCTGTCTGTCACGGCGCCGGCGACCGTCGCGCTGCACGCGGGCGCCGCCAAGCTGGGCGACCGGCTCGCCTTTGCGGTCTCGCCCGACGAGACGCCGGTAGCGATCTGCTCGTCGTCGGGAACGATGGGCCATTCGATGAGCTTGGGCGCGTGCGATCTCGCCACCGTCGTGGCGCCGGACGCCGCGCTGGCCGACGCGGCCGCGACGCTCGCCGCGAACCTCGTCAAGACGGTTGACGATGTGGACGCCGCGTTGGAACGCATCGCCGCGCTCGAAGGCGTTCAGGGTGTACTGATCGTCAAAGACGACCGCGTCGGCCTGGCCGGACGATTGCCGAGACTGGTTCGCGCTCAGCGGTAGAATCGCTGCTGGTGTCGCTCGGCGAGCCGCTGGAGCCACGCGGCGACATCGGGATGCTCGTCGATCACGTTCGTCGTCTCGTACGGATCCTTCTCCATATCGAACAGTGACAGGTCGATCTTCTCCTGCCGATACTTGCCCGCGGAGCCGTCATTTCCCGGCGTCACGAGCGTTCGATACTGGTGCGGCAGGTGCAGCTTCCAGCGCCCGTCGCCGCTGATGACGCCCTCGAAGTTCGCGCCGGTCGAGAACGGGTAGTACTCGTGCGGGTTCTCCGCGCCGTCGGCGCCGACGATCAGGTCCCAGACGTTCTTGCCGTCGATAGGGTTGGCCGGCAACTCCGCTCCCGCCAGGTGCGCGAGTGTCGGCAGGATGTCGATCGTGCAGAAGGCCTGGGTCGAGACCGTGTTTGGCTCGATCTTTCCCGGCAGCTTCATGATACACGCGCTGCGCGTCCCGCCGTCGAAGCTGGTCGCCTTCGCTTCGCGGAAGGGCGTCTTGCCCGCGTGGTTGCCGTACGACGTCCACGGCCCGTTGTCGGAGCTGAACATCACGAACGTGTTGTCCTCGACGCCGCTGTCTTTCAAGGCCTGCATGATCTCGCCGACGGACCAGTCGAGTTCCATCATCACGTCGCCGTAGAGACCGGCGCCGGACTTGCCCTTGAACTTCTCGCTGCAAAACAGCGGCACGTGCGGCATCGAGTGCGGCACGTACAGAAAGAACGGCTCGCCCTTGTGCCGGCCGATGAAGTCCACCGCGTGCTCGGTGTACCAGGTCGTCAGCATCGGCTGCTCGGCCTTCGTAACACGCTCGAGTGTGACCTTGCCGTTGTCCCAGAATTGCAGCGGCCACTGGCCCCAGTACTGCGGATTCTCCGGATGGTACTCCCACATGTCGTTCGAGTACATCAGCCCGCACGACTCGTCGAACCCGCGTGCTTGCGGCCGGGTCTCAGGTTGGTCGCCCAGGTGCCACTTGCCGAAGACCGCCGTCGCATAGCCACGCTGCTTGAGCACTTCGCCGAGCGTCGCGAACTTCGGATTGAGCCCGCGCGCCCGCGGCGGATGCGCCCCGAACACCTTAGTGCGTCCAGGGAAGCAGCCGGTCATCAGCGCCGCGCGCGACGCCGAGCAAATCGCCTGAGGCACGTAGAAATTGTCGAACCGCCTGCCTTCGCGCGCCAATTGCTCAACGTGCGGCGTCCGATACGCATTCTCCCCAAACGGCGCAAAGTCCGCCCACCCCGAATCGTCGAGAAAGATAACAACGAAGTTCGGCCTTCGCTCCCGCTCGTGCCCCCACCCGAGCCGAGGCACCCCCAACGTCACCCCCGCCACCGCCGCAGCCTTCAAGAACGCCCTGCGCGTGTACATCTCATTCATACAACCTCATCTCCTGTTCGTAGTGGCGCCGTAAGGCGGTACTCAATATGCTCTTACGAGCACACTACAAACGGAATCGACTGTGTTTCGCGCCATTATTGAGCCTTGAATAGTTCATTAAAACATTCCGTTTTTGCCGATAACTGCTCACATGGCGATGCACGGATCACGCAAGGATGCG
>JAFGQA010000210.1 GCA_016935885.1 Phycisphaerae bacterium | reverse complement strand
GCACGGGTGCCACTATCAGCTTGCTGCCAGTGCGATCTTGCGCGCGATTCCTCACAGAACACTGGCGGACAAGCCGCCAGTGGCACCAGGCGGTTGACTGGAGACCAGCCTGATCCCTCTCTCATTTGCGCGTCTGCGCCAGCAATACGTGGATGGGGCGGAATCCTCCGCGGAGTCGTACAATGCGTCGACGTGGCTTGGGCGCATGGCTTGCCACGGGTGTTGTCGTAAGCGGGAAGCAGGTCGCGGATGGCGCGGAGGTCGTTGCTGGACAGCTTGATGGCCAGGCTGGCGGGCTTGCACGCCGGGCGGATGACCAAGCACTTCTTCAAGGCCGTGGTCAACGCCACGGCCACGCAGGATCGGCTGCTGGCCGAGCACGTCGCCGGCGGTGCGGCGAGTGATTTCGGTCGCGAGCATCAGTTCGATAGGATTCGCGGCTACGCCGATTTCGTTGCCAATGTTCCCATCCAATCCTACGACGACATCGCTTCACACATTGATCGCGTCCGCAACGGTCAGGTCACCGCGTTGTTCAATCCTGGCCAGCGAATCCTGATGTTCGCCCTGACCAGCGGCACGACGGCCGATGCGAAGTACGTTCCGATCACGCCGCGTGTGCTGGCCGATTGCCGGCGCGGCTGGAACGTCTGGGGACTCCAGGCCCTGCTCGATCACCCCGCCTGCTGGCTCCGCCACATCGTCCAGGTCACGAGCCCGATGCAGGACCATCTGTCCACGTCGGGCGTGCCCTGTGGGGCCATCACCGGCCTGCTTGCCGCGACGCAGAAGCGCCTGGTCCGGCGGTATTACACCTCGCCGCTGGCCGTCGGCGGCATCAAGGATTCGCTGGCCAAGTACTACACGATCATGCGGCTGGCCATCCCGAAGGACGTCGCCTGGGCCGTCACGGCGAATCCTTCGACGCTGCTGCTGCTGGCGCGGACCGCCGATGAGCACCGGGAGCAAATGATCCGGGACATCCACGATGGCACGCTGTCGGACGGGATGCCCGTGGAGGATGACATCCGCGTGGCACTGGCGCCTCTGATGCGGCCTGATCCGGCGTGCGCAAGGCGTCTGGAGGCGATCGTCGCGGACTACGGCGTGATGCACCCGAGGCACTACTGGAACATCGGGTTCCTGGCCCATTGGACCGGTGGGACCATGGGGCTGTACGTGCCGCGGCTCGCGAAGTATTTCGGCGACGTGCCTTCGCGCGACATCGGCCTGATCGCGAGCGAGGGGCGCATGTCGATTCCGGTGGCCGACGGCACGCCAGGCGGGATCCTTGCCGTCACGAGCCAGTTCTTCGAGTTCGTCCCCGCCGAGGAGTACGGCACGCCGAGGCCGTCGGTCGTCCGCAGCCACGCGGTGCGGCAGGGCGAGGAGTACTTCCTGCTGCTGACCAACGCCAGCGGCTTGTATCGATACGACATTGGGGATCGGGTCCGCGTCACCGGCTGGGTCGGCCAGGCCCCGGTCGTCGAATTCATGAGCCGCGACGCCCACACGTCGTCCATGGCCGGGGAGAAGCTGACTGAAGACCAGGTGGTCATGGCCATGCGGCAGGTTTGCGGCGAGGAGGATTCGGTCGTCGATTTCATCCTCGCGCCTCGATGGGGGGAAATCCCGCGTTATCGCTTGTACGTCGAGACTGCGGTGGCGCGTGGCGCCGATCTGCCGGGAGTGGCCATTGGCCGGCGATCAGCCGTGGGGCGCGCCGCGCGGGCCGATGCCTGTTGGCCACGCGAGCACGGCCAAGATGGCCCGCCAGGCGGACCCTGCGCAGCTCGGCCTTCAGCCGCCGACCGCCTGCACCTGGCCGAGCGGCTTGACGCCGCGCTGAGCCAGATCAGCATGGAGTACGCGTCGAAGCGCAAGACGCTGCGGCTGGAGGCTGTCGAGCAGGCCGAACTGCCGACCGGCGCGCTGGCCGAGCGCGACCGCAAGCTTCGCCGCGCGCGGTCGCGAACCTCCGAGCAATTCAAGCATCAATATCTTTTGCCCAGACCCGGCCTGGACGCTGACATGGAGAAGGCACTGGAGGGCAGCAACGTGGATTCGAGCCAGCCGTAGGTTCCGCCACGCGGACCAGCGGCCGTTTGGGCTGCCGTGCGGAGCAACGTCAGCCCCGTCTCGACAAAAACGAATCTCCACTGATGCAGGCTTGGTCCCGAACAGGACCTACCGGTCTACCTCGCCCATGACCATGTCGATGCTGCCGATGATGGCGGTGATGTCGCCGATCAGGCAATCGCGGCAGACGTGGTTGACGATGGACAAGTTGCTGAAGCTCGGGCCGCGGGCCTTGACACGGTGGGGGACCTGCGTGCCGTTGCCCTGCACGTAGAACCCAAGCTGCCCGCGGGGGTTCTCGATTTCGTAATAGACGTCGTCCTCGGGCAGCTTGACGGTGCGGCACTTCTTGTTTAGCACGTCGCCCGGCTCGGTGCCGCGGAGCTTGTCCAAGGCTTGGCGGATGATCCGCACGGACTGCGTCATCTCGAGGATCCGCACGAAGTACCGGTCCCAACAGTCGCCGACTGTGCCCTTGCTGCCCACGCCGATGGGGATGTCGAAATCGAACTCCTCGTAGGAGCAGTCCGGCTGGGCCTTGCGGAGGTCCCACTTGACACCGCTGGCACGCAGGAGCGGCCCCGTCAGGCCCCAGGCCAGCGCATCCTCCGCGCAGATGATGCCGACGTTCGCCGTTCGCTTGATGAAGATGTGGTTGAACGACAACAGGTTGTTGTAGTCGTCGATCTTGGGCTCGAAGTAGTCGCAGAACTCCTCGCAGCGGTCGATCCACCCATCGGGCAGGTCGTCGGTGACGCCGCCGATGGTAATGTAGCTGTACGTCAGCCTCGCCCCACAGAGCATCTCGAGCAGGTCGAGGACCATCTCGCGCTCACGGAAGCCGTACAGAAACGGCGTAAACGCGCCCATGTCGAGACCGTAGCAGCCGAATGAGATCAGGTGCGAGGCGATCCGGTTCAACTCGGCACAGACGACGCGGATGTATTGGGCCCGCTTGGAGACCTCCAATCCGGTCAGCTTCTCGATCGCCAGGGCGAAGGCCAGGTTGTTGTTCATCCCGGACACATAGTCCAGCCGGTCCGTGTAGGGAATGTATTGGTACGGCGCGACCGCCTCGCCGATCTTCTCGGCGCAACGGTGTAAATAACCAATGTGCGGCACCGCCTCGAGCACCATCTCGCCGTCGGTCCGCAACAAGACGCGCAACACACCGTGTGTCGACGGGTGCTGCGGACCCATGTTGATCAGCATCTCCTCGGTCGGGAAATCTTCCTGCTGGATCTCGTCGCCGGTCACGTCGAGGTTGATGTCCGGTCGGGATTCTAGAACGATGTCTGCCACGGGAACTCCTGGAGACTAGTAAGGCGTTTCACAAACAAAACGACTGTACGCTCTGCCGAGAATCCTTTCTCGGCACCGGCTTCAGGACCGAGAAGGGATTCTCGGTCCAGCAATCGTAGTCGCGT
>JAFGQA010000209.1 GCA_016935885.1 Phycisphaerae bacterium | reverse complement strand
TGCCTGCCAGTGCGTCTGCCCCATGCGTCCACCAGAGACACCACACGGGCGGACAAGCCGCCCGTGGCACCCAGAATCGAATGCCGCGGTAACTGTCACGGACCCAAAACCAGCTACGCAGGCCTGGCACTGCAATCACCATCGCGGTTTTCTGGTATCATCTTACGATTGAGCCACCTGCCCGCGTCTCGAACACACGGAGCTTGGAATCGGCGGTCATCTGCAACCGGCGTGCATGGTCATCGGGAGTTAGCTTGCATGGACGAGACCACGACAGACATGGAGAACTTCTTTCAGCTCACGCTGATAGATTTGTTCTTCCGAGCCCTGGAGATTTTCCTGAACCTGATTCTCGGAGTCGCGACCAACGTCCTGTCGGGCTTCTTCGGCTGGATTCTCCCCTAGAAGCCCGTGGCTCTTCGTCGTTATCGCGACTCTCGAAGGCAAACCGGTCAGCTTGAGTACGGAGTGGTGGGGCGTCGTCATACTCGGCCGGTCATGCTGCCTCAGCGCCACGACAGAATGGTCAACACATCCGATAAACCGGTCGGACGATCCCCTCCATTCCCGTCTCTTTGAACTCCCAGGATTTGCGGGGATTCTCGCCGCTTGTCAGGCCCGGGAGGGGCATAGAATACAACAGGACCCAAGGGGGAGGGTTCAGGACGCCGAGCGGCTCTGGGGGGAGCATCCTGCCGGCAGACCGGCATTTCCCAACGGATCGTTGTCCGCCGCCATGTTCAGTCGCACGGGGCTGCGTTCGAGTCGCACGCGCACGGGGGGAGTGAAACGATGCCAGGTCGAAGCCGTCTTCGGGGGAGCGGGCTTTCTTGTCTTTGCGCGGTTGTTCTGTGCCTGGGCTTGACAGGCAGCACGCGTGCGGAGGTTCACGCGTGGTACGAGTTGATCAATCCGTCGGGTCCTGGCGAAGGCGTGGCGGAGTTTCAGCAGGGCGGCTCCGGCACTCCCCTGATCATCCAGACGGATGTCGAACAAGGCACGTATGAGTTGACCATTCGGTTCGTGGCCGACATCCCCTCGGCCGAATCCATCGTCGGCTACGCCGTTGACCTGCTCGCCCCCAATGACGGGACCGTCTTCGTGAAGGAATTAACCTATCTGGGCAGCTTCGACTTCGACACGCCCGCACAGTTGGGTCACGGCCCGGGCACCATCATTGGGGATGCCAGCCAGTCCAGCTTGTCCGGCACACAAGATGGCGTTCTTGGGCTTTTCGAATTCGTCCTACACATCAGCGAGGCGCCATCCGAAGACATCGAGCTCTATTCCGGAATCGGGAGCATGGCCTGGGCGACCATGAGCGCGACGCCCCCCTACATTGTGTATGCCGATGCGGATCCTCTTGACGGACACCGGTTTGGGTCGGTCTCAAGCACGCCCAGCATCGTCATTCGCCCGAGCGAAGCAGCGGAGCCCGCCGACTGCAACGGGAATGGCAAACCCGACGACGAAGAAATCGCCGTTGACCCGGGTCTGGATTGTGACGGCAACGGTGTGCCGGATGAATGTGATCCGGATCTTACGCTCGGAGACTGCCCGGCCAACCTCTCGGTCTACGCGACGGATGCATTCGGTGCCGTCGTCAGCTTTCCCACGCCGGCCGCTCAATACGGCTGCAACGCGGTCGTCACCGTTGAACCGCCGTCGGGCAGCCTGTTCCCCATCGGCGCGACGACCGTCACCGTGACGGCTACGGACGAGACCGGGGCGAGGATGACGTGCAGTTTTGAGGTCTCAGTCCTGGCAGCCGGCGAACCGCCACCGGAGGGGTCCGAGACCGGCCCGGGCGCCGGATCCGAGTCCGAGGACGAGCCGGAGTCCGAATCAGCGGACGAGTCCGGATCCGAATCCGAGGCCGAGCAGGATGCCGAGGCGGAATCTGAATCCGAGGTTGAGCTCGGGGAAGGGACCGGATCTGAATCCGCCGGGGAGTCAGCGTCCGGGTCGGAGCCCAATCCGGAGTCCGAATCCGAGCCTGAATCCGGCAGCGGAGCCGCGTCTGGATCCGAGAGCGAGGCAGAACCACAGGCCGAGACCGGCCCCGGGGCTGCCTCTGAGGCCGAATCTGGAGGGGAGCCTACCGCTGAATCGGCCCAGGATTCGGAGGCCGATCTGGGGGCCGAGGATCAGGCCCAAGTAGGGCCTGGTCCCTTCGACTACCTCCTGTACCGGTGCCTGCTGCAATCCTTCTGTGGTATTCCCATCTGTGCGCCAGGTTTCATGGCGACGGTCCCGCTGACGTCGATCGGGTTGTGGAGCATGAGATTGGGCCTGCGGAGTCGGTATCGCCGTCGTCATCGGTAGCGATTGTCAGG
The DNA here is from genome assembly GCA_016935885.1 of Phycisphaerae bacterium. The sequence continues at coordinate 35,278 of JAFGQA010000209.1, read as the reverse complement.
ACGCCTTGCGGCGCGTCTGGGTAAGTCTGCCCTGCTGGCCTGGCTTGGGGCAGGTCCCGCACGGTACGCCGGGCTCTTGGCGTTCCGTCGGGGAGCCGGCTCAGGGTCCGTGACAGTTCAGGCGCGCGCCAGGGGCAGCTTGCCTGCCAGGGCGGGTGCCACTGGCAGCTTGCCTGCCAGTGTGTATGCCCCATGCGCCCACCGGAGAGACCGCACTGGCGGACGAGCCGCCAGTGGCACCTTCACGTAGCCCCTGTTCAACCTCCATAGTCGCACCACTTGCGAAACACAGTTCTGGAAACCGACTCCAAGGTCCCTCTGTAGCACGCGCCCCGGACCCGTGACACCACACGGGTGGGACGCCGGTGTCTCGGTGTCATAGTCCCGGAATAGGTTCTAAGATGGCGACATGCTCATCATGATTGACGAGTCCATTTGGGGCGTCCCCGAGATCTTCGAGGATCTTGGCGAGATCCGAACGTTCGCCGGGCGGTCGCTCCGGCCGGCCGACGTGGCCGATGCCGACGCCGTCGTGGTTCGCTCCGTGACGCGCGTGGACGGGACGTTGCTGGCTGGGTCACGGGTCCGCTTCGTCGGCACCGCCACGTCCGGGGTCGACCACGTCGACGCCGCTTGGCTGGAGGCCCACGGCATCACGTTCGCTACCGCCGCCGGGTGTAATGCCAGACCCGTCGCGGAGTATGTGCTGGCGGCCGTTTTGCTCCTGGCAGAGCGCATGGGCTTCGATCCGCCCAAGCAGGCGATGGGGGTCGTTGGTGTCGGGCACTGTGGCTCTCGTGTCGCCCGGTGGGCTCGGGCGCTAGGCATGGGGGTCCTGCTCTGTGATCCGCCCCTGCAGCGTCAGACATCTGGCACCGGCGTCTCGCCGGTATCCCCTCGCGAGCCTCGATTCATCGATGCCGCCGAGTTGGCCCGGCAGTCGGACATCGTCACGCTCCACGTGCCGCTCACCCGATCGGGCGCGGATTCGACCTGGGACATGGTCGACGAGGAATGGCTTTCGCACCTCAAACCAGGCGCGATCCTGGTGAATACGTCACGCGGCGAGGTCGTGCGTGAGGACGATCTGCTCGCCGCCAAGGATGCGGGCCGGCTCGGTGGCGTGGTGCTGGACGTCTGGCGGAACGAGCCCGATGTTCGGGAAGACCTGGTGCAGCGGGTTGACATCGCCACGCCGCACATCGCCGGCTCCTCCGTGGAGGCGAAGCGACGCGGCGGCTTGATGATTCGCACGGCCTTGGCAGATTTCCTCCGGCGGCAGTGTGGCGTCGAAGTTCAGTCAACGTCGTCGGATGCCTTCGCAGAGGCAAAGATCGTGGCCGATGGGACGGAACCGATCGGTGCTATGCCGTTGGCACTTGGCGGCGATTGGTGGCGCGATGTGGCCACAGTGGTCCGATCGGTGTGTGACTTGGCCTCGGCAGACCGGGCGTTTCGCGAAGCGGTGTCTCGGTTGGGCAGCAGGGCCTGCTTCGACGAGCTTCGCACGGCCTCCGCCTCCAGAAGGGAATTCGGCCCGATTCGTCTTGGTCCGTCGCCAACGCAGGGCGCGGCTGGCAAGTTCCTGTCCGAGATCGGATTCCAGATCAGACCATAGTCTGGACGTGTGCACATTGGCGATCCGTCGGCTGCGCACCCGCTCACGGCGCGATTCGCGGCTATCCGGCGACGGTTGCTAATCGATGTATCCCAGGGACCGAAGCCTCTGGATGCTCTCATTATCGTTGCTCTCAAATTCCTCGACATGGCGCCCCGATTTAACGTTGGCCATCCAGCCTTTCAGATGACTCAGCAAGCGTTCACGAATCTCTGGATGGCTTGCAGCGAGGTCGCGTGTCTCCCCGGGATCGGACTGGACGTCGAACAACTGGACCTTGAAGTCCTCCTCCCAAATCAGCTTATGCCGTGACGTCCGGATCACTCGCGAGCGATGGTCAATAGTGTTTGTGTCGAAGGAAGGGAAGAAATGCTTCAGCAGTTTGATCCCGGCGATCGGCCGGTCGTCCTCGGCTACGACGAATGAGCGGGGGAGATCTTCCAGAGAAAGGAGGCTGATCCGCTCGGCGCCCGGTGGCGCCGAGTCATCGGGTAGACCGCAGACGTCCATGACTGTCGGCACCACATCGACCAGGCTGACGAGTTCGTCATTGACGGTCCCGGCCTCGAATCGTCTCGGATAGCGGACGACGAGCGGGACGTGAAGCGTGGAATCGTACATACTCAACAAGTGATCGATCTTGCCGTGATCGCCAATGTTCTCTCCATGATCCGACGTGACGATCACGAGCGTGTCGTCCAGCAGGGACCGCCGCAACAAGGCATCGATCAACGCGCCGACCTGCGCGTCCGCAGTGGCCACTTCTCCCTCGTAGAGCTCGCGCATGATTTGGTAATCGGTTTCGTCAAGCCTCAGACGGCCTACCAGGTGCTTCCAAACCCCTACGATGGTCATTGCGCGGACGATCCTCTCCGCCGCCCAGTCTCGCGTCATGAATTTCTCGCGGAACTGAAGTTCGGGCTTATACGGCAAATGCGCGACATTGAAGTTCACGAACAGGAAGAAGGGCGCCTTCGTGGCTGCCTTACGGTCTATCCACGCGACCGCGCGATCGACCGCCGCCTGCTCAGTCAGCGCTGAGACTCCGTCAGGTGGGAGCCGGTTTTCATCTCGCCACATCTCAGCGAAATCCGCAAACCCCTGTCCGAACCCCCGCTCCACGCTGACGTATGCATTGCACACCACCGCGCCGGTGTGGTAACCATTCTCTTTCAGTCTCTCTGCGATGGTCGTGACATCACTGCGGAGCTGACCGGTTTCCGATGTCGCCTGCGTCTCGGTCGGGTACAACCCGGTCAGCAACGACGCGTGTGACGGCAACGTCCAGGAGCAAGTGGAATAGGCTCGCCCGTATCGGACGCCCTCCTCCGCCAGCCGATCGATGCGCGGGCTTGTCTGGCGCTCGTGGCCGTAGCAGGAGAAGTAGTCTGCCCGTGTGGTGTCCAGGACCACGAGAAGCACGTTGGGTCGGGTCTGCTCGGCTGCGGGGGGCTCGTCCCGGTTACGGCAGGCCGTGACCCAGTACGCAAGACCGCAAGCGATCGCGACAAAGACCAGGCTAAGGTCTGATGATCTCCATCGAGCCCTGGAGCCTAACTTGTGTGCTGTCCGGTCAGTGTCTCGCATACCGCTGGGATGTTCAATGTGAAGCGCGAGGGGTCACCCCGTGACGTTACTGGGTCCCACGATCGGTTATGATACCCGATGTTGTCAGGCCGATGCACCAGCCTCGCGGGGTTTTCTCGGAACAATCTTATGCGCAGGGTTGAACTGGATGTCAATACAGGACGTGGCAATGGCGAAGGCAGGAGGCGTGTTCCGTGCAGGTCGCGGCGGGTGTGTGGGATGTGTGGGAACGGTCCCGCCTGCGATGGATAGCCCTAACTACCTGTGAGACAAGAAGTTGGGGAGATCAAAAAAAAGTGGCTTTCTTGCTGGATGGGGCTTGAAATGGGGTGGCTCGTTCGGTTAGCATATCAGGCAGAGCAGTGGATCAGCAAGTGGGCGCGAGCCAACAGGTCGTGCTCGTGGCTGGCCCGCAGTGGAACCAGGAGCCTCCGGGCAACGTGTGTTTGGGGGCTAGAGCGGATCGGCGTCTTGGCGCCAAGGCAATCGGTCGTCCCGAGGGGGTCTGTGCAAGAGGGGCTCCTTGAGGGCGATATCCAGGCAGTGCCCGGTAAGGCAAGAGAGATCGGGCTGTGCGTCGGAAAGGGATTGACTTGGTTTCGCGATGTCGGTAGCATGGTTGAGGGAGAATGGAATAGGCGAGGAGGGCGAGTAAGTCAGGTCGATTGGGTCCTTTCCGGTTTTAGCTCATCGTCCCGGTTTATTCACCTCAACTCAGCGCGCGGCTTGATGGGATCGGGCCGCGGCTGGCTTCGGCAGCGAGGGTGTTCCTGGTTGGCGAAGTAAAACAAACATGCAAGGGTGACCCGACGCCCCGGTAGGCTAGGGCCCCGCCCGAAGCGGCTATTGTGGCGGTTTCGGAAGTCTTGGGACTCTCCACCTATCGTGGAGGAAGGAGCTAGTAGAAAATGAAAAAGGCACTGTTGCTAGCCGCAGTGGTCGGGATGATGCTTGGCTCGACGGCCGTGGCGCAAGAATCAGTTTTGTGGTTTGACATTCGCGATAACAATCCCGCCAACCCCGGCTGCCCGGCCGGCATGGCGAACATCCTGAGCCCGCAAAGGCCGTTCACGAACGGTCAGACGGGTCCCGGGGACCTTTACAACGGCGGGGCTCGCGGCGCTGGGCAGATTCTGCGGCTCAGCTTGGACTGCGTCAATGACTTTGAGGTGGACGCGACGTCTGGCTTCACGCGGTATCCGAACTTTGACAACGACGGCGACATCAAGACCGGCGACCTGCACCTGTTCATGGACGTCGGCGGACCCTATGGCACGAACGACGTGATCTCCTCGATCGGCATCGACATGGCGATCTCTGATCCCGATCCGAATGGTGGTACCATTGCCACATCGAGCTTCGAGTGGGATCTCACCTACTTCGACAATCCCGCTGGCCAGGGCAACGGCATCGGCAGCGCGAGTGGCGTTGTCGGCGCGAAGGCGGTTCAAGTGCCCGTGGCGGCGGGTCCGGTGTATGACGTCGTGAACACGATGCTCAGGCCTGACGCCGTGAATCCGTACCTCGTTGGCACGCTGCACGTGGTGGCGGGCCCCTGGGATAATGGCACCTACGGAGACGGCTGGCCAGACAGGTCGAAGTTCACCGTGAAGATGACGATCAACGAGTTGCTCATCACCCGCGTGTTCGAAGCCGGTGGTGACGCCACGGAGTGGGTGTCGTTCGGCTACGTCGGTAACTCCCCAGAACTGCCGGCCATAGACGGTGGTTTGGAGGGCGAGCCGGCCGGTGGGACTGCGGACGCGGAGATCCACCTCCGGATGAAGGGCGATGGGGATGGTGACGGCTATACCAACAATGCAGATATTGGGCCCTTCAACACTGCCAGGCTTTACACGCCGTATGGCACGGAGCCGCAGGAAATGGTCTACACCTTCGATGGCGACAATGATGGAGCCGTCAACAACGCGGATATCGGCCCGTTTAACGACGCGAGGGCTCGCGCCAATACAGGCGGCGGCTGTTGATATAGAGGAAGAGAAGACGGTTGCGGCCTGCATGGCCCCCCCCTCTGGTCCGTGTTATGTATGGGTTGGAGAGGCAAGCCAGGGGCGGTGGGTCGCACGTAGGAGCGGTTGATTAGGTTTCTTGCGAAGTGCGGAGTGTGTTGTATGGGAGCTTGGTCTGCTTTCGGTTCGGCGGCGGTGAATATGATCCGCTGGCGGTCAGGAGGGAGCTTAACCAGGCAAGGAAAAGGACGTGGGACAAGCAAACGAGACGTTTTGGAAGTTTCTCAACAAAGGAGAAGGATAACATGAAAGTAGCAAAGCTATTACTGGCGATTGCGGTGGTGGCCATGTTCACCTCGACCGCAAGCGCACACAACTACGTATGGTGGGAGGCCACCGATGGCGTGGCGACTTACGGCGAGCTGGGGCAGATGCTCACGCTGCCATGCCCCGGGACCTATGAGGTCTCTATGTGGCTTAAGAGCGACGAGGTGCTGTACGCCTGGGCGTCTGACCTAACTAGCAACATTGCGGGCTGCCCCCTTATCTCTGACTTCGACTACGACCTGTGGGTCAAGCCGGGCAAGACTGGGTACTACTACCCGTTCGGCACCGTGAACTGGGGCGTAGTCACGGGCCCCGGCTTCATCACGAATGCGGACGGCGCCACCCTTGCTGGGGCACCGGCATCAGCTGATTCCTACTATCCCAACGGCTACAAGCTGTGCCACTTCACGCTGGAGTGCACGCCGGATTGCTGCGGCGCCGTCCTCACCAGTTCCACTGGTACAGGCGGTTGGGGTGCTACGAGCCCCAATTTCATGGTCCAGTTTGGTGACAATGATGCCTTGAATCCCCGTCTGGTAGGGACCGTGCATGGTCCGGTGATCATGTGCATCCCCGAGCCGGCAACGCTTGTGCTGCTCGGCTTCGGTGGCTTGGCCTTGCTTCGCCGCCGCTAGATGGGATGGACCACGAGTAAGAAGGGATTCGGCTTCGTGCTGAGTTCCTGAGTTAGAGAACAGCACGCGGCTGGCCTTAATGCGGGCCAGCCGCGTGTTTTTTGTGTGTCCCACGGGATGGTGGGATCCAGGAGCCCTGGGCAGCTTGACGGCGGAGCGAGGACAGACCGTACCGGAGCGCCGGCGCGAGCACGTTCGGCCGAGGGGGGCTTGTCGGGAGACGCTGGGGCGATAGACTTGCCATCTGGTGCCGTGTTGCACGTCGAACGAGGGTCTACCGGTGAGCGAGGGTGCCTCCGACGGCTTGCCCCGCCGGTGGGCACGGGCAGCTAGGCTGGCCCTGTGTAACCACCGAGCCGAACGCGGGAAGCGGCGTGCGACATCGAACTTGTCTTGCGCGGGGGGTCGGGAGAAGAGATGGATGGCAATGACGCGTAGACGGGAAGCGGCCGGAGTGGGGATGATCGGTGGGTTCGTCCTCTTTTTTTTCTTCCTATCCGGTTGCAGCGGCCTGATCTATGAGGTCGTTTGGACCCGACTCCTGAGGCACGTCATGGGCAACACCGTCTTCTCCATGACGACGGTGCTGTGTGCCTTCATGGGCGGGCTTGCCCTCGGTAGCTACCTGGCGGGTCGAATCATCGACCGGCGAGGTCACCCGTTGCTGCTGTACGCCGTGATGGAGGGGGCCATCGGGCTGTATTGCCTGTCGCTGCCCGTGCTCGTGGAAGCGATCGAGCCCTTGTATCGTTACATCTATCAGAACTATCAGACATCACTTCTCACGTTTGCGTTGATTCGCTTTCTTCTCTGCGCAATGATCCTGCTGCCGCCGGCGACGCTCATGGGCGCGACCTTGCCGGTCTTGACCAAGTTCTTTGCTCGGTCCCTGGACCGCGTGGGCGGGTCGATCGGGAGGCTGTACGCGATCAACACGTTTGGCGCGGTGCTGGGTGCGTTCGGCACTGGCTTCCTGCTCATTCCATCGCTGGGGACAAGTCGGTCGCTTTACCTTGGCTGCCTCGTGAGCTTTGCGATTTGCTTGTTGGCCTATGCGCTTTATCGGCGGAGTCTAACCGCGCAGGCGGGGCCGGAGGGAAGGGCAAAGGCGGCGGAGCCTGGGGAGGCGGCGACCACGCCCGGGGGAGCCGGCGTGTACGGCCGGGCCGCTGGAATCGTCCTGCTCGTTGGCTACGGCCTGTCTGGGTTGGCGGCGCTGGCCTACGAGATTGCGTGGTCGCGGGCGCTTTCGCTGCTCATCGGCTCGTCCGTTTACGCGTTTAGCCTGATGTTGACGGCGTTCATTCTCGGGCTGGCCATCGGGAGCGCGATCTACGGGCGGTTTGCGGACCGCAGCCGAGACCCACTGCGCGCGATGGGGATTGTCGAGGTGGCCATTGGTTTCTCGGCGCTGGCGGTGGTGCCGCTCTTCGGCTGGCTGCCGTTCTTTGTCACGGGGATGATCTCCAGGATCTCCGCTTCGTTCTGGCTCCTCCAGCTTGCTGAGTTCGGATTGTTGTTCGTAATCATGACGGTGCCGACGATCCTGATGGGGGCAGCGTTTCCACTGGCGATCCGCATCTACACGCGATCCACCGCTTCGGTTGGCCGCTCCGTGGGCACGGTCTACTCGATCAACACGCTGGGCTCGATTCTGGGCGCGTTCGCCGGGGGCTTTATTCTGCTTCCTTTGCTGGGGATCCAGAAGATGATCCTGGCAGTGGTTTTGATCAACATCGTCGTCGGTTGCGCGTTCCTGGCTTTCAGCAACACGCTCACCGCCAAGCTAAAGGGAGTCCTCGCTGCCGCCGTGTTGCTTGTGGCGGCGACATCCTGCGGTCTGGTGCCGCAGTGGGACCAAGCCCGCATGACTTTTGGCGCGTTCATCCAGGCCAGGAGGTTGAGCAAGGAGGACGCGAGGTCCAGGTCCGCGTTGGAGAGGATCAGCAAAGAGGCGAAGGTGATCTTCCACGAGGAGGGCATCTGCACGACTGTGACGGTCAAGCAATACCCCAGTGGTGACCGGGTGCTATATGTTGACGGCAAGCCGGACGCTTCAACGACGGCGGATTTGCCGACGCAGATCCTGTCGGCGCACGCGACAATGTTAATGCACCCAGATCCAAGAAGGGTCTGCGTCATCGGGCTGGCCAGCGGAATCACGTTGGGCTCGGCGGGGCTGCACCCGGAGGTAGAGACGTTGGATTGCGTCGAGATCTCGCCGGCGATGGAGGAGGCGTGCCGCCTGTTCGACGAATACAATCATCATATCCTGGACGATCCTCGTGTTCGGATCATTCTCGAGGACGGGCGGACTCACCTGGCTCTCACGGCGGAGGAGTACGACGTCATCATATCAGAACCGTCCAACGCATGGATTGCAGGCATCGGGGACTTATTCACACAGGAGTTCTACGAGATCTGCCGGGACCGGCTGGGGCCGGGAGGGATGATGTGTAGTTGGCTGGAGAACTACAATATCGATGAGGATGCCTTTCGCAGCATCGTTCACACGTTCTATGGTGTGTTCCCTCGGATGACGATTTGGAATCCTCCGGAAACGGCTGACTTCCTCCTTATCGGCACGAAGGGCACCCTCGAACTTGACTACGAGACGCTCAGCCAGCGGCTGGCGGAGGAGAACGTGCTGAAGGATCTCAGGAGGATCGGAGTGAAGAACGCCGTGGACCTGCTCTCGCATGTGTTGCTTAGTGAGAGGTCCGTCAGACGACTTGCCCGGGGTGCCCGGCTTCACACGGATGACAATGCCCTGCTGGAGTTCACGGCCCCTCGAAGCATGTTCGGGCCTGGTGGCAGCATAGCGGGTTACGGAGACCTTAAGCGGTACCGCGATTACGATTTGCCGTTCCTGACGTGTGCCGGGGGGGAGCCAGGGAAGCTCGAAGCGATTAGGTCAAGCGTGGAAAAGATCGCCATGGCCAGGCAATCCCTCGCAAAGGGCCTGGCCCTGGTTCGTCAAGGGGAAGAGCCGATGGCCGTGCCATACTTCGCAGAGGCCGTGAGGCTCGACCCAAGCAACGCCGATGCGCATTTCAACCTGGGCATTGCCTTGGGGCGACAGGGGCGGTCGCGGGAAGCTGTCGAACAGTTAGTAATGGCCGTGGAGATCGACCCGCACCACGGCGGCGCGAACGACAGGCTCGGTGGTATTCGGACGCAACAGCATCGGTTTGAGGAGGCGGCTCGGCACTATCGCAACGTGTTGGCGGGCAATCCCGCCAGCCAGGATGCACGCCACAAGCTAGGTCGAGTATTGATGCGTATGAACGATGTTGACGAGGCGATTGAGGCGTTTCGCGAGGTGCTGCGGCAGAATCCAGAGCACGCGGAGGCACGGAGCGGCTTGAAGGAGGCGTTGGCCAAGCGCGGTCAGCCCGGAGGTTTGGGGGCGGACGGATGATGTCAGGGTCGGCCCCGGGCGGCAGATGTCGGACGTCCGAAAGGCAATAGTCGTGTTGCAGGGGGGAAACGCCTGTAGTAGAATGGGTGGGTAGCTGCTGGGGATCGAAGTGTTCAAGTGCGGCACGGCTCGTCTGAGATTGCGATCGTGGTGTGGCGGGACAATGTGATGATGACAAGCGTGGCCATGCTAGCGGTGTGCGTACTGGTCGGAGGTGGCACATCCTCCCAGGACTGGGGAGTCACGAGCTCGCAGTTGCCAGACGCGAATCCCACGTGGCTCCGGGGTTGGCGTGTGAGCATGGACAGGCAGATGGAGTTGTTGACAGCCGCCTACGAGTTGGACTTCGACACGCAGCAGAACCTCCGGGAGGAGTTGCTGGAGCGGTTGAGGCTCCAGGAGAGCTTTGAGGAGGAGCAGGACGCGATACTGGATGATCGCGTTGAGAGGATGGAAGCCGCCGGCGGAGGGCCGGATTCGCCCGAAGCCAAAGCCGCAAGCGACCAGTTGACCTATATCTACGAGAACATGCCGCTGAACGAAGACAGGGTGGTCGGATGGCTAGAAGAGCGTCTGCCGCCGGAAGTGGTCGCGGTGGGACGTCCTCGCCTAGAGGAGCTCAGGTACCGTGGTTCTCAGAGGCTGGCCGTGGATGAGGATGACTCAGGCCGGCGCGCGAGCCGCAAGTCGAACATGGCAAAGAGCAGGAGGGCGCGGAGCACCTCGGCTTCCCCGGATGTCAAGCCGGTCCCCCACGGGCACAAGGCGGAGGCGGTCAGGGAGAGGGCACGGCAGCAGTCCGAGAGGCGGGTCGTTGAGCCAAACCGTGGTGTCAGCAAGCCGTCGGAGAAGCCGAAAGACCAGGCCAAGCCGTCGTCCAAGCCGAAGCTGGCGGATTTCGCCACTGCGCCGCCATTGGATGAGTGGGACAGGTATGTCGCGCGGACGGCGGAGAAGTACCTCTTCACTGACCCCCAGCTTATCAAGGCCCATGCGATCCTGAGAGATCTGCGGCGACGAGCCTATCAGTATCGTATGAGCCGTTCAGCCGACTTCGCCAAGGCCGAGCTCATTCTGGACGCAAGGGCCCGCAAGGAGCGGCTTGACCAATTGGATTACCCGTTGAATGCCCTGTTTGACGAACTTAAGCTGCGGCTGGAGAACTTGCCGACGCTGGCGCAGAAACAGCGGGCGGACAAGCCTCGAAACGGTAAGACGTAGGCGGCTCGTGCGCCTGTTGGCCGTGGTGCGTGTGGATCCGTTGGACGGAGCATGGCCCTGGGTGGAGCTACGTTCGTGGTCAATCCCCTGGCCTCTTGCGATCGGCTGCCGATGGGCAAGACAGGGAGATCGACTTGCCGGGCACAAGGTCTCAAAGGGGGTCTCACAGGCGACATCTCGTCACACTCGCGTTCATCGTTGGAATCTTACTGGTAACACACGCCGAGACAGTGCATTATGCGTTTCTCGGGTTCGATGCATATCCGCTGATCCTCGCCAGCCGCGTTCAGAGTTTCTCTGACTTCATCGGTACGTTTACGGAAGTGCTGATGGACGAGCGTCTCCCTTTTGGAGACTTCTATCGCCCCATCGGCAACCTGTCTTTGGCCGTCGATTATGCGGTTTGGGGTCTCGAACCGTTCGGATTCCAACTAACCAGCATGGTGGTCTACTGCGCCACCGTGGTATTGATGTACTTGGCATCGCGCAAGATGCTCGGTTCGAGATCGTGGTTGGGGCCCGCCCTGGCGGCGTTGTTCCTTGGTTTACATCCGTCTGTGCTGGCGGTCCTGCCGTTCCCGGCCCGGCGGTGTCAGATGCTGATGCTGTTCTTTACACTTGCGTCTATCCTCGTTCTGCCGGTTGGGCCGACGAGAGGCATCTGGTGGCGATCCGTGGCCGCGGGCTTCCTTGCACTGCTGGCGATTGGATCGAACGAGGCCGGCGTGATCGCGGTCGGCATGATCCTTCTGCACCAGCTTCTGTTCGGCTTCGATGGCCGGCTCGGGCGGAGTGTGATCCGAGCCTTCCTCGCGACGATCCCGGCGGTTCTGGCTATCTCCGTGTACATGGTGAATCGGTTTGTGGTGATCGGAGGGATGGGTGGTTATCACCCGGCGGCATCGCAGTCTTACGTTGACAATGTCATCGCTTGGATACCCAAGTACGTGTCACTCATGCTCTGTACGATTCCTTTTGAGGATTTCGGGATGCGCGTGCTTGTGGCGACGTGTGCCGCCGCCGTGCTTGGAGCGAGCGGGTTCTGGCTCGTCGTGTCCGGTGAACGTGCCCATGAGAAGGACGTGCGACGCGCTGGCCGGCTCGTTCCGTTTGCGGTCACCTGGGTGGTCGTGGGCCTGTTGTTCGCCGGGCTGTCCATGCAATTCGCGGTCCGGTACGTCGTGCTGCCCTCGGCTGGTGTTGCGATGCTGTTGGCGGCGCTGGGTGAGCGAGTCATCCTGATGGGGCGTCGGGCGGCACTGCCGGCCGCCGGCATCCTGTTGGTAATGATCTGTGCTTTGTGGAGCTCGCCACTACTTACGAGCTACTCGGAGTTTCGCGTGGCCACACAGATTCAAAGCGGCGTGCTCGCTGGGCTTGAGAAGAAGCTCAAAGCAGCGAACGTCGGTGATCGCGTCGAGCACCAGATCCACACACGGGTCAAGGTGAGCAGCAGGCTGGTCGACGATGCCTGGATGCTGGAATCCTGGAGCATACCGTCGTGGTTGGAGATGGAGTTTCCGGGGAGGCGAATCCTGGTGCGTGAGAAGTCCCGGCAACTCGGCGGCAGGAGCGACTCCTATACGATCACTTTGGAGTTCACCGTGCGCGATGGCAAGGCGAGTGGGTGAGCAGCGGCGAGTTGTGCGGTCCGCGTGCTGGAGCTAGAGTATAAGTGCGTTTTACTCCGGCGTTGGCGATGGGAGCCGATCCCCAACGCCATGTGAGAAGCCGGTTTCCATTGGCGCCGCGATCGGAGCGGCCGCGCGAGGTCCTTCTTAGGCAGGGTGAGTCAATTGAGCAAGAAAGGCGTGAATACAGCCGTGGTCGCGGTCTTGGCGGTCGTTGTGTTGCTGCTGGCCGTCAAGCGTTTTGCAGGCGTTGGGGACGCCGAGGGGCCGCAGAACGTTCTTTTGATTACGCTTGATACAACGCGGGCCGACCATGTTGGCTGTTACGGTTACTCGGAAGCGTTGACGCCGGCACTTGACGAGTTGGCCGCGAAGGGGGTCCTGTTCGAGCAAGCGTTCAGTAGCGTGCCCATGACGCTGCCATCGCACGCGACCATCATGACGGGTCTTCAGCCGCCGGAGCACGGATTGCGAGTAAACGGGGAAGACCGGTTGGATCCAAGCTTTGTCACGCTGGCGGCGGCTCTGCGAGATCAGGGCTACGATACGGGGGCCTTCATCGCATCGTTCACGCTGGATTCGCAGAATGGGTTGGATCAGGGGTTCAACACATACGATGACGACTTGACCGCGGCGTATCCGCATCACGCCGACGAGCCCCTTACGGCGTACCGGCCAGGCGATCTGGTGACCGATTCGGCCCTCGCGTGGATCGAGCAACGGAACGAGGATCAGCCGTTCTTCTGTTGGGTTCATCTGTTCGATCCACACAAGCCGTACTTTGCTCACGATGTGTTGCGCGACACACGATACGCAGGACAGGAGACTTACGACGCAGAGATCGCGTTTATGGACAGACAGGTGAGGAGGTTGACGGATTTCCTGAGGGAAGAGGGCCTCGTCGAGAACACGCTGGTGGTCGCGGTGGCGGATCACGGCGAAGGGCTCGACGAACACCGCGAGCCGACTCACGGGTACATGGTGTACGAGACGACGCTTTCGGTGCCGCTGATTATCTCCCAGCCGGGCAAGATCAAGGCCGGCCATCGTGTAGGGGCCATGGTCTCGCTGACAGACCTCCTTCCAACGATCCTGGATTGCCTGGGACTCAAAGCGATGGACGATCTGCCCGGTCGAAGCCTGAAAGGGGCGTTGCTCGGAGAGGAGATCGAATCGATTCCCTGCTACGCGGAGTCCTACCTGCCGTATTCATTCTACGGCTGGAGCCCTCTATTCAGCCTCACGACACCGCGGTGGAAGTACATCCACAGCCGCAGGCGGCACCTCTACGATCGCCAAGCCGATCCGGGCGAGCTGGCGAATCTCGCCACCGACCGGCCGGACATCGTCGCACAACTCGCCGAGGAACTGGAGGAGATCCGAAAGGCCATGGTGGTTCACGTTGCCGAGAAAGTGAGTCTGAGCCCTGAGGATAGGGCGCGTTTGGACGCCATGGGCTACATGGGAGGGGGACGGGTCATTGGTGGAGTCAAGGATGTCGATGTGGACGAACTCCAGGACCTAGAGGACCGGTTGGATGTGTTGGGGATGACACCCAGGATGCGAGATCTTGCCCGCCGGGGCGAGATTGCTCAGCTCAAGGCGATCGCTGGGGAGATGCTCAGGCTCAGCCCCGAGTCGGCGCAGATTCGATGCGATCTGGCTGAAGCCCTGGTCAATGCCGGCGAGGTGGAGGACGGCATCCGAGAATACGAGGAATACCTCAATGATGAGGCCGGGGACGATGCGGTTCACTATACACTTGGCGTCATCCTCGGCCGTCAGAAGAGGTTCTCAGAGGCTGCCCGCCATTTCCGTATGGCCGTGCAGCTTAATCCGAAGGAGGTACGGTATTGGGAGAGGGCTGGCGTCGCTCTGCGAGATTCGGGGGATTTCGAGGGCGCTGTCCGGCATTTCACTGAAGCGCTCCGCCTTAGGCCCGACGATGCCATGAACCAGTACAACCTGGGGACTGTTCTTGAGAAGCAGGGGGATCTGGAGGGTGCCGTTCGTCATTATAATCGGGCTCGGGCGCTGAATCCGGTCGATTTTCAGACACCGAGAGACGTCGGACAGATCCTGGTGAGGCAGAAGAGATTCCCGGAGGCGATTGACTACTACTCCAAGGCCTTGGAGGCCGACCCGAGCGATGCCGCAAAGCACATCGACTTGGCAGGCGTGTACGAGCAGGCGGGCGACCTTGAGAAGGCGGCATCCCACTGTTCCGAGGCCGTGCGGCTACAGCCCGATGATCCCAAGTGGCAGTACAAGCTCGGGACCCTCCTCGGCAAGCAGGGGCAATTGGAGGAAGCGGTCAAGCACTTGTCGAAGGCGTTGGAGCTGGACCCGGCCAACGTCTCCGCGATGAACAACCTGGGTCTCGTTTTCGTCAGACAGGGGAAGTTGGCGGAGGCGATCGAGCATCTGAGCAAGGTCCTGCAAATCCAGCCCGACAACGCCTTGGCGCATCTGAACCTTGGCGACGTGTACCTGAGGCAAGGAAGGCCGGCTGATGCTGTTCAGCAGTACTCCGAGGCCGTGCGGGTGGATCCGGACAATGCTTTGGCGCACAAGGGACTGGGGCTGGCCCTGGGCATGGAAAGGAAGTTCGACGAGGCGATCAAGCACTTCACCGAGGCCTTGCGGCTCAAACCGGAAGATTGGAACGCCCGCTTCTTGAGAGGCAACATGCTGGAGGCAAAGAAGCTCGTCCGGGAGGCGGTTGCGGAGTATAAGGCCGCCTTGGAGGTGAGCCCTGAGCAACCACAGGTGGCGAACAGCTTGGCATGGATCCTGGCGACCCACCCGGAAGAGGAGGTGCGCAACGCAGAGGATGCCGTCAAGTTTGCGGAGTTGGCCTGCAAGGGCACAGATTACGGGGATCCAGGCACGTTGGACACGCTGGCCGCCGCGTACGCAGCGGCCGGGCGGTTTGAGGAAGCCGTGGCGACGGCCCGCAAGGCCTTGGCCTTGTTGAGCGGTCCAAGAGGCGAGCAACTCTCGAAGGAGATACAGGAGAGATTGGAGCTCTACGAGGCGGGTCGGGCGTACCACGTTGGGCCTTGATGCCTGTGCCACGGCGTGGCGTGCGCCTCGAAGCTCCTCCGGCACCGCCGCGAAAGCACGCGTGCGGGCACTGGCGGACAAGCCGCCAGTGGCACCCAAGCTGCTAGTGGCACCCAAACTGCCGGTGGTAAGCAAGCTGCTAGTGGCACCCAAACTGCCGGTGGTAAGCAAGCTGCTAGTGGCACCCAAGCCGCCAGTGGCACTTACACTGTTCAAACATGAGCGAAACCGGCTTAGCAGCCCGTGGCAAAACTGTGGCACCGGCGTCTCGCCGGTGGTTTTCACGGTCAGGAGGGGCGTTTCCGAACCGCTGTTTTCCGTTTTACCACGGGCTGTTAGGATGCCCCCCGTACTGATATAGGTTCCGAGTGGGGTCGGTCAATTGAGTCGCAGCCGCGCCATTATACCCGTGTCGGTTGTCCTGGCGGTTGCCGCGTTGCTGTTGGGCATTAGGTACTTCTCCGGCGGCGACAAGCGTGTGGGGACAAGCCATCTCCTTCTGATCACCCTTGACACAACTCGGGCCGATCATATCGGCTGCTACGGGTACGCTTCAGCGTTGACACCAGCCACGGACAGGCTGGCCGCGGGGGGCGTGGCTTTCGACCAAGCATTCAGCAACGTGCCCATGACGTTGCCATCGCACGCGACCATCATGACGGGCCTTCTGCCTCCCGAGCACGGCCTTCGAGTCAACGGGCTACAGCGGCTGGACGTTGGACTTCCCACGTTGGCGGAGGTTCTTCGCGAGCACGGCTTCCAGACAGGCGCTTTCGTCGCGTCCTTCACGCTGGATTCGCGAAACGGGCTGGACCGCGGTTTCGGTACGTACCAGGACGACATGTCGGCTGCCTGTGTGCGGGACGAGAACGAACCGCTGTCCGTCTATCGGCCTGGTGACGTCGTGACGGATGCCGCTTTGGCGTGGCTCTCAGATCGAGACAAGAGCCGGCCGTTCTTCTGCTGGGTCCATCTGTTCGACCCGCACTTGCCATACTTCGAGCACGCCGCGTTGCGAGGGACGCGGTATGCGGGCAAGAAGACGTACGATGCCGAAATCGCCTTCATGGACAGGCAAGTGGCGCGGCTGATGGACTTCCTGGAGAGAGAGGGGCTGACCGAGCAGACCTTGATCGTGGCGATGGGGGATCACGGCGAGGGTCTTGGCGAGCACGCGGAGCCGGATCACGGCTACATGCTCTATGAAACGACGCTTCGAGTTCCGCTGATCCTCTCGCAGCCGGGCAGGATTCCACAAGGCAGTCGCGTTGGTGCGATGGTCTCGTTGGTGGACCTCTTTCCGACGATTCTTGACGTGCTGGAGGTCGGCGAAGGAGACGAGCGGAGCGGGCGGAGCCTCGCGGCGGCGTTGCTCGGCCACGAGATCGATTCGGTCTCCTGCTATGGCGAGACTATCCTGCCCTTCTCGCTGTACAACTGGAGCCCGCTGTGGAGTCTGACGACGCCGCACTGGAAGTACATCAGCGGCTCCCGTCGCCGCTTGTTTGATCGCCAAGCGGACCCGAATGAGCTGAACAACCTTGCCGACACTCACGCCGAGACGGTGGACGAACTGGCGGCGCAACTTGAATCGATCCGAGGTGACATGCTGGTTCACGCCGCCCAGGATGTGGAGATGACGGAGGATGCGATGAGGCGACTGGAGGCCATCGGCTATCTGGCGGGTTCCGTGTCGGGGTCCGAAGATGACAAGATGGACGATCCTTTGCTCCGTGACATCGAGGATATGATTCCGGTGCTCGATTCGATGCGGAGGATGCTCGAATTGGGCCGTGAGGGCCGGTACGACGAGCAGATCCCGCTGCTTCGCAAGATGGTTGAGCTGAGTCCGGATTCACCGACACTCCGGTATAGGCTCGCGGGTGCGCTCAGCAAGGTTGGCGAGATGGAGGAGGCGATCGAGCATCTTTACAGGGCCGTGGAATCCGAGCCTCACAACCCCGCCGCGCACATCGAGCTTGGGCGTGCGTTGAGCAGCCAGGGTAAGTTGGCGGAGGCGGTTGAGCAGTTCTTGACGGCCTTGCGGCTTCAGCCTGATAGTGCCCCGACGCATCTCGATCTGGGCGAGGCGTACTTCAGGCAAGGGCGCTTGAGCGAGGCCGCCCGCCACTACGCCGAGGCCGTGCGAATCCAGCCCGGTGATGCGATGGCACACAAGGGGTTTGGTCTCGTTTTGGGCAGGCAAGGCAAGCTCTCGGAGGCGATCGGGCATTTTTCCGAAGCGCTGCGGATCAATCCAAAGGACGAGCAGGTGTTCTTCTTGCGGGGGAGCCTGCTGGAGGCACAAGGGCGAATCAAGGAGGCAATCGCGGACTACCGGGAAGCTGTGCGGCTCAAACCGGGAGAGCCGATGGCGTCGAATGGCTTGGCCTGGATTCTGGCCACGCACAACGATCCGGTGTTCCGCGACGGCGCCGAGGCCGTTCGACTTGCCGAGACAGCCTGCAAGAGCCCGGGCCACGAGGACGACCCGGGCATGTTGGACACGCTGGCTGCGGCGTACGCGGAGGCGGGCCGGTTTGAGGAGGCAGTCGCCACGGCCCGCAAGGCGCTGGATTTGGCGTCCGATCCGCAACATCAGGGGTTTGCGGAGGGCATACAGGCGAGACTGGAGCTCTACCAAGCCCGTCGGGCGTATCGGACCGCGCGATGACAGGATCGCGTCGTCCGATCGGCGGCCTTGGCCGCCTGGTTCTATGGGAGCACCGGTCGGGTCCGTGACACTTCCGGCGGCATTCGATTCTGGGTGCAACACGTGGCCTGCCCGTTCGTGCAGTCTCTCCAACGGGCGGACGGGACATAGACACCGGCAGGCAAGCTGCCAGTGGCGCCCGCCTGAACTGTCACGGACCCCCGCACTGGCTATCCCCGGCACCGTCTCTTTGGCCACGCCGAACGTTCGATGTACAATATGCGCTGTTTGGTTGTGGCCTATTCGGATTGGTCGGTCCCGCGAAGCCGGTGCTCTGCCAGAATCCGGGGCCGAGTACATCTGGTCGTTCTAGTAGTGAGACACCACCTATGAAGGAAAGCGATGTGATCACCATTGTCTCCGGCCTTCCCCGCTCCGGTACCTCCATGATGATGAGCATGCTGGAGGCGGGCGGGATAGAGCCCGTGGTCGACGACATCAGAAAGGCGGACGAGGACAACCCGAAGGGCTACTACGAGTTCGAGCGGGTCAAACAAGTCAAGAAGGACCAGGCTTGGCTGGAGGACGCCAAGGGCAAGCTTGTGAAGGTCATCTCGCAGCTTCTGCGTGATCTCCCGCCCGCCTATCAATACAAGGTCATCTTCATGCGCCGGAACATCGATGAGATCCTCGCTTCCCAGAAGCAGATGTTGATCCGGCGGGGGACGCACGACGAATCCGTCAAAGATGAAGACATGGGCAAGATGCTGCTCGCCCATGTGGATCAGGTGCTCAAATGGCTCGACGCCCAAGACAACTTTGACTGGATAGAGGCGGACTACAACGCCATTCTGAAGGGCGCCGGGCCACACATCGACAAGGTCAACGAGTTCCTCGGCGGTGACCTGAATACCGTCGCGATGGCCGCAGTCGTCGACAAGGCGCTCTACCGGCAGCGAAAGTGATGTTGGCGGCTCGGCGGCGCGAGGTTGTTGCGGCCCACACATTGTCATATCGAGCTTCGTCAAGGGCATGAGCGGGTCGACGTCAATCCGGGAGTCAGTTCCGCCAGTAAGGAAGCCGCGGCGGCCGGTCATTTCCGCGGGAATCGTTGTGCTGGCAATCGCGTTGATCGGCGTCTGCGGGTACTGGATGTGGAGCCGCTCGCCGGTCCGGCACGTGATCGTTATCTCCCTGGATACGACCCGCGCCGACCATTTCGGATGCTACGGGAATCCTTGGATTCACACGCCACGGATCGACAAGCTGGCGTCCGAGTCCGTCCTGTTCAGCAACTACATGACGGTGGTCCCGACAACACTCGCTTCGCACACTTCCCTGTTCACGGGCACGTATCCGCACACGCACGGCACGCCGAAAAACGGTTATATGGTGAACGAGGACAACGTGATGCTGCCGGAAATCCTCCGTGACGCAGGTTTCCGGACGGCGGGCTTTGTCGGCTCGTTTGCCCTCGAGAGCCGGTTCAACTTCGCGCAAGGCTTCGACCATTACGATGAGACGTTCGATCAATTCAAGGGTGAAGATGGTGCCGATCAGAACCAGCGATCGGCCAAGGCGGTTACGGACGCCGTGATCAAGTACCTTGACGAGAGGAGCATTCCGCCACACCTGTTTCTTTTCGTGCATTACTTCGATCCGCACGCGCCGTATAGCCCGTCGCCGGAGTACGCCAAGTTGTACGATCCGAACGGCGGGGCCGGCTTGCCGCATCGCGCCGCAGTCGACAGATGGCTTGCGAGGACACCAGGTCAGCAGAATCATCTGGCCTCGCTGCTGGGCAAACGCTACGCGGGCGAGATTTCGTACATGGACGAACACATCGGCAGGTTGTTGGACACTTTGTCGCGGCGGGGGATTCTCGATGAGGCGATCGTGGTTGTGACGAGTGACCACGGAGAGAACCTCGGTGAGTACCGGATGCAGTTCGATTCCCGCTTGACGGAGTCCTTGAAGAGGAACAAGACGAAGCTTGGCCGCGCGTCAAGGTGGATCGCAATCTGTCGATACTTCGATCATGGTCTGACGACGTACGAGGAGACCATGCATGCCGTTTGCATGATTCGCCTGCCGAGAGCCGCCGGGGGTGGCAAGAAGATAGACGAACTCGTGGCCAGTATCGACATCCTGCCGACCTTGTTGGATTACCTTGGCCTCCCCGTGCCCCAAGGGATCGACGGACAGGCGGTTGATCTTGTTCGTGGCGTTGTGCCTTCCTCGCCGCGGACGCGTTTCGGTGAAGCGTCCAAACCGTGGCAGCTGCCCACGAGTAGCCCCCGTTGGCATAACAGCCGCAACGCCCGATGTGTGCGAGAAGGCAACCTGAAGTACGTTCGGACGCCTTACCTGCAATTCGAGGAGCTTTACGATCTTTCGGTAGACCCACACGAGCGCAAGAACCTGCTCGGAGACGCGACGCCGGAAACCCATGGCAAGGCAGGGGAATTGAGGCAGAAGCTCGAGAAGTGGACAAACTCGGCGCGGCCGTTGCCCTCGGATTTAGAGGCAACCCACCGCGAGGATACGGTGCGACGGCTGAAGTCCCTGGGGTATCTTGGGGGAACCTCGGTTGACGACGAGGATGACGATCAGAATGGGTAAAGGCAGCATGAAGCGGATCGTCGGTGCGATGGCGATCCTGATTGTCCTTGCAGGTGCCTTGTTGTTTTGGAGGGAAGTGTCTCGGCGGCCGGTCAATGTCGTGCTCATTGTCTTGGATACGGTTCGGGCGGACTGTGTCGGTGTTGAGACGAAAGACGGGCCGCTGACCCCGAGTATTGATGAGGTCGCCCGGCAGGGAACGAAGTTCGCAAACGCATTCGCGCCCGCACCGTGGACGGTTCCCTCACACGCATCCTTGTTCACCGGCCTATACCCGCACGAACACCAGGCGGTGCACGGGCAGTTTCGCCTAAGGGAGTCCCGCGAGACGATGGCCGAAATCCTGCGATCGCGGGGTTACAAAACGGGAGGTTTCACGTGCAACCCGTGGCTGCACCGCCGCAGCGGGATGGCTCAGGGCTTCGATACATACGAGGAAGTCTACAAGCAGGTCAAGAACAATAAGGAGAAAGGCGCGGCGTCAGCCACGCAGATGGTCACAACGTGGATCGGCGAGCGAGCTGGTGAAGACGCTCCATTCTTCTTGTTTGTGAATTACCTGGAGGCGCACCTGCCGTATATACCTCCTGGCCGAATCCTCGACCGCATGAACGTTGCAGAGGAAGCCCCGCGGCGACGTTTCACACTTGGCCAGGCCGAGCGCACCATCACCGGCAAGAGCACGTTGTCGCCCGAGGACATAGTGTGGGTCCGCACACTGTATCAAGCGGAGATCGCCTATCTGGACGAGCAGGTCGGCACTTTGGTCTCCTGCCTGCGCTCCAGTGGTTGCCTGGACGACACCATCTTGATCATCACCTCGGATCACGGAGAGCACCTTGGTGAGCACTCACTCATGGGACACGAGTTTTCGCTGTGTGACCCCGTCTTGCGCATTCCACTGGTCATTCGGTATCCCAAGGCGTTGGCGGCCGGCCAGAGTGTTGGGAGGCCGGTCAGCCTTGTGGACATCCTGCCAACGGTCCTGGCGATCCTCGGTGACGGCGAGTTGGTGAGCGGCTCGGGCGAGAAACACCTCCTGTACGCCGAGGCCACGGATGAAAGTGAGGATGGAGGCGAGCGAGGCATTCTGGCTGAGTATTCGCGGCCGTTCAAGCTGATCAATGATTACTGGCGATCGAAGTACCCCGATATTGACATGTCTCGTTACGACGTATCGCTCAAATCGTTGCGCAAAGGGCGCTTTAGGTACGTGCTGTCGGGCCGTGGCGAGGAAGTGCTGTACGACTTGGCGGCGAATCCGGGCGAGGATCAGAATGTAGCCAACTCTTATCCGGAGGAGACGGCGAGCTTGCGGGCCAAGCTGAGCGAGATGGTGAGTGGCCAGGAAAGTGGGGAATCGCAACGAAGTCCCACAGAGACCGGCGATGGCTGACAGGGCACGTGGCACAAGTCGAAGCGGCATCCATGACATGACGGAATCGGTTGAGAATCCAGCGAGCGAGGCAGATGTTGTGCCGGCAGGCCAGGCGATCGGCATCGGACCGAGGACACCCGGGCGGTGGTGGCTGCCTGCAACCATCTTCTGTCTGGCCCTTGTCGTGCGGCTTGTGTATCTGGCAGAGGATTCCAGCAGCCCGTTCTTCGAATACCGCGGCATCGATGCCAAGAACTACCACGAGATGGCGTTGGCCCTGGACAAAGGCGACTGGCCCGGTGAAGAGCCGTTTTCCTGGCCGCCATTGTATCCGTTGTTCCTCGGAGTTTTGTACAAGACCATCGGACACGGCGTCACCCTTCTGAAGGTTGTTCACCTGGTGCTCGGTTCGATCAGTTGCGTGTTGGTCTTTCTGATCGCGCGGAGGGTCTTCGCCGAGCGATTCGTAGCGGTTGCCTCTGCGCTGGCGTGCTGCCTGTGTGGCACCATGATTTTCTTCGACGGCCAGTTGCTGTCGGCCAGCCTCGACGTCATGCTACAGTTGCTGACGCTGTTTGTGCTGCTGGTTGCCGGGCGGCGCGCCGGCAGCGGTTGGTGGGCACTGGCTGGTCTGTGTATCGGTCTTTGTGCCATTAACCGTGGGGGGATTCTGCTGTTTTTGCCCGTGGTGCTGGTATGGTTGTACGCGATGGCGCGTTGGCGGTGGGATCCGCCAGGCGGTTGGGCGACGCGGGCCGTCAGGCCTTCGTTCTGGAGGGCCGGGATTGCCCTGCTTGCTCCCGTGGGCTTGTTGATTCTTCCCGTGTCCTGGCACAACGCCAGGTACGATGCCGCCGGGCCGGGGCAGACGACGGCATTACCTCCGCCGGCCGAACGGGGCGCGAAGTCCAATATGGAGACGCTTCGGGGCATCCTGTCCGGCGAATTCGCACCGCTTGCCGCGAATGTGGGCATCAACTTCCGTCTTGGTAACGATTGGGAGCATCGTCACCTTAACGATCCCAACCACCCGCGGTGTTTTGCGTACTATGACCAGGTTGTGGAGGAGCCGGCGAGGCAGGGTGTGACCAGCGCCTCGGGGCAAAGCCGCTACCTCGTCAGGACGACAATTGAGCGGATCGTTGACAAGCCTCTCGACTTTGTGAAGTTGATGGGATTCAAACTTCTACAGTTGCTCAGTGGCGATGAGACGCCCCGCAACTCAAACCTCTATGCCTTTAGGCAACACGCATTCCTGTTGAGCGTGCTGCTCTGGAAGAAGGTCATTGCATTCCCATCGGGGCTGATTATCCCGCTCGGTCTGCTCGGGGTGATCCTCCAGTGCCGAGATTGGCGGCGGCACTTTCCGCTTTTCGGCCTTCTTGCGGCCCAGAGCGCCTTCATGCTCGCCTTCTTCGTCACAGCGCGCTACCGCCTGCCGACACTCCCCCTGCTCACCATGTATGGAGCCTGCGCCGTTGAGATGGTCATCCGGCGTCTTCAGCGGGGCGCGGCTGCGAAAGTGATCGCGCCGACCGTCTTGCTGGCTGGCCTGTTGGTTTTGTGCAACATGGACATCGGCAAGATGAGGACCGCCCACGGGTCCTTCGAGCACCAGAATATCGGCGCAACGCTGGCTGAAGAGGGCAGGCTTGACGAAGCCCTTCCTCATCTCACAAAGGCTCTCCGCCTTAGCCCGGGCAGCGCCAAGGCGCATTATAACCTGGGCAACGTTCTGGCCCTTCAGGGGAAGACCGACGAGGCCATCCGCCACTTCACCAAGTCGCTGGAGATCGAGCCGCGAAACGCTGGCGCGCGCAACACCTTGGGCAAGTTGATGGTCAAGGAGGGCAAGCCCGGTGAGGCGGCTGAGCAGTTCACCGAGTCCCTGCGGATCAATCCCTATTGCGCCGAGGCACATCACAACCTGGGCAGAGTGCTTGTTCAACTCGGGCGCCTCGATGAGGCCGTTGATTGTTACAACAAAGCCCTGCGGCTCAATCCTCGGAGGCCTGAAGTGTACAACGATCTGGCCATGGCGCTGGCAAGTCGAGGGGATGTGGCGGAGGCCATCGCCCACTACGAGGAGGCCGTGCGTCTCAAGCCCGACTTAGCCGGCGCGTACTACAACCTGGGTAACGCGCTCGTCAAGGCGGGCAAGTTCGAGGAAGCCGTGCGGCGCTACCGGGACGCGGTACGGTATCAGCCCGAACTCCTTGAGGCGCACATCAATCTGGCCAACACGTTGGTCATTCAAGGCAGGCTCGGGGAGGCCGTCGAGCACTACACCGAAGCCGTGCGGTTGGGCCCCGACTCCGTCGATACGCGTTACAGACTCGCGGGCGTCCTGGCGAGGCAAGGCAGGCTCGACGAGGCCGCCGAGGAGTACCGCAGGCTCCTGCAGATCGACCCCAGCCATGCCCTGGCGCGGAGGAGTCTCGAGGCGGTCCTGTCGCAGCGCCGTCAGTCCGAGACGCCGTGACGCGCTTAGATATGGACCTTCATGAATGGTTTGAATATCAGCGCAAAGACGATGGATAAGACAAACAGCGTGATCAGCCAGTGGACATCGTAGCCGAAGAACAGCGTGGAGCGCGTGGGGTAGTAAACCTCGATGGACTCGAACACCGATGCCTCGGGAATCGACGGTTCCGCCGAATAGATCAAGCGGTCGAAGAAACCGCCGCCGCGCAACCTGCTGATGCGCTTGAATCCCTCGCCGACGCGCAGCGGCATTTCGACCTTGTCTGATCCCTTCCCAAAGGTCAACGCGTAATCGCCGGCCCCTGCCGGCGTGATCCGCCAATCCACCGTCCGAAGGGGCTTCACACGGCAGGGGTCGTTCGGATCGACGCCCAGACCATCGGGCAAGGCGAGCTGGTCGCCGACGCCCTTCCACTTGGCCTCCTGCTTCATGGCCCCGTCCTTCAGCGTGACCTTGATACGGGCTGTCTTGCCGACTTCGAGCGGCCGATGCTCGTAACGCAGTCCGATCTGCACCATGATCAACACGAACGGCACCACCATGATGATCATCGGCTGGACCGAGTAGCCGAGCAACCGGAGCGATTGCCAGATGATCTGCCGCTGGGCGCGGAACGTGACCGACAGGTTGTCCTTGAAGAGCCGGGTGGCAAGCAGGTGCGCGGAGATCTTGTTGCGTATGTCGGCGATGGCGTCTTGATTGGACGTGTACCGCCAGATCAGTAGCATGAAGACGCCCGTCAACGCGGAGATGATCCACAACGCCACAACGGGCGAGAACATCGACAGGAGGGCGAAGGCGATGTCCCCCAGCCAGGCCATGACTTTCGTGACAGTGTCCAAGACTCGGTGCCTTCCGCTTGGCAGGTCTCAAAGTGTCTCGGCGGCCGAGTGCCGCATACGCCGGCTACTCTATGTAGCCGAGCCCCTTCAGCCGCTCCAGAACGGCCGGATCTGTCTCCGCACCATCGCCCTTGGCCTGGTCTAGCTTCGCCAGTTCCTTCTCGATTGCATGGGTGATGAATTCGTCAGGACTGCTGTAACCGGCAGCCTCGGCATACTTCTTCACGCGCCCCAACAGGTTCTTGTCCAGTTTGACGTTGCCACCCAACATGAAAGGTCACCTCTCTTACCAAGACCGCCTTCGTTTATGGCCGAGTCTCCCAACGACACATCGCCAGCCTACCTCCCCTTGTTCCGGCGAGACAGGCGCTCCCCGGGCGGTTCAAAGATACTATGCCCGGTCATCCCGTCGGGTGTGGAGATGCCGAACTCCGCCAACACCGTTGGCCCGACGTCGATCAGGGCGGGATCGTCCACCGTCATCTGCCTGTTCGTCACCAGGATGCCGGGAACCAAGTCGTGGGCAATGCAGTGGTCGGCACTCCAGGCGTTCGTGTTGTCGACGATCACCGCATCGTCGAAGTCACCCAGGCCCGTCGCCCAACTCGCCCGGTAGCCACGCTCGTATCCCAGGAGCAGATCGGGGGCGTTCTTCACCTCCGGGCCATGGTACCATTCGTCCGCCCGATACACGCGCCGCAGGACGCACTGGCCTGTCTCAGGATCGACCAGCTTCATCAGCTTCGCGGACATCTCGTTAAGCAGGCTGTCCCGTTCGCTCGGATCGACAATGCCGTCCGTCTCTCGACCCTTCAGATTGAGATAGATGCTGCCGCCGACGCCGAGGCTGTACGCCCTGGTTCTGGTCCAGTCGGTGTCCACGTACAGGCCCTTGGGGTCATCGGATGTGGACACCCAGTAACCCTCGTCCCGAAGCCACGTGGCGACACCCACGCAACGACGGAAGTTGCCGAAGCCGTGGTCTGACATGACGATGATCGTGGCGTCCTCGCCAAGCCGCTTCCGGCAACGCGCCAGCGCCTCGTCCATCGCCAAGTAAACGTTCTCGACAACGGCGTTGTATTTCTTGCTGTCCTCGGCACTTCGGACGGGGTGTTTCTCGTTGGAATCCCACCAGAACATGTGGGCCTGAAGGTCCGTGCTGGAGAAGTAAAAGAACAGCAAGCCATCCTCGAAATGGTTGAGGGCATAGTCGAGAAGCCTGAACCGTTCCTCCATGACATAGGCCGCCTGAATGCGGTATTCCTCGTCGGTGAAGACACCATCTTTCAGGGCGTTGTACTCCTCCGCGAAGCCCTGCGTGTAAAACAGCCCAATCTCCTCCGCGACGTCCTCAACCAGGTCCGCCGGCTCGCTGAATACCGCCTCCGGAGCAGTGGGATCGAAATTGATCGGGCTCACGTACAGCCTTACCTCGGGGCGAACCTCCTGCAATAGGAACCGCGCGATCGTGCGAAACGTGGGGCCGATAGGCGTCTTCAGGAAATGTACCTCCTGCCAGTCGCTCCACTCCCCGACGCTCAGGATCATCTCCACGGTGTCGTCCCCGAGCAGGCCCTCGTTGACGTAGATGATCTTGGCCACGTCATTCTCGGCGTCCGGATAGATCTTCAGTTCAACGGACAAATCCGGCGTCTTCACCTTGTGATCGTTCGGGGGCCCGAGCACGTTGCCGACGTATGCCCCCGACTTGTAATCGTGACGAAGCCGCAACTTGTACCCGCTCCCGTCCAGCCTCTTGCGACGGCGCTTGGACGAGAAGTGCTGGTACGTGCCCTGATTGCCCAACGCGTCCGGCACGCCCATGCCGGCCAGACATCTTGCGTTACCATGTTTTGACACGGTGGGCGGATAGTTCGCAGGAATGCGATACATCTGAACAGGAATGCCCCGCTCGTCGAGGTACTCCCAGAAAGGTGTCCCGTGCCGTAGAAGAACGTTCTTCGTCTCAATCCTCGGGAACTGGTATTCGCCAAACGTGGGCCACGGCTCCTTCTCCTCCACCGCAACGATCTCATTCCCCGACCAATACGGGAAGGCGTGCCGCTTCGGGTCACGGTGGATGAAATCGAAGATGCCGTGGACGCCGGGGCCGGCACCGGTGATGAAATTCGACCAGGCCACGGGACTCTGCGGGGGGATGCTTGTCGTCAACGGGCAGAAACCGCCCTCGCTGGCCAGCTTGGCGAGGTTCGGCAGGCGGCCCTCGTCCAGCATTCGCCCGACCAATTTCGGGTCCATGCCGTCGCAGCCGAGGATCAAGACCTGTTTGCCACGTGCCGCGCCATGGCCACCGCTCGTCCAGTCGCAACCGCCGATACTCGCCAGCAAAGCGACGGCAGCAACGACCGCTGACAAGGCAGCGCACGGCAAGCGGCAACTGTGTCCAAAAGCCCCCGATGTTTCGCGCGAGGTACGTCCCCTCGCACCGCCGTGCCACCCGTCGAGCAACCTCCGGGGCTCTTGGGGCTGGCGACCACACATCATGCCGCTGATTCCGTTCATGCCGCCGACGCTTGCCTCCCGTTGCCCAACTCGACCTCCAGCGGCCGCCCATCCATGTTCCTCGGCACATCCACGCCGAACAACCCAAGAATGGTCGGCGCGAAGTCCATGATACGCGGCGCCTCCGCGTTGATCTTCCGGTTGCTGAACATAACGCCCGGCGCGATCTGCGGGTCGATGCAGTGGTCGCCGCTCCACGCCTTCATGTTGTCTGAGAAGACCTCGTCTGTGATGTCTCCGATGGCAGCTTCCCAGGAAACGCGATAGCCTTCATTGTAACCCACGACCACGTCGGGCGCGGCTTCCGTGTAAGGCCCCGCGTAGCACTTATGGGTGTTATAGGCCTTGTTGACAGCCACCGCATCGTGTCGCGGGTCCCTCAGCCCCGTGATCTTCTCGCACAGCTCCTCTCGAAGGGCGTCGGCCTCGGCGCCTGCCTGAACGATCCCCTGCCGCTCACGACCGTCGAGGTTCAGGAAGATCCCGCTTAGGCCCAAGCCGTACGCCCGCGTCTGCGACCAGTCCACCGTGGCAAGGTACTTCTTCCCGTTGGCCGGTTCTTTCAGCTTCATGTAACCGTTGTCGATCAGCCACCGATTCAGATCGACGCCGTAGCGGAATGACTTGCAACCGTGGTCGCTGATGACGAACAAGAGGGTGTCATCGTCGTTGCACTTGTCCATCGTACGCCCGACCAGATCGTCCATCCGCTCGAACAGCTCTGGGATGGCATTCTTAAGCCGCTCGTCCCCGAAGCCTTCGTGGGCGGGATGGGCCGGGTCGATGTACCGCCAGAACATGTGCTGGACGCGGTCCGTGCCGTCAAAGACGCAGGCAACCAGCCCCCGCTTGGTCTTGTCGAGCGCGTCGAAGAACATGACCTCGCGCTCTCGATCGCCTTCGAGGCATTGGTGCAGGAAGGTGGGGTCTTGCAGGATCTTCTCATTGTGGGCCCAGGTGTCCTCCGCGAGGCCCATCGTCGCGAAAGACCCCTGCGACTTCGCCAGGTAGGTCGAAAAGACCTTCGGGTGCGAGATCGGCATGGCCGGCTTCTCCGGGTCGATCTGCAACGGCGTGACGTACAACTCGAATTCCGGCTCCGTGCGAAGCAACAAGAACTGGCAGATCGCGTGGACCTTCGTGCCCGGGGCGGCCTTGAAATGCAAGTTGATCCACGGCGTGTATTCGCCCAGCTTGAGCGTGTGCTTCTCGCCGCAAAGGCTCAACTCGGCCGAGTCTCGCCGGCCGTTCAGGGTAACGGTGAACGGCGCAGTCATGACGGCGTTGTCGACCCGCATACTGTTTGTTGGGCCTACAAGGTGCGATTTGATCGCGTTGCGCTTGCGCTCGACGTGGATCTGCTCCCCGCCCTCATAGATGCTATCTTCCGTGGACCGGGTCGTATAGAAGCTGAACATCCCCTGCGTACCGCGGATGTCCGGCACGCACATCGCGCTGAGGGACACGCCGCGGAACTTCTCGGGCGGGAAGGTGATCGGCATGCGAATGATCGCACTGAAGATGCCGTGCTCGCCCAGGTCTTTCCAGAATGGCTTGCCCTTGCGAAGCATCCGGATATCCGGCTTGCCCAGGGGGATGAGGTACTTGCCCAACTTGAGCGTCTTGGTCGTCCCGCCGACATACACGCTTGACAATTCTGGTAGGTAGTGGCGGCGGTCCACGGTCAAGAAGTCGAAGATGTTGTGCTTGCCCGGGTTGCAGCCGGTCAGAAAGGTCGACCAGGCCACCGGCGTCAGGGGCGGCAGCGTTGTGCCCAACCGCTTGTATGTCCCCTGCTCGGCCAGCTTTGCCAGATTCGGCAGTTTTCCCTCGGCCATGTACTTCTCGGTCAGCGTCGGCTCCATCCCGTCCAGGCCCAGGACAACCACGCGTTTGATCCGGCTCTTGGCAAACGCGCGCCGCCCCTTGATTGCGCGGATGACCCAGCGGATTGGCCAGATCAGTAGCGTGAGGAAGGCTAGGAAGAACGTGATGATGATCGTGAACAATGAGCTGGCGATCGCGAAACCCGCGCCGGGCCCGATGTATGCCTCGGCGGGGGTCGCGGATACAGCGACGATGACGAGCGCCAACACAGGGACGAGCAGCGACGAGCGAGCGCCAGATCGAACCGCGGTGTTAGATGGCTGGTCGGTCAGTCTCATGGTGCGTGTCCGATGCTGCTTTGCCGACGGCGGCGGCGTCAAGGAGCTCCCCCCTTTCAGGTAGGGCAACACATTATAAGCCCTCATCGCGGCGAGCGCAGTCCCTCAACGCCGCCTTCTTCATGGCATTATCGAGCGTTAAGCGGATTGCTCAAGTACATTTCGTCCTACATGAGCCCCAATCCGCCGGCCTGCCCTCGTATAATCCGGTTCATGACGTCCTCCTGGTCCTTGGCCAGATCGCTTGCGGCTGCCGGTGGTTGTGCCATTGGCATTGGCGTCTTCGGCTGGGTCCGTTACTACTGGGTGCAGCACGAGGTCGCCTGGCGACCGGAGCTCCGCTGCTGGCAGTATCTTCTCCCGGTTGTGGCGGGCCTGACGCTGTTGCTGCTCGGACGTGCCCGCGGGGGGCGGACGGCCACGCGGGCTGAAGCCCGCCGCTCTTCTTTGGGAGTGAGGGCACTTGGCCGGCTGGTGCGGCCGGCGTGGCCCGTGGGCGTTGGTGGCGCGGTGTTGGCCTTCGCGCAGTGGCAGCTTGCCCCGCGGGAGCCTTGGTTGCTGTACGCCTGGATGGCGCTGCTGGTCTGGGGCGCCTGGCTCGTGGCACCGCGATTGCGCCTCGCGGACACATCGCGACACTGGGTCTGGACTTGGGTCCTGGCTGCCACCGCCGGGATGGTGATCCTGCACGTCGCCATGCAGCTTGAGCTTTGGCGTCTCCTGTCCTTTGGCTATCGAGACATTGGTCTGTTTACAAGGGCGCTGCACAACGCGGCCCGAGGTGAGGGCCTGTGGGTGGACTCTCTCGGTCGAAGCATCCTGGGAGAGCACGCCTTCTTCGCCCTTTGGGCATTGGTCCCTCTGTGCAGGATCGGCGTGGACCCGTTTGGATTGCTCGTGACCCTGTCGGCCGTGTGTCTGAATGGGCCCGCCGTGATCGTGGCCTGGTACGTTCGGCGACGCTTGAAGTCGAACACCGCCGCAGTCCTGGCGGCAATCGCCTGGCTGCTTCTGCCAGCCCACGGATGTCTGGTGCTGGCTCAGGGCTACGGCTTCCACCCGATCTACATGGCCGCGGGGCCGCTGCTCGTTGGGTTGGCCCTGGGCGCGCTGGGACGCTGGCGCGCGGCGGCGGCCTGCATGTTGCTTTGCATGGCCATACGCGAAGACCTCGCCCTGACCGTAGCGGCGTGGGGCGTCTACGTCTTCTTCGTCCCCAAGCGCCGGGTCCTCGGAGCGGCCGTCCTCGCCAGCGCGGCGGCTTATCTGGCCTTCGCCGTGCTGCTGGTCGTCCCGCACTACCGCGGGGAGCCGTATCCGCACATTGCGTTTCATTTCGGCCAGTTCCTTGGAACCGAAGCACTTGTCCCTTCACTCCTGACAAACATGTCTTTCTTGCTGGCCTTGATTCTGCCGTTGGCCGGATTGCCGCTTAGGAATTGGCGTTGGGCTTGCCTGGCCTTGCCTTCGTTGGCCGAGACGATGCTCACGGCGAACGTCGAGTTGCACAACCTGTGCTTCCAATACTACACGCCGGCGATGGTCGTCCTGTTCTTCGCAAGCATGGAGGCGTGGAGAGGGATGGCCCTGCGAGGTGAGGAAGCCGCCCCCGGTGTTTCAGATGCAGGCCCGGGCGAAGGCCGCCACCAGAATACGGGCCAACGCCCTGCGCCCGGCCGTGTCAATGCCTACGCACCCATGCGGCGGCGATTGCGAGCCGGATGGTGTCTGGTTTTTGCAGCGATGGTCGGGCAGGTCTATCTCGGCGTGGGGCCTCTGTCGAACAATCCCGTTCGACCGTCTTCCCCTCCGCTTCTCCGCGGGGAGATCGACCACATTCGGCGCATCCGTTCGCTGTTGCCGGCGGGTTCGAGCGTGACCGCCAGCTATCGAATCGCCGCGCACTTCCTTGACGCGGCCCGTCTCTGGACGGTGCAGGGCGAGCACCTGGGCGACGTGGTCATCATTCATGATCTGGACCGCCAGGATAACAGCAGGCCGCGCGAGGCGCTCGTTCGGGCCTTGCGATCGGGCGGATATCAAGCCGCCTTCGCAGACTACCACCTGGTCATGCTGATCCGAGATCCCGCGCCCACACCGCTGGCTCGCGAGCTGACGCCGACGCAGTGGCCAGCGGGCATCACGCCGGTCTCCTTGGACATGGGGCAGGGCATCGCACTGGTGGGCATGGGCCTTCGTCCGATCGAAGGCCCGGTCGGCGAGGCCCGTAGGTACCGTGTGACATTGCTGTGGGAATGCCAGGCACGGATCGAGGCGGATTACCGGTTTGGCTTGACGCTGGGCGAGGGCAGGTCCCGCTGGGGGCCTTTCTACTTCGCCCGCGGGGCGTACCCCACGGTCGTCTGGCAGCCGGGCCGACGATATCGCGACGACGTGGAAATCGTGTTGCCAGGTGGTGATTCTGTGCGTCTCGGCGACTTGAAGCCGGTCCTGCTCGAGTGACGCGCCGTCGGTCGTACCGCATCTCACGAAGGGCGCGACCACGTTCAAGAATGCCCACAGGCCTCCATGAACGGTGTATCGCTGTCCGGCCGAGCCGGACGGGTCCGTGACACTTCCGGCGGCACTCGATCCTGGGTGCCGCGGGCGGCTTGTCCGCCCGTGCGGTCTTTCCGGTGCGCGCATGGACCACACACACTGGCAGGCAAGCTGCCAGTGGCACCCGCGCAAACTGCCATGGACCCCACGCAGGACATCCGTCCACACGCCGTGATTAGAGCAGTTCACGCTTGCCTACGACTGTGGCACGGGCGCCAAAGCCCGTGAACCCACCGCCGAGGCGGCGGCCTGCCTGTGCGTCGCACGCAGACAGGTGCCACAGGTGTATCCAACCGTGAAATGCTCTAGAAGGTTGCATCGGCAGGCTTTTGAGGCTTGACGGCCCCATGACGGCGCGCTATACTGCACTAAGGCACTAGGGCAGTAGGGTGGCATGTGGGGGCTTGTGTTGCCTGATGAGTGTTGATCCCAACAGTCCGGTTCCCATCTACCAGCAGATCGCCGCGTATGTCCGCCGGGCGATCGCGGCGGGTGTCTACCGCCCGGGCGAGATGATCCCCTCGCTACGGGCCATGGCCCTGGAACTGACCGTCAACCCCAACACCGTCCAGCGCGCCTATGAGGAGCTGGAGCGAGAGGGTGTGATCCACGCACGAAAGGGCCTCGGCATGTTCGTGGCCAAAACTGGCGTGCGGTCCGCGCGGAGCAAGTCCGCGGCCGCCGTTTATTCGGCCTTTGCTCAGGGAGTTCGCGCCGGGCAGGCGGCGAACATGTCGGAGGAGCACATACGGGCCACCTTCGAGAAGGCGTCGCAAGACGCGAGCGTGGAAGCGAGGAGCAAGCCATGACGACGAGATCGTTTTCCCAATTCGCAATCGAGACCGTTGGCCTGACCAAGCGATTCGGCGACGCGCTGGCAGTGGACGATCTCACGTTACGGATCCCAGTGGGCAGCACATTCGGGTTCATCGGGCCCAACGGCGCGGGCAAGACGACAACCATCAAGATGCTGATGGGCATGCTCCGCAAGACGGCCGGCCAGGCACGCGTGCTCGGTCTTGACGTCTCCGCCCGGTGCGAGGCGATGAAACAGCGCATCGGCTACGTGCCGGAGTTGCACTTCATCTACCCTTGGATGCGCGTCGGGGATGTGATTGGCTTCTGCCGTTCGTTCTACGGAACCTGGAACGACCGGCTCTGCGCGGAACTCCTGGATTCGTTCGACTTGGACGTGAACCGCAAGGTCAAGCACCTCTCGAAGGGCATGGCGGCCAAGCTCGCGCTGTTGGTGGCCATCGCCCATGAACCCGAGTTGCTGATCCTCGACGAGCCGACGTCGGGACTCGACCCGATCATACGCGAGGAGTTCCTGGACGGCATCCTGCGCGCGATCTGCGAGCGGCGGCGGACGGTCCTGTTCTCCAGCCATACGCTGAGCGACGTGCAGCGGCTGGCCGACACGGTCGGCATCATCTACGAAGGCCACCTGCTGGTCCACTGCCCGACCGACGACTTGCTGACTGGGACGAAACGCATCCGTGCCGTGTTGCGTGACGGCTGCCAGCCGGGCAAGCCGCCTGATGGCACGATCTGGCAGCGCCTCCAGCGTCGCGAGTGGCTGCTGACGGTTCGCGGCTTCACGCCGGCGACGCTCGACTATCTGCGGAACAGATGCCCGGTGGAGAACGTCGAGGTGATCGATCTCGGTCTCGAAGACGTGTTCAAGGATTACGTAAAAGGCCGGAGGGCGTTGACATGAGAGCGCTATTGTGGAAGGACTGTCGCGTGAATCTGTTCGTGCTCGTCTTTGGCGCGGCGATGCTGCTCCTGCCGTTCCTCGCCGGACTCACGCACGGCATCTATGGCCAGTGGCGCTATGGCGCCGCGCCGTGGTGGCAATACGACGTCTGGATGGTCTTGAGCCTGGCGAGCCTCGGGTGCTCGCTGTTTACGATGGCGCTGCTCGGCGGCAACGCCGTTGCCAGTGAACGGGCAGACCGCTCGGCGGAGTTCCTGGCCTATCTGCCGCCCTCACGTCGGGCCATCATCGCGAGCAAGGTCATCCTGGCGGTCGGCGCCTGTCTGCTGGTTTGGATCATCAACCTCGCGATCATCTACGGCCTCGGTCCGCTCCTGCCGGACGCCGAAGGGGAGGCGAGCCGCCTCCCGGGTGACCGCTTCACTGACGCCGTTCCGTACCTGGCGAGTACCGCGGTCATCCTGTTTGGCGTGGCGTGGTTCTGCTCGTCATTCCTGGCCAGCCCCGCTATTGCGACCGGCATCGGCATCTTCGCACCGGTCCTGGTCGCGGGCGCGCTTCAGGCGATCGAGTACTTCTTCCATCCGGCGTTCTTTGAGTTCGGGCGTTGGTACAACACGGCTTGCGTAGTGTTGGGGATTCTGGGTTTTGCCGCCGGGACCGGTTACTATCTGCGGCGTATCGAGCCGTAAAGGGCGGCGGCGTTGCGTTGCGATTGTCAACACGCGGGATGCGTTTGCCGGCCCAAGATCTCCAATGAGGCGTGGGGTGCATGACAGTTTAGGCGGGTGCCACTGGCAGCTTGCCTGCCAGTGTGTATGCCCCACGCGCCCACCGGAGAGACCGCACGGG
>JAFGQA010000208.1 GCA_016935885.1 Phycisphaerae bacterium | reverse complement strand
CCGACGCCGATCGGAACCGCGACCGTGAGGGAGCGGTCAGCGGTCACCCTTGAGGAACGTCGGCAAACTGGTCATCCCCGTTGGCCACACGGGGCCGACGCTACAACGAAGCGTCAATGGAGCATGCACACTCAAGCCTAAAACGCTCTAGCCAAGTATCCCCTTGTGTGCTCTTCACGCTGCTTACCCGGATGGACCCAATGCGTCTTCTTGCCCTTGTTGAACAAGGAGCCGCTCTGATTGCCACGAGTCCCGATGACGACAACGTCCTTGTGTTCGTGAGACCGAGCGCGCCCGGATGCCCTATAACTGAGGACTGACACGCGTGAAGCAATCACTTTATGGGACAGCCCTTGTCCCAGCTTTGCCTCTCACGAATCTGAATCGTAGGCTTTGGGCGGACGCAGACCGCAGCGGGCATCGTCCACGAAGCTGTTCGCCGGCCGACATAGGGGGGACCATGATGACAACAACAGGTACATTCAGGCCGCCAGCAGCGGCAGTGCTCGTTCCGCTGGTGCTGCTGGCGGCGAGCATTCTAGCCGGCCCCGCCGCTCCGCTGGCCTTGGCGGACGTGCCTGACGCACTGGCCGCCGGTGGCTCCTCGCCCGTCTTGGTGCCTGAGCCGGCCACCCTGCTGTTCGTGAGCGTGGCGGGCCTTGTGCTGTTCGGGCGCCGCCGCCGTGGGCGTCTGCGCTGACGGGCGACCGGCCGGACATTCGGAAGCCCGTGTGCATGGTCCGGGACGGGTTCGCGCGCGTCACGGTTTGCTTTTGCCGGTCGCGGGGTCGTTGATCGGTGGGG
Organism: Phycisphaerae bacterium; assembly: GCA_016935885.1. The sequence goes on along the minus strand of JAFGQA010000208.1, from coordinate 17,951 downwards.
GTCCTCTGTTCTCCAAGGCCGCGCGGGTTGAAGCCTACGGCTCGCCTTCTGAAGCCCGGATGTAGTACAGGCCCAAGAAAGGCTCCTCGGCCGACATAAGATCGGCCGGGTACGACGCCCCCGATACGTGAGGGAGCGGCGTCTCGGCGACCTTTCGAAAGACGTACAGCTTCACGCCGCATCCGAGGGCGGCCGCGTTGGCTCCCGTACTCGTATCCAAGCCGGTTGTCGTGCCGTCGCTCGGAAACGTCCGCAGCAATTGATAACTGCCATCGGCAAGAAACGAATCCAGCCGGAGCCGATGGAAGTCGCTTTCACTGTAGATTGAATCCCAGATGAAGATCGTGCCAACCGGCATCGATGCCAGGAGCGTGGCATCCTTGTGTGCTCGCGGGTGTTCGACGAGCTCGAGGAAGTAAGCAAACCACGGATTCGTCGCAAACACCGGCTGGTCACACAAGCCCTCGTGCCGCAGCCAACCGACCACTTGCCGGACCTGTGCCGCACCGCGGTTCAGCTCCAGTGGGCGGACGACGTATGCCCATTGAATAGCACAGGTCAGACCCAACGCGAAGACGGCGAGTTTCGTGGCGAATCGGCCGCGGCCCCGACGTGACGTCGCCCACGCGGCGATGAGCACCGCGATGACTGTGCCCACGACAAGACACAGCCCCCAGACAAGCCGAACGTCCCGCACGAAGATTCTTCCCGCCCGCCACTCGGCCGCGAAGGCGGCCAGTCCGATTAGCCAGACGACCCCGACCGCAAACCACTGCACACCCGCCGGGCGGCGGTTGCGGACCCGGGCGGCCATCTCGTTGAGCCCGACCACGGCGAGGATGGCGACAAACGGCGTCACGACAACCATGAAGCGGCCGTATCCGCCGCTGGCAAAGACGCCCAAGGCCTTGATAGCCACGTGCGTCAGCAGAAACAGCCCGGCCAGCGAGGGGATCAGCAGCCGGCCCCGACGCAGGAAGGCCATGGTGCCAACGAGGGCAAGGCCGGCCATCGCCGGCGGCACGGCGATCAGCGCGTGTGGCACGTAGCCGAGCAAGCCGAGTGCGGGATACTCGGTCGAGCCGTGCGGCTGGAACAAGATGCTAACCGGCCACCGGTCGAAAACGAGCCAGAAGACGAGGTTGTGCGCCGCCGGTCCCCAAAGCGAGAGGAGGCACGCAACGATCCTGCGGTTTGTTGGAGCTTGCCGTGCGACGAGGGCAACCCACCAGACCGGGAGGAAGACAACGGCCTCGTGTCGGGTCAGCAGGACCATCGAGAAGACGGCTGAGGCGGCAATGGGGCGCCGGCCATATAGGAGGCTGACGGCAGCCACGAGATAGAAGGCGGCGAAGTTCTCGGTCAGGGTCGTGTAGGCCAGGAGCGTGTTGAGCGGCTGGGCGTAGCACGCGAGGACGACGAGCCAGGCGTTGCGCAGGCCGAGCCTGGCCGCAAGCCTGGCGGCGAGGAGGGCCGTCGCGGCGGTGACGGCGGCGGAAAGGACGCGGGCGGCGTGCCAGGCATGGTCGGCGTCGCCGAACCACGCGACGGCTGCCAGCGGGACCGTCAACCCGGGGCGACCCCACAGGTGGACCAGGTACTCGGGGAACTGGTACGCCCAGCGAGCCATGAGGAAATGCGTCAGGTCGTCGTCGTGGTACACGCCGTCTGACAGGAGACCCAAAACGACGGTGAGCGCAAAACATGGAACCAGTGCCACGAGGATGGCACTGTTGTCTGCCGACGTCGCGACGGTTCGAGCGGCCGCGCTGGCGCGCATCTGGATAGGTGGCGTAAGACGCATGGGATTACGTCAGATTCTGGCCCCATTTCAGCTTCATGACCAGCGTGTTCCAGGATTTCCTGTGTGGATGGCGGACGAGCTGGAAGACTGCTGGCGACTTGCGCACCATGACTTGCGTGCCTCCGGCGATGGGCCGGACGAGGTGGCCATCGAGCACCACGGCGGCGCCCTCGCTGGATTCGACGACGGTAATCTTTACGTGTGAATCAGAGCCGACGACCACGGGCCGATGCGTGAGGGAGTGCGGAGCTTTTGGCGTCAAGATGATGGCATTGACGTCCGGCTGAATGATCGGGCCTCCGCACGACATGTTGTGTGCGGTCGAACCGGTCGGCGTGGCCACGATGAGACCGTCCCCGACGATGGTCGTGACGGGCTGATGATCGATATCAACCGTCAGGCTGACCATCCTGAAAGGCGACCCGACGCGGATCACGCAATCATTGAGGGCGATGCCGCCGAACGTCACCCCGGCCGGAGTGACAACCTGAACGTCCAGGATCATGCGTTTGCTGATCAGATCGCGGTCCGTCAGGATGCGGTCCAGGAATCGCTCCAGTTCCTCGACGGAGAAGTCTGCCAGGAAACCGAGCTTTCCGAGATTGACGCCGACGATCGGGACTTGGTCGTGTTGCATCGCCTGGCCTGCGGAGAGGATGGTGCCGTCGCCACCGAGAACGACCACGTAGTCCGCGTGGGCCTCCTTAAGCAGTTCATGGCGACCGTCCAGGTCCGCGCCGGCCAGGATGCCCCGTGTGCGGAGCCACTCACTGAGACGCTGGAAGGTCTCGGCGGCCCTGGGTTGCCGGGCGTTGCCAATGAGGAACACGCGAGGAAGCTGGGGACTTTCTGGCATTATTCACGCACCGTCCAAACAAGTTCGATGTACTCGGTGCATTATACTGCGGGGTCCTTCGCGTGCCCCTGAGGCGGTGGCCCAATGAAACAAGATAATCGCCATCCTGGATGGGGCCACGACCCGAGGAGGGTCCGTGACACTTCCGGCGGCATTCGATTCTGGGTGCCACGGGCAGCTTGTCCGCCCGTGCGGTCTCTCTGGTGTGCGCGGGGGCATACGCACTGGCAGACAAGCTGCCAGTGGCACCCGCCCATACTGTAACGGACCCACCCGAGGAAGCGTGGCTCTGAAGTGCTTGCGGCCATGGGGGTGACCGATCATCACTGAATGTTCAGACTCCGCAGTCCGCCGTTCATGGCTGTAACTCCCTTCGAACACAGATGTTATGGTGGTCTCCCCTGAGAGTGCTTGTCTCGCCTCGGTGACACCGGGACTGGGCAGACACCTTGGCAAGGCGAATAATGCAGTGTCCAGAATACCGGGGGTACTCCGAAGCGGCTTGACGACGTCTCGTCGGCGGGGTGGGCGCCTCGGTAGGTTTGCGGTGAGTACTTGCGGAGTCGATGCCGTCACCGACTGCCCGTGACCAGATGGGAGTGTGGCGAGGCACGTCCGCAGATTGATGTGGAGTTTGGAGCGATGCCGAAGTTTCAGTTTGAAGCGATGAACGCCGCCGGCCAGGAGGTCAGGGACGAGGTCGATGCGCCGACGTCCGACGAGGCGATCGCCAAGATCCGCGCGCAGGGCTATTTCCCGACGAAGGTCCGCCAGAAAGGTGGCGGTGCGAAGAAGACGGCTCAAGCGGCGGGTCCCGCAAAGAGGAAGAGCGCCGGCGGCATCGGTGGCGTCTCGACGAAGCAGCTCACGGCGTTCACCCGACAGTTGTCGACGCTGATGGACGCCGGCTTGCCGATCATGCGATCGCTTCGGATCCTGGAGCAACAGCAGAAGCCCGGCGTGCTGCGTGTCGCCTTGCGTTACGTGGCCGACGACGTCGAGGGCGGCGCGACGCTTTCGGAGGCGATGGCCCGCCATCCGAGGGTATTCGATCGCTTGTACAGCAACATGATCGCCGCCGGCGAGACGGGCGGTGTGTTGGACGTCATCCTGCAACGCCTGGCGGAGTTCATGGAGAAGGCCCAGAAGCTCAAGCGGAAGGTCATCGGCGCAATGATCTACCCTGTTTGCGTGATGTCATTCTCGCTGGCGATCGTGGCGGGCATCATGGTCTTCGTCGTGCCGAAGTTCAAGGTGATCTTCAGCGACTTCGGCGCGGATCTGCCCGCGCCGACGAAGTTCCTGATGGCGGTCTCGGACTTCATGGTGGGCAAGACCACAGACGCAAATGGTCAAACGGTTGACATGCGGATTCCGGGCTGGGCGATTCTTCTGCTGACGCCGATCGCCTTTTTCATCTTGTACAAGCTGATACGTGCATTCCAAGGCGGTCGGTTCGCGCTGGACGTGATCAAACTCAAGATCCCGATCATGGGGGCGATCCTCTCAAAGACGGCGGTGGCCCGGTTCACGCGGACGCTTGGGACACTGATTTCGGCGGGTGTGCCAATCCTGGAAGCCATCACCATCACCAAGGACACATCGGGCAACGAGGTTTACGCCCGGGCGCTAGGACAGGTACACGACTCGATTCGCGAGGGGGAATCCTTCGCTGTGCCGTTGAAGGCGTCCAAGGTGGTGGACAACCTCGTGGTCAACATGGTGGATGTCGGTGAGGAGACGGGTGATCTGGACAAGATGCTCATCAAGGTTGCGGACAACTACGACGACGAGGTCGAGACACTCGTGGCGGGCCTGGTCAGCATGTTGGAGCCGATCATGGTCATTTTCCTTGGCGTGATGGTCGGTTTCATCGTGGTTTCGATGTTTCTTCCGATGGTCAGTCTGATTAACAACCTCACCGGTGGCGGAGGTCGTTGATCGGGTTTTAGTTGCTCCCCAAACGGGGGGTTGCTCGAGGTCAGCAGTGGAACCAGGAGCAAGGCAATTCGGGAAGCTTGGCGGTGGGCGTGGCTTTACGCTCCTCGAGCTGCTGATCGTGGTCGCCATCGTCTCCGTGCTGGTTGGCATCACGTTGATCGGCGGCAAGATCGTCAGGGACTCGCAGAAGGGCTCCCGGGCCCAGCAGCAGCTTGCTATGGTGACCCGCGCCATCGATGAATACGCGTCCTTCTGGCCGAAGTGGAAGGTCGGCGGCGTGGTCGTGGCCGAGAAGGGCTGGCCGGATTTCATTCCCGGCCGACTGTTCGAGACGAACGCTTTCGAGGTGCAGAGCGCCCACGGTTTCAACGACGATTTGGACTTCCACGTGGCCGACTTGAACATACCCATTACCGATTTGTCCACGCACGGTGGCAATGATGCCCTGAATGCCAACTTGTGCCTGGCGTATTGCCTGACGGAGAGTTCGGGCAAGGGCCCGTACATCGCACCGAATGATGCGTTTCTTCTGAAGGATATCCAGGACGATGATCTTGTGACGCAGTTCTTGGAGTACGGCGTCACGGTGACGGCCCCGCTTTACCCTAAGAAGAAGGGTTCTAAGGCGGCGAGGCGGGGGCAAGTGCTTGTGGATCCGTGGGGAACGCCGTATCGGTATTTCTGGGTCTATCGGGCCCAGAGCGCATACAAGGGATACATGCCGGTCGAGACGGCGGATACGTCCCATCCGGACGACCTGCCGCCCGTGGCCGTTGGCTACGTGTTGGAATCCGCTGGGCCGAACCGGAAGTTCGGCAACGTGTGGAAGGCCAACCCGACCGCGGACGAGTACAGGCAAGCGACGGACAATCCGACGATCATGCCCTAGGAGCCATGCGATGGCGCGATGCCGCCCAGGAAGAGCAAGCCCTCAACGAGCCCGGTTGGCGCTGCGCGATGCGTCCGCCCGCGGTGTGCCGACCGGCTTCACGTTGGCGGAGGTCCTCGTGGGCGTCGTGATTGTCGCTATCCTGCTGTCCATCACCGGCCTGGCCTTTCGCGGACTGACGGAGAGCAGTGTACTGGCTCAGGCCCGCAACGCGGTGGTGACCTACGCCCAGGTTGCACGAAGCTACGCCATGGCGAACCACATCGAGACGATGCTGGTGGTCAACTCGTACAACGGGCGTTTTGAAATCTGGCATCTGAATCCACCGCCACAGGGGGGCCGCTGGGATCCCCTGTCTTCCGGCGATTCGAGCAACCCCGCGGAGCTTCACAAGACGGACGGTTACATGCTCGCTCCGGTTCTGGACGCCTCGGCGCGGATGCCGCTGGACGGTGACGGCCGACCGGCGGCGGTCGTGAATCCGATCGACTATGAAGACCGTCCGACCACTGGTTCGGATGCCGACCAGGACCTGGATAACCTGATGTGGGCGGCGTTCTGCTTCGACGAGAACGGCCAGCTTGTCATTCGCACACGACGGATCGCGACGCGGCGGTACTTTCTCGACGATGGAGAGACGCCAAATCCAAATGCGAATCGTCTGGAGGACGGGTCACCGAACTTGAGGCTCAACCCGTTGGTGGACGGCGACGACACGCCGATCACGTCGACGAGCGGCTTCGTAATCTCGGATTTCTCGAAGATGAGGTCCGTGCTGGATGAGGACTACGTCACGCCCCAGGAACTCGCCGACTGGCTGCAGCAGACGCGGCCGGGCGGGCGTTACGAGAAGGCGGCGGCCACGGTGGTCCTGAACCGGTTCTCCGGCGATCAACTTGGGGGGGGCCTGTAGCGTGACCTCGGTTTTGAGTTCACTCCGAAGCCCTTGTAGCACCTGTGGCATTTGTGGCACAGGCGTCTCGCCTGTGTCCTCACCGCCGAGACGGCGGTGCCACAGACGGCGGTGCCACAGATGGCGGCGTCCGCAAGGCTTCTCGCTGCTGGAGACATCCATCGGCGTGAGCATCCTCGGCATCGGCCTGATGATGGTCGCCGCGATCTTCCCGGTTGCCTTGTCACAGCACCGCGGCAGCGTCTATCAGGCCCGCGCCACCGAGTTGGCGTCGAAGGCCGAGGCCATGCTGCGCAGCCGCGTGGACTCGAACGCGCTTCGGTCGGAACAGAGCCTGCTCGATGCGGGCCTCGATTCGCCCTGGTATCTGCTGCCGTTTGCCAATATCGAGGCCGGCGGTGCGTGGGACTTCACCGGCGCGGTGACCTATGCGCAGAGCATAAACGGGATCTCCAATGACCTTGACCTGTATGGCGCCGACATGCTCAGCGATCGGTTCGCACCGTTGGACGACGATGAATCCAAGGACGTGGCGAACCGCGTCGTCTGGTACGGCTTCTATCGCCGCCTGGCCAACGGAACGGTCAACTACGCCGTGGCCATCTGCCGGCAGCAGCGCAACCAGGTTTTTGCCGAGCAGGACGTGTTAATCGATCATCCGTTCGAGACGGCGACGGCGAACCTTCCGGACATGACCGCGGCCCGGCGGTTTCCGGTTCCATGGCGCATCACCTTGGCATACGACGCGACCACGAACCGAATCCACGATCTGGGAACGGGTCCGGAGTTACTGGCGGAGTTGGCCCCCGTCGGCTCGAAGATCATGATTCACGGTGCGACCTACGGCAATGTCTCGCCCGTGCCCGCCGGGCGGATCCTGACCGTCCTTAACGCTTTCGACAATGGGCCGATCGAGGTGCTCGAGGACGTCAGCGACTTGCCGCCTGACAGCCAGGGCTTCTTCGACGTCTGGGTCTTCCCTCCATCCATCAACGGCGTCAGCGGTGGCGACGCCAGCTTCGGCAGGGAGTCGCCGCTTATCGATTGGAAGGTGTTTCTGTGATGCTCCTGCCTACGTCCAACCGATCGGCGAACACCTCGCCGCGAGCCGCCGGCGCCGGCCGTTTCCTTCGCCGGGCCGCAAGCAGTGCCGCCACGGTGCGCGGCGCGGGCGTCCGCCGCTCGGTCGAGGCATACGGTCCGGCTGGGGCCGGGCCGGTTGTGACGCGGGGATTCACCATCACGGAGCTCCTGGTGGCCGTGACGATCCTGGCCGTCACGATCGTCGCGGTTTCGGAGATCTTCAACATCAGCTCCGAGGCCGCGAGCCGCACCACGGCACACACGGAGATCATGGCCGCGTCCGCCGCGGTTCAGCAGCGTCTCACGGACGCGCTCGCGCACATTGAGCCAGGCCTGCTTATCATAGAGAGCCCGCCGCCCACGGGGCTGCGTGGCGACGTGCCGTTTGGCCGGGAGTATTTCCGCTTGCGGCATGATCGATTGGTGTTCATCGCGTCGGGCAGCCCTGGCGAGTTTCAATCGTTCACCGATCCGAGGCGCGGCACACCGGAAGATCCGGATGAAACGCCGGCCACCGGCACGCAGGCGCTCGTCTATTTCGGTCCCGGCATCCCCTTGTTCGACACGGGTGACCTGCGTCCGCGTCCCTTCGACGACGACGCCTACTCGCTCAGTGGTTGCGAGTGGGTCTTCGCTAACCGGTCGATCCTGTTCTTGCTCGATCCACCGAGTTCACTGCCGCCGGATTGGAATCCGCCCGACATGGGTGTCTTCACGGGCGGGGGTGGGATGTTGCTCGGCGGTGATCTGTACGAGGATTACCGGGAAGGTCAGATGGACGTCGTCGTTTCGGACGAGACATACAAAGCCGACGCCGCCACGCTTGTGAACCTGGTTCTCGGCAAGGACATAAGCGTCGAGCTGTCGTCCAATCCGACGATCGCGGCCCTATGGGAGCCCAACTGGTGCCCGACCAGCGCCACGCTCGATGACCCCGGCAGTCGGGACTACTACACGCACAGCGGCTTCGCCTTCCAGCACGGCCTGGCGGACTTCCGCATCGAGTGGACGGACGGCCGCCGCGTGGATCCAGCCAACGGTGATTACCGGACGCGGTGGTTTGGGCTCCGGCCGGACCCCGCCTCGTCGGCGCAATTGGGCAGTCCCATCGACTACCTGCCGGTGCTGCGCGAGCAGTACACGGATGACACCACGGTGGCGGAGGCCAAGGCCTTCGGCATGGTCGGCGACGACGGCGCCAACCTGATCGAGTGGTCGGATCCGCCTGTTGGCGGCGGCTCCGCGAACGACGCCCGGTACCGTGCGATCTGGCGGGGGGACACGTGGCAGTTTCGCCCCAAGGCCCTGCGGTTCACGTACCGGATCTACGACGCCAACCACCGGCTGAAGCACACGACCGAAGTGGATCTGGACGAAGACGGTGATCCTGATCCGGACGGTGATGCCACGTATGACGTCGCGCGTTTCGGCATGGAGTTTTCGATCGTGGTGCCGTTGCCGTAACCGGCGTGGCGCGGCCGAGCCCGCCGCAAGACGCGCCGCGGACGGTTGGTGCCCGCATAGGATGAGACGGGGAGACCACGACTCGCAACGGATACGCTTGGACCTGTTCGTCGTGCGGGCAGGACGCCATGCGTGACACTGGGAGACGAGCTTGATGCAAGCCAACACACGCCCATCACACCGGCGACACGTTCGCGCGTCGCCCAGTGCACAGGCCCGACGGCCCGGCCTCGCTGCCTGGCGACGCCGCGGGACGGTCATGGTCTACGTGCTTGGCGTGCTGACGCTCGTGGCGTTGATCGGCCTGATCCTGATCGCGAAGACGCACGGCGAGTTCAAGCGCGTGGCCAACGAGTCGACGGCCTCGTCGGGCCAAGTAGCGATGAACGGGGTCATCCGCGTTGTGCAGGAGATGCTGCACCGCGATATCTGGGGGCCTAAGGGAAACGAGTCTTTCCCGCTGTCGAACATTAGTGACGCAGGCCCGTTCGAGGAGACCAACGAGCCCTACGACGCCCCCGGGGAGAACGACCGTTGGCTGGGCTCGAACTACCCTTATTTGTACAACTGCTGCGCCGGCACGGCGCTGACGGGGCACGAAGACCCGCCATGGAACTTCGAGGGGAACGTCCTTGCGTGGTATCGGGTTTCCTACCTGGGCACGGATGTCCTGCAAGACTCGGCCTCGATTGACTTCGAGTGGGCGGACAATCGGCGTACGCCGGTCATCCCCGGTGATGCAACCTCCTACGACGATAGCAGCCTGGAAAACGTGTTGATCCTTCAGACTCCCACCGGAGAGACGATCGACGCGGGTGGCAATCCGCTACCGCTCATTCCCGGCTCGACGACGAATCTCACGATCGCCGAGGCACGGAAGATCTGGGAGACGGCGGACAAGCCGTCGTTTCCTCTCGATGGAAAGATTCGCCGCTTCCCGTATTTCGACACGAATGCCGACGGCATCGTGGACCTGTACGACGCCGATGGCGACGGCGTGCCCGATTCGCCGATCAGCTTCGTCGTGCCGATGGACACCGCCGACCCAAACGCGCCGAAGCAGTTGTACGCCGTCATCCGGATTGTCGACCATGCCGGCATGTTGAACGTCAACGTCGCATCGAGTTGGGAGTTGGCCGGCGGCAGCAGGCTGACATTCGACGAACCAACCGACAATCCGCAGCGCCGCGAGCGCCGCGGGCGCAGGGTGACGGAACTATTGCTGGACGACGTCGCCCACGCCGACGACACGTTCACCAGCAGTTATGTCGAGAAACGAACGGGGGGCTTGATGGCCTACCGCTGGAACGATATCAGCGCCCCGGATCCGACGATCTACGACGAAGACGTGGTCCGCCGCAACCTCGTCGGCGATACCGCCAACCTGGGCTATCGGCTTTATGGCCCAAGCGACGAGGCCTCCTTGCGGCACCGCGGCATGTTGGCGCCGTACGACCTTCGGGATTTCAACAAGAACGAGAAACTGAGCGACTATCGCACCATCGATCGGGCCCTGCGTGGGAGCCTGCTGTGGACCCGCCAGGTCAGCGCATCCAACAGCTACCTCACCGACCAGGCACGATGGAACCGCCTGAACTCGAACTACGCGCAGGTCGGTTCGGCGACGTACGAGGGCTACGACAACGGCGCCGAACTGGGTTGGCGGACCTTGTTGCAGGAGGACGACCCCGCTGCGATCCGGCGACCGATGTTCACGACCGTCAGCCACGAGGTCGTACCGCCGCTCGCCTTGGAGAAGGTGGCCGAGGTGGCGTCTGGCGGCTCGCTGCTCCAGCCGGTTCGATTCCCGTATGGCAGCGAACCCGACACGCAATACTCCATGGGCTGGCCGATCATCTACGGCGGCGCCACAGACCCGGACCTGCCGCCTACCTGGATGCGCGTCCAGCCGGTCGACATCAACATGACCACCAACGATGCGGGCAAGTTCGAGGAGACGAAGCGGGATTACATCCGCTACCTTGCCGCGGCGATGTACCTGGCCATGCGGGACGTGGACCGCTATCAAATCGCGTCCTTGTTCGACCTTCCCCTGACGCCCGACGACGAAACGCTGAACCGCCAATGGCTCGCCTGGCAGTTCGCCTTGAACATGGCCGACTACCGCGACTCCGACGGCGAGCCCACGATGCTTGATTTCATCTACGACAAGAGGCAGGACCTGAGCCGCCGGATGTTCGGCGTCGAGAAGCAGCCGTTCTTCACCGAGGCGTACGCCTACCTCATCGCCGGCGAAAGCCAGTCTGAGCCCGGACACACGAACGAGCCGCCGGGAGAGGAGGACAAGTGGTTCTTCGCGGTCGAGCTGTTCGTTCCACCACGGTGGATCGTCTCGACGGCCAACCTGTACTTCCGGACCCCGGGCGTCGCCGGCGGCGGCTTGATGTGGCTGGGCGACTTCCACCGGGGCGGGCCGACCGGCTCGTCGCCAATCCTCGATGGCGGTCCGAACGGGAACTACTTCGTCTTCTGCGGTGACACCAGCGCGGCACCAACCGAGCTTAACAATCCTCTGGACGCACACAACATCACGACCTTCTACCAGAACAACAGGTTTGAAATCGCGACCGACGGGGATGGCAGTATCGAACTGGTGTACTCACCCGACGGCACCGAGGCCCATGTCGGCACGCACGTGTTGGACGTGATGGACCCGGCTTATTCCGGCGGCCGGCTGGCTGGCGGCAGTCGTTTCGGTGGTGGCCTTTGGGCGCGGCGGCCAGCGCTGATGCCCCAGGGGGCGCACCGGGCCTTCTCCCTGCTGCGCAGCACGCAGGGCTGGCGATTCACCACCTGCTGGCAAGTGTTCACCGAGCAGCCCGCACCGGCGAACCTGCCCGGCCCGCCGCTACGATTCTCGCTCGGTAGAGCGAACAGGGACCAGCGGACCGGCGTATCCGACACGTTCGACTACCTGGACCCGAATCTCCCCGAGTCCGTCTGGCCCGCCCAGGCGACGATGCGAACCGCCAGCCACGAGCCGTTGTTCCCGAATGGCCTGGGCCTCGACGCCAGTCTCGTTGCCGGCTTTACGTCCGGGATGCCCTTCGAGTCGTTCGACTCGGTCGCCGACATCAGCCGGATGTTGATGATCGGCCCGGCGCGGTACTTCAACGGGCAAGAGCGCCTGCCGGCACTCTCTACCTTCAGCGGTGACAACCTGCCGGTCACCTTGTTCCTGGCCAAGATCGTCGAGGCTGAGTTCGGGACAGGGGACCTTCCCAGTGCGCCGGAAGAGCGCTGCGCCGCCGGTCGCGTGGACTTCGTCAATGCCAAAAAGCCAGACGGTCAGCCGTGGACGTGGCGATTGTTCGAGTTGCTGACCACACAGAGCCCCTTGTACGACGGCGTCGACAACAACGGCAATGGGAGCACGGACTGGTTTGAGGCCGACGTGAATGAAGGGGCGGATATTCTCTATCGCGTTGCCGGCCGCATCAACATCAACACGGCGCCGGTGTCCGTGTTGCGGAGCGTGCCGTACATGAGCCTGCTGCCGACGTCGGCGGCATGGGAGCAGTACGTTGGCGGCGGTGAGGCGATTCCGAATCCGGCCCTGACATATTCGTACCACCCCAGCTTGTTTTGGGATTACGCCAGCGCGATCGTGGCGAGGCGCGAGAATCGCCGGGTGCCGTTGCGGATGTTCAACAGCACCTCCGGGTTGCTACAGACGGTCGCGGTGGCCGTCCCGCGAGAGAGCATGCCCGGTCCCGGCGGCGGGGGCGGCACGGGCGGCGTCCCCGGCCCCTTCAAGAGCGTCGCCGAGTTGATCACGTTGATGACGAACCAGGAGGAGAGCGTCGTTGATGCCTGGGGCAATAACGACAAGCTGTTCCAGATCGACCGATTCGGCGTGACTTCCGACCTGCCGCTGTGGAACCACAAGTTGCCCAGCTCGTCCGATCCCAACCTTGGTGATCCACCGGCCGGTTTCGAGGCGCTGGGCGCGCTCTCGCCTGATTATCGTTATCGCCATGACAATGGAGCGGCAACCTATGCAGCCATTGCGCCCACAGAGTGGGTCGATGGCGAGGGCACGACGCACTACGACGTCGGCGGTGTCCGAGGCCGCGAGGTCTTCCTTGCCCGCTGGGCCAACTTGCTGACAACGAGGTCCGATGTCTTCACGGCCTATATCGCGCTGCTGGATGAAGACGGGAACTATGTCCAACGGACCCAGGTGACGCTGGATCGTAGCGAGTGCTTCCGGGAGGACCCGGCGCCCGGCGTAACGAGAGTCCCGATCCTGCCGAAGGTCCTGGTCCGGATGGATAGCAGCTATACGGATGACACGAAATGATGGTCGCCCGCGCGGTGCGGGCGGAGAAGCCTGGTTTCATTGACAATTGTGGAGGTACCCCGGCTTTACTCGGTGCCTTGCTCCGGATAAAATAGATGCGGGAGCAGCGGGGGTCGGCCTAACTTACCACCCAACCAAGTGCAGAGGAGCACAAACATGTACCCGAGACGAAGACGCCCAGCATTCACGTTGATCGAGTTACTGACGGTGATGGCGATCATCACACTGCTGATCGGCATCCTCACGCCGGCGTTGTCGAACGCCAGGAACCGGGCGACCACGACCGCCATCCGGGCCCAGATCAACGCCATGGAGGTCGGCCTCGAGGCCTTCCAGAATGATGAGGGCATGTACGTGCCGTCAAATGCCCACTTCTACGCATCCGATCCCGAGAGCCCTGGAACCGAACTGACGGCTGACTGGGAGGTCTACGGGACCAATGAGTTGCAGGGAGCGCACCTGCTGCTCGACGCCCTCGTCGGACGGGACTTCCTCGGCTACGACCCCAAGGCCCCGCCGTTCGGTCCCGGCGGAAGCACGGCTGGAACCTATGACCGCTGGTTCGCGGGAAACGACCGGCGCCAGCCGTACATCCCCGTTGATGGCGTGGACGTGACCTCCGAGAAGGAGCCCCCGACGGACGCCTTCGGCGGCAACCCGAGCTACGACGCCGAAACACAGCCGACAATAGATGGGTTGCTGTGTCGAGTTTTCAAGGACAAGTTTGGGTGGCCCATACTTTACTATCGGGCTTCACCCATTGCGAAGCAGAACACGCCGATCATCACGTCGACGAGCAACCCATATACCAACCATGGTGACGGCGTCTACGACGGGTGGGACAACAGGTTCTTCACAGACTACACCGCGCCCATCCCCCCGGATCACAAGATCAAGGATGCGGATCTGCCTCTTGCCGTTCCACCTTGGCCCACGCCGTATGGGGAAACCCTCGACTCCCGGTTCGCCGAGTTTATTCGATCACTCAGGGCAAGCACTTACGATACTTCGACGCCTCCACAGATCCTACTTCCGCGTCCCGTGAAGTCCGACCGCTTCATCATCCTGAGCGCGGGCAAGGACGGCATCTACGGCACACTGGACGACGTGGCGAACTTCAACGTGCTGTCGGAGGAGCGATAGTACGGCGTTTCATAGCGGCCCGTGGTAAAAGGGAAAACAGCGGTTCGGAGACGCCGTTCCTGACCGTGAAAACCACCGGCTTTGGCGCCGGTGCCACAGTTTTGCCACGGGCTGATAGGCCTCTCGACCGAAGGAGGATCGAGAATCGCGAACAGCCGCGGGCCTGAGCCTGCGCGCCCCTCCGAGAAGACCATGTCGTTCGTGGTCATGGACGGCCGCGCGGGCTGAGGCCCGCGGCTCTTTTCTCCAAGGGGACAGTCATGCGACCTGAGCTCACCGTGATTATCATGGCGATGGTGGGATGTTTCTTCCCAGGCCCGAGCGGCATTCTGTTCGCCCAGGACTGCAACGGCAACGGCATCCCTGACGAATGCGACATTGACTGTGGGGCGCCTGGCGGCCCTTGCGACGTCCCGGGGTGTGGCGGGAGCGCGGACTGCAACGACAATGGCGTGCCTGACGAGTGTGAGCCTCCAGCGGCCGTCATTCATGTTAACGCCGGCGCCACCGGTGCGAACGACGGAAGCAGTTGGGAGGATGCCTATACATGCCTGCAGGATGCTCTCGCCGAGGCGGGACCGATCACAGGCTCGGTGCAAATCTGGGTCGCGGCCCAGACGTATGCGCCAGACCAGGGCGTGGCACAGACACCTGGCGATCGCGACGCGACGTTTCAGCTTATCGACTGCGTGCTGGTCTACGGCGGCTTCGGCGGCTGGGAGACCGAACTGGATCAGCGTGATCCCACGACAAATGTGACGGTTCTCAGCGGCGAGATCGGTGGCGTCGGAGAGGCCGACAACAGCTACCACGTCGTGACCGCCAGCGGCACCAACGCCACGGCCGTCCTCGATGGATTCACCATCAGCGCCGGGAATGCGAGCGGCTCCGGGGCCAGGGGGAACGGCGGCGGCATGTACAACGAAGGCGGCCGTCCCAACATGGCCTACTGCACGTTCAGCGGAAACTCGGCGAGCTACGGCGGCGGGATGTATAGCACGGCCGAATGCACGCCCGCACTCACGATGTGCACCTTCACGGGGAACTCCGCGACCACGAATCATGGCGGCGGGATGTACAACGGCAGCGGCAGCAACCCGACGCTGACGGATTGTGTGTTCATCGAAAACGCTGCCGACGACAACGGCGGTGGCGTGTACTGCCACACAAACTCAGATCCGATGCTGGTCAACTGCACGTTTAGCGGCAATTCCGCCGCCTCGGGCGGTGGAATCGAGTGCTATTATGGCAGTCCGACGTTGACGAATTGCACGTTCAACGGCAACTCGGCAGAAAGAGGCGGTGGTATGTACGCCTACGGTGACGAGGCCCCCGTGCTGGTCAACTGCGTGTTTGCCGGTAACTCGGCAGGCCAGTACGGCGGCGGGGTTTGCGCACTCAGCCATAACGCCCCGATGTTGACGAACTGCGTGTTCGCCGGTAATTCGGCCGACGACTACTACGGCGGCGGCATGTTCAGTGGCTCCTACTGCACACCGAGCCTCGTCAATTGCACGTTCAGCGGCAACCTCACCAACGGAAACGGTGGTGGAATATACAGCAGCGGCAGCAGCCTGACGGTAACCAATTGCATCCTTTGGGGCGACGACCCTGAGGAGATCTATGCGTATTCCGGCACCACCACGGTCAGATACAGTGACGTCGCCGATGGAACCGGCGAGCCCTGGTTTGGGGAAGGGTGCGTCGACGATGATCCGGGCTTCATCGCCGGACCGGGCGGCACATGGACCACCGCGGCCAGCTACGATCCTCAACTCGGTCAGACCACTTTCATCGACGACACCGCGACGTGGGAGAACGGTGAGCTGGTTGGCGAGTTCCTCAACCCGGATACCAGCCAAGCCCTTCGATCGCTTGTCGTGGCCAACACCGCCACGATCGTCACGGTCTGGGGCGATTTCGAGTTGCTCGGCGCACCTGAGACGACATATCAGATCAATGACTATCGCCTCGGCGGCGGCCCGCCCTGCACCGACGCCGCTGACAACACGGCAGTGCCCCCAGACGAGGCTGACCTGGACGAGGATGGAGACGTAGCCGAGCAGACGCCGCTCGATCTCGACTACAACCCGCGCTTCGTGGATGACCCCGAAGGCGAGACGACAGGCGTTGAATCTCCCGAACATCCGGCCCCGGACATCGTTGACATGGGTGCCTATGAGTTCCAGGTCACGACAGCTTGCGAGCTGCCCGGCGACGTCAACGGCGACACGTTCGTCAACGGAAGTGACATCCAGGGCTTCACCGATTGCGCTCTAGGCGGAGGTGGAGACGGGAATTGTCTGTGCGGGGACTTTGACGGAGACCACGCAGTCGACACGGACGACATTGAGGATTTCGTTTTCACCCTGCTGTTTGGGGAGACGCCTGCCTGCGAGTGCCCGGGTGATCTGAACGATGACGGATCGATCGACGGCGGAGACATACACGGCTTCATAACGTGTGCCTTGGGCGGGGGCGCAGGCCAGAACTGCGTGTGCGGCGACTTCGATGGAAACGAGGAGGTTGATGCGGCCGACGTTGAAGGCTTCGTCTCCGCGGTGCTGTCTGGGGGACCGTGCCCGTAGAAGCGGCGAGCGTTCGGTGCTTCTGTCATACGCCTTCGCGGCCTTCACGCGTGCGGAGCGGGTCCCACAGCAGGTCACGCGTACTCCGTACTTCATGGACATTCCAGTGGCGCGGACGATCGAACACTTGAAGTCGTTCGGCACCTCGTCGCCCTTTACCCGGATGCCGCACAAGCTACGGCGCGGACTGGCAGAACTCGGTCAGCACACCGGCCGTGCTGGCAGGGTGTGCGAAGGCGATCTTCATGCCGTGGGCACCGTGGCGCGGGGATTCGTCGATGAGCCGGACGCCGGCGGCCTTGAGCGCCGCCAGCGTGGCGGGCAGGTCCTCAACACGGTAGGCGACATGATGCAAGCCCGGCCCCTTCTTCTCCAGGAAGCGGGCGATCGGGCTGTCGGCGGCAGTCGGTTCGAGTAGCTCGATGCGGACTTCACCAACCTGGAAGAATACGACGCGCACCTTCTGATCGGGGATCTCCTCAGCTCCCTCGCACTTCAAGCCCAATGCGTCACGGTAGAAGCGGCTCGCTTCATCGATCGAACGAACGGCGATGCCGAGATGGTCGATCCGGCTCGGCGGTTGCATTGCCGGGATTCCTCCAGAACGCGCTCCGTCGCCCTTGCGCGGCGTTCTTGTGGCACACGTGCCAAAGGCTGTCGTGTCACCGCGAGACGACGGTGCCACAACGCGGTTTCGATGACAAGCCTCTACGCCGGTTCAGCTAGTGTTTCGAACAATGTGTGTGCCACTGGCGGCTTGTCCGCCGGTGTCCGCACGCGCGATGGACGCACAGGCAGGCAGGCTGCCCGTGGCACACGTGGCAGTCAACTGTTCAAACCTGACCCAGTCCCACTTAGATCGACTTTTGCCTCGAGCTTGTGGCGCCGGCGTCTCGATACCGTGACGCGGGTGTCTCGATACCGTGGCGCCGGCGCCTCGACGGTG
>JAFGQA010000207.1 GCA_016935885.1 Phycisphaerae bacterium | reverse complement strand
TCAAGGGTGAACGCTGACCGCTCCCTCACGGTCGCGGTTCCGATCGGCGTCGGCGGCATAGGCAATTTCAAGCTTAGACTGCTCTAGTCAGCGAAGATGGATTCGGTAAGGGTCACCTGCTCGGGCAGTTTCTCGATGATGTCGTCCAGGTCGGCTTGTGTCAGTTTGACGACGTCGAGGATCTCCTCGCCGTACTCCTCGTGTGAAGCGGTGGCGACGAAACCGATATCGGCCTTGCAGGCGAGGATGTCAGCGATGTGGACGAGGGCGGACAGCTCCCGGTTGACCTCGGCGAGATCCATGGGCTTGTGGTGATAGCCAATCGAGGTGCAAAGTGTTGTGGGGAACCTCCATTTGGCGGCGAGTGCCTTGCCAAATGCCTGGTGGTCGGCGCCGATGGTCTCCGTCTCCAGGTCGCAGAAGCTCCCGGGGGCGGTTCTCTGACGGGCAATGATCTGGGCAATCTCCTTGGGAAAGACCTGACGCTCGACGAGCAGGCCGAGGTCGTGGATCAGGCCGGCCAGGAAGCTCTCTTCGACGGAGGGCCGCCCCTGTGCCGCGGTGATGAGGCGCGACGCCACGGCCACGGCGACGGAATGCCTCCAGAGCTCGACACCGCTGAAGCCTTCGATGGCGCCGCCGCTGTTGAAGACGTGGGTCATCGAGGCGGCGATGGCAATGTTCTTGACGGCGGACAGGCCGAGTAGGACGATCGCGCGGTCAACACTGGCGATCTGCCCCGGTAGGCCGTAGAACGCCGAGTTGACGACCTTGAGGAGTCGCGAGGAGAGGGCGGGATCGTTCTTGATCACGCCATGCAGATCGCGGGCGGTGGATTTCGGGTTCTCAACGATCTGGATGATCTTGACCGTGACCTCCGGGAGGGTGGCGATCTCACCGACCTTGCCGATGGCTGACGCGACGATCTTATCCGCATCGGTCTTGACTTGCATTCCAAGCATTCCTGAGCCTCGCGGTTCTGCTCCCCGTGGGATTCCCCTCGTAGGATCCTTCTCGTAGGATCGTTTCCGTGGTGGCCTTCGCTTCGGGAGTGATATCGGTACGAGCGGTCGGCCGATTCAGAAGTAATTACTGGGCCGTCGTGATACCAGCACCGCGTTTCACAGGAAACGCGACTACGATTGCTGGACCGAGAATCCTCTCTCGGTCCTGAAGCCGGTGCCGAGAAAGGATTCTCGGCAGAGCGTACAGTCGTTCTGTTTGTGAAACGCCGTACTAGCCATTGATGCAACGGATTCGTGTTGGCTGTGTACCTCCCGGAAGATGCCACCTGACCTACATCTGAGCGTCACACGCCTGCCCCGCGGCCAAGGTCGAGAGCTCCGGGCAGAGCATTGACCAAGCGAGCGGAGTGTTCGGAGGGATATCGGTCTTCACAACGCGGCCAATGATGTCGTTCCATTTCGCGGGCGTAATGCCGGCGCCCGGGCGCTGAATGGCGAGTTGGTCGGATGTGAGAGCCTGGCCGGCCGTGATGGCCATAGTGGTCACAATGCTGCCACGGGCGAGTTTCCGGACTTCCAGTTCGTCTGGGGCGACGCGGATTCGGCCGTCGCCGATGGCCTCGTGGGCCTCGCGAGCCGTGGCGACATATCGAGTGAATTGACTCGGCTCGAGGGAGAAGAAGTGATCAGGGCCTTGGGCGCCGCGATCGAGGGTCACGTGCTTCTCGAGGATCACGGCGCCCGCCGCGACGGCGAGGGCGCCGAAGGCGGCATCCGGCGTGTGATCGCTGAAGCCGACGGGGACTTCGAAACGATTGGCAAGCGTTCGAATACAGCCAAGGCGGGCCTGTTGCGGTTGTGTTGGGTAGGCCGAGACGCAGTGAAGTAGGATGAGGCGACCAACGATGAACGATCCCGATTTGTCGATTGTTGGCTCCGGTTCGCGGATTGCAGATTGGACGACCTGGACCGCGGCATCGATCTCGTGAAGATCGGCGGCGCCCGTGGAGACGATCATGGGCAGGTTCGTTTTGGCGGCGGCGGTCAGGAGGGGCACGTTAACCACGTCCGGTGAGGCGATCTTGATGGCAGGGACCTGGAGGTCAACGAGAAACCGCAGCTCCGTCAGGCCGAATGGCGTGGCGAGGAAGTCGATACCGAGTCTGTCAGCGTGGGTTTTGAGAGCACGAAAGGCCGCGGCGTCGAGTTCAAGGCGACGGAGCACGTCCCGTTGTGATGAGGCCCGCGCGTCGTGCTGCTTCTGGTATTTGCAGGCGGGGGCCGAGGGAGCGACGAGCCTGTCCGCAGAGAAGACCTGGAACTTGACCGCGTCCGCACCGGCCTCGTGGGCGACTTCGATGAGGCGACGTGCCGTCGCGATGTCACCGTTGTGGTTGACGCCGGCCTCGGCGATGATGTAAATGGGGTTGTTTGCCCCGATGCGCCTGCCGCCGATCGATACGACGGGCCTTGCGATTCGGGATTGCGGATTAGGGATCGACGATTGGCGATTGACGATTGATGCTTGCGGATCGGGGCTTCTGGATTGGGGCGTGGTCATTGCCTTACAGTACCTATTGGGGCCGGCGAGTCTGTGAGTCCTCGCTGCCGCCGGGCGTGGAGGATCGCCTCGGCAAGCTGGAAGTCGTCAATCGAATCGATATCAACGGTGTCGCCGGGGTTCTGAACGACACCGCGCCGGTCGGTGCCAAGGAAAGCATGATGGTCATTGGGGCTGGTTGTGAACAGCGCCTCACGCGTGACGGCGACGACGGCCCCGTCGTGATAGTACAGTGGCTCGAGATCCTGGCGGCGATAGATGGAGTTCTCGCGAAGCTGGACCATGCGATCGCCGTCGAGGCGGTGCAGCCAGTCGGGGTGCTGCTTGGTTACCGCGGCGAGCGTCCGGACCGAATCGGCGCCGGTGTCGACCAAATGCCCCACGACGCGGTCGATGATGCCGGAGGCACGGATCGGCACATTGGCGTATAGGATAACGACGTGCGTGACAGGCGGGTCGTCTTGTTCGTACGTCTCGACCGCGTGCCGGGCGGCGGCATCGACGGTCGCCGTGTCGCTGGCAAGCTCCGGGGGACGGTTGACGATGAACACGCCGGCGGCGCGGGCCACGTCGGAGGCCCTCGGCGAGTCGGTGGTTACGCAAACGGCGTCAATCCGTTCGGACCGCCGGGCCTGCTCGATGGTGTAGGCGATCATAGGACGGCCCGCAAGGGACAGCGTGTTCTTGTTCGGCAACCCCTTGCTGCCGGCACGGGCGAGGATGACAGCGAGGACGTGGGTCTCCATGCTTGAATCATCGGCGGGGCGGTGAATAGTGCTTGACCTTGAAAACCTGTCGTCTCCGGAGGGATTGCGAAGATAGGTGGGATCAGCGTGGCGGTCCTCGACACGAGCATCGACGAGAACGCCGCAGGCGTGCAAGGCGAAGTTGCCGCAGGGGCTTACCATCACATTCGGTGTGACGGTGCGGGTGAGTGTCCGGGGGCCGTGGATGGCCACGAGCATGGAATCCATGAGAAGCTTGATAGCACGGCCCGATCGGCGTGTACTTTGTCTGGCGTCGGGGGACTTGTGGATTCGTATTAGGAGTTGTCTTCGTGGAGATAGGCAACTGAGATAGGAACGCGAACGCTTGCACATTAGCGTGAAAGAACGACCGTGGCTTCGGCTGCCGTCTTGTAGTGAAACTAGCAGTCCTCAGTATCCAAGACGCGTGACCTGCGCCGCGTCCCGCAAGGGGCGTGGGCCGGACCGCTTTTGGATAGGGGTATGCCAATGCCTCACGACATGGGCGCGTTTCGGTTTCTTCCCCTTTTGCATTGGTGCGCGCCGGACTTCCGAGGAGGAGGTGCGTCGTGAATCGTGGTCTGGAGCGCGGGTCGAGTTTCCGATTCGACGAGCAAGAAGTTCTCAAACTTCCCTGTGGTCAGAACGACAGGGCCGGGAACCCACGGCGTTCTGCTGCGTCCAAGAGGGTAGCGTTACGAGAATCGTCCCTTCAATCTTAGGAGGCAATGTCATGCTTCGAGGTCTGATCGTGATTGGATCGGTGGTGATCTTCCCGATCATCTTCGCGCTGCTGAGCCCGGTGCCCGGCGATCGTGCTGCGGCGACGGAACCACCGGGGAACGAACGTGCGGCACTTCATCCGCCGAGAGGGGGTGGCCGTCAGACAGAGCCGTTGGCTGAGTTAACAACCGGCAATGCTTCGTTCGCCCTCGACTTGTACCAACACCTTTGCACTGGAAACCGAAACGTCCTGTATTCTCCGTACAGTATCTCTCAGGCGTTGGCGATGACCTACGCCGGCGCCCGCAACCGTACAGCACAGCAGATGGCCGGCACGCTGCGCTTCAGCCTGGGCCAGGAGGAATTGCATCCCGCCTTCAGGGCTCTCGACCTGGAGCTTCGGACCCGTGGCGAGGGCGCGAGAGGACGAGACGGACAAGCCTTCAAATTGCATATCGCCAACGCCATTTGGAGCCAAGAGGGCTTTCGGTTCTTGGACAGTTTTCTGGATGTGTTAAAGGAGAACTATGGTGCGGGACTGCGCCTTGTTGATTTTCGAGAGGGCTATGAAGGGGCGAGGATGACGATCAACAACTGGGTCACAGACGAGACCGAGGGAAAGATCAAGGATCTTTTTCCACGCGGCACGCTCACGGAGAAGACGCGGCTGGTGCTCACAAACGCGATCTACTTCAACGCCACGTGGCTGCTTCCCTTCAAAGAGCGGAACACGCGCGATGACGATTTCTATCTTCTCGACGGCCAACGTGTTCGCGTTCCCATGATGTCGCAAACGGCGTCCTTTGGCTATGCCGAAGGCAGCGGGGTCCAGGCAGTCGAATTGCGCTACGACGGCGGCGAGATGTCGATGATCGTCCTTCTCCCCAAAGCCGGCCGATTCAAATCCTTTGAAGAATCACTGCACGCCAAACAGGTCGCGTCCATTCTGGCCGGCCTGGATTACGCCAAGGTCGAGCTGACCATGCCCAGATTCAAATATGAATCACAGTTCGGTCTCAACGCGGCACTTGCGAAGATGGGTATGCCGGATGCATTTCTTGACTGTGCCGACTTCTCAGGCATGACCGGCAAACGTGACTTGAAGATTGATCATGTGGTGCACAAGGCCTACATCCTCGTTGACGAGTCCGGCACCGAAGCCGCCGCCGCCACGGGCGTCGCGATGTGCGAAATCACTTCGATGCAACCCAAGAAGCCGCCCATCATCGTCAAGGTCGACCGCCCATTTGTGTATCTGATTCGTGACATCAAAACAGGAGCGATTCTATTCGTGGGTCGCGTGATGGATCCAGGCAGGGCATGAACATAACGCAACTTGGAGATGTTTGTGATTCCTTAACGGAAGGTACGTGTTCAGCGTTCAAACGGGGTGGCATGGGTAACGAACGGCCCGCCCCACTGGGGCGGGCCGTTCGTTACACGTGACAACAGGCTCGCTGATGCGAGAAGCCGTTCTCCCGCTGGTGCGAGAATCCGTTCTCCCGCTGGTGCGAGAATCCCTTCTCGCACCCACACTCAGAGGAATCCCTTCCTCGAAGCGTTGCAGGATAGGAATCTTGC
>JAFGQA010000206.1 GCA_016935885.1 Phycisphaerae bacterium | reverse complement strand
CACTCGGGGATCGGTCGCCCGAGGAGTTCAAGGAAGCAGCAGGCCGGGTGATTCCAGTTTAGGTGTCAGCTATTGGGGAGGGGCTCATATGCCAGAAAGCTCCACTTTCAGGTGGTCCGCGATTTAGGTGAGCTTACGGAGCCATCACTCACGACCAGGATCGATTCCAGGCAATCAGGTCACCCCGGCCCTGACCGCTTGCCGACACCGGTGCAACAAGATACACGCCGAACCGTATGCGGGGAAGTCGGGAGGTACTCCTGCTATCCTGCCCCCCCTGCGATGGCGTCCACCAACACGACATGCCTGGGCATGCCGGATGGAAAAGGATGATCCACGATGAAGCGACCCAGCTCCCATGTCATTCTCGCTCTCGTCTGTTCCCTGCTATTTGCAGGCTGCTCCAACTCCCGATCAGGCTCGACCCCTGACGATCAAGCGCTCGAAGGCGCATCCGCCGCAGTCGCGCAAGCGGATAGAGCCGCCCGCGCGACCGGCAGCCCGAGTGACGGCAATGGACTGAACATGACTTCGGGTGACTTGCAGCAACTCGTCACCACGTATGCTTCGGGCAAGGCGGGCGTTCTGGGGACCATCGTCCAAATCGACATACCGAATCGAGAACCGGTTACTGCTGTCTATGGCTACTTCGATTCCACCAGGACGAGACCGATCAAACTCGACGACAAGTTCATCATCGGCAGCATTACCAAGACCTTCACCGCCACCCTCGTCCTTCAGTTGGTCGAAGCGGGCAAGGTCGACCTGAATGGCCGCCTGGTCGACTACCTACCCCCAGACTGCGCGGCGGTACTATCGCAGGTCACGCATGGCACGGAGATCACCGTCGGGCATGCCCTTGCTCATCGAAGTGGGATCCTCCCACTCTCGCGTCTTGGTTTTCGCAAGCACGTACTGCCTGATCCCTCCCGCGAGTGGACGCTCCTGGAGATCGTCAGCAGGCTACCAAGCGTTGGCGAGCCTGGCTTCAAACCGGGAGAGTCCTTCGAGTATTCGAACACGAACTACCTTCTCCTCGCCGGCCTCATCGAGCACGTGACGGGCGAGCCATACGGCGAATCCCTGCAGAGGCGCATCTTGCGGAAGATCGGACTGGCGAACACCTTCCTTTCGGAAGGTCCTTTCGGTTCCAACCACCCCGACGTGGCCCATGGGTATGAGGACTTCGGAGGCAAGCTCTATGACGGCCAGGCGTTCAGCGCGAGCTGGGCGATCGGTGCCGGCGGGATCATCAGCGACGCGGACGATCTCATCACCTACATGAAGGCACTGACCTCGGGAACGTTGTTCCAGGCCGAAGAGACCTTCAAGCGGATGATCCACGGGCTGGAGGAGGATGGAAGCTACGGCTTCGGGATAGAGACGATAAAGGACTCTCCCTTCGGGCGGTACTATGGCCATAAAGGGACTTTTGGGAACACGTCTTCGGTCCTCTACCACTTCCCCGCACATGGGGTGACCATATCCACCTGTCAGACATTTGATGGAAGCGCCGGGAGGTTGCGAACGGACGCGCTGATGGAGCTCGTGATGGCAACCCTGCTGGGGATTGACGTTCCTCGGGGCCACTGGCCAGAAGACGTGCTGGACTACTCGGAGCTCGGATTCACGATCGCGGAGATTGCGACAGTAGAGGAATACGATGCGCAGGGCATGGTGTTGAGGGCGAAGAGCGATGATGGCAAGCTGATCAAGGTACGACTGAAGGGCAAGGTGCCACGAACGGGTCGCTTCCAGTACATCCCTTCGTGCGTGAGTCTACGATACGAAGTGGGGAATGAGACGCGCATCGCTCCCTGTCTTGCCGTTGGCATGATATTCAAGACAAAGGAGGGAACGGAGGAGCATTGGGTGACCAGCGATCAGGAATTGAAGACGATAACAAGGACGAGCATGGATGAGAACGCAACAATCATCATCCATACGCTGTTCGAAGTCCCAGAGAAGAGTGGGAACTTCGTAGCGGTGTTCTCATGATCGGGGGAGCACAACGGCAAGGGGATCAGGGTAGTGGGATCCCTTGGCATCGCCGGACCAGGATATCTCAGTGTCTGTACTGCGAGCCTAGCGAACGAGTGTCATCTTCCGGGTTTCCGCGTGGGAACCTACCTCGAAGCGGCAGAGGTAGACGCCAGACGGCATTGGTCGGCCCGCATTGTCACGACCGTCCCAGGACAGCGAGTGTTGGCCGGCATCAAGAAGTTCGCCGCTACGAAGGTCGCGTATCTTGCGGCCCGCGAGATCCAGCACCTGGATCCTCACTGTGGCGGATTCCTGCAGCTCGAAGTGAATGGTAGTCGTGGGATTGAAGGGATTGGGGTAGTTCTGGTCAATTTGAACGAGGGATAGCTCTGGGGGGATATCCTGTACTCCTGTAGTGGGTGGCTGTCAAAGGCCAATGTAGCTGCTTGGCTGACCTCCTGCCTCGTCAAAGAGGCCTCCGACGTATAGTCCCCCATTGAACTCGGCAAGAGTATATACCCAGGTATCAACCCCAGATCCGAGATTTTGCCATTCATTGCCGTTCCAGCACGCTATGTTATGTGTCCACACACCACCAGCATGCGAGAATTGTCCACCAACATACATGCAACCTTGGTACATGCGTATCGCCGCAATCCCAGTTCCGGCACCGCCCTCTATCGAGTCCCCTACTGAACTCCATTGTTGGCCATCCCACGAAGCGAGGTACTTGATACGCTTGCCCCCAGCTATTTCGAAGGTGCCTCCCACATAGAGTAATCCTTCAATGACCTCCATCTCAAATGCGAAGGGGCCGAGCCCCTGATCGACAGATTGCCAATGCTGGCCATTCCAGCGTGCGATGTAGTCCAGCTCCGTAGTGTAATTCCCTGAGTAGTAGAAAGTGCCGCAGGCATACAACTCATCGTTATAGACGGCCAGATCTAAAACCCCCGAGTTAAAGCCCTCATCCATGGCCTGCCACTCTTGTCCATCCCAACGAGCGATACCCCTACGCACATTGCCATCGACGTGATCGAAGCCACCGCCCGCAATCAAGTCGCCATTATACTCGCAGAAGCAGTTTACCCATGCATTAAAGCTTCCAATATTATGCCACTCGCTGCCATCCCAGCTTGCCGCGCCCCAGGTAATCAGGTCTCCGCCGGCATGATTGAAGTAGCCACCCACTACCAGATCTCCCTGATATTCGTGTATCGCCTTGACCCCGTCATCCAAACCCGATCCAAGAGCACTCCATGTCGAGCCATCCCAGGCAGCGATCCTATTCGCGGGCACTCCCCCAGCCTGCGTGAATGAACCCCCGACGTATAGCATCCCGTTGAAGACGTAAGAGGTGAGTACCTGGGCGTTCACGCCGTTCCCGTTCTCATCGAAGCCAGGCTGCCAGTATTCATCACCCTCGAGGCGAAGGCTCGTAATGTCATCCGAGGGGCGCTCGCAGCGCCCCTCGGTCGATGTAGCTATGGCAAGGACAAGTAACAGACCGAAGATGGATGCTAGCTTGCTTAGTTGGACTGGTCGTATTGCCATAGTGCTTCTCCATAAGCAAGGAGTCATCAGACCGGATGAGCACGGTCGGCTTGCGCGACTCTGCCGGCAATCATCATAACAGCACGATTCTTATTTCTGAGTATATCACCTTTTGGCGCGCCGCGAACCGGGATCCGCCACGAATACAACAGCCGGGTGCCAGCCCGATCGAATGGCAATCCGAGCAGTCTTCGCGGAACTACTTCACCAGCAGCAGCTTGCGCGACGCGGCGCCGTCCGCGGTGGCCGCGCGCGCCAGGTAGACGCCGCTGGGCAGGGCGTGGCCGCGCGAATCGCGGCCGTCCCAGGCGCGCTCGACGGCGCCGGCCGGCAGCGCCTCGTCCACATCGAACCAGCCACACCAGCCGTTGTCCATCTCGGCGCCAACGTAGAAATTGTATGGCAGGACGTCGCCGTTCTCAGATGGAGGACCCGCCCGACCAATCCATGCTAGCGCACGACGGTGATCTTCCCGGTGCGCACCTTGCCGTCGCCGGCCATGAGACGGAAGGTGTAGATGCCCGAGGGAACCGCTCGTCCGCTGGCGTCTCTCGCGTCCCAGACGATGGCGTGGTCTCCCGCCTCCGTGATCGCCGAGGACAACGTTCGCACCAGACGTCCAGAGACGTCGTAGATCTTCAGGTCGATCCTCGTTCGTCGCGGCAGATGGAAGCTTACGGTCGCGCGTTTCCGCATCGGATTCGGCCACAGGTCCAGACTCAGCGTCGGGTCCACCGTGGCGGTCTCGTCGACCGCGCTCGGAGTCACCAGGAGGTGCTTGTGGATGGTGCCCGCGATGTCCCCGCAGCCCGCGTACACGTGCTCGGAGGTGGCGTGCAGGGCGTCCACCAGATCCACGGCCTCCAGGGGATCACCCACCACCGTCCAGGTCGAGTCCACGGGGCTCCAGGCGAAGACCTCCGCCCCGTAGGCGCCCGGCGGCGCCTTGCCGGCGGCGAAGACGACCCCGCCGCCCGCGGCCGTCAGGCTCCTGACGCAGGTGCTCCCGCCCGGCAGCGAGTCGGTGGGCTGCCAGGGGTTGCCGTCCAGCGGGCCCCAGTAGACGGCGGCGCCGTCGGCGTCCCTGCCGCCGACGAAGAGGGCGCCGCCACTCTCGACGATGTCGTGGGCCGCCGTCATGGCCTCGAGGCCGCCGACGGGGAACCAGTCCGTGAGGTTCGCCGAGACGAGCACCCTGTGGGCCGCGCCGGCCCCGTCGCAGGCGGCGAAGACGATGTCGCTGCTGGCGTGCACGATGCTGCGGACGTCGATGTCGGGCCCCAGAGCGGCGGCGACGTCCCAGCTGCCGCCGCCGTCGACGGAGTACAGGATGCCACCGTTCCATCCCGTGCCCGCCAGGAGCCAGCCGTTGCTGAGCTGGCAGATGTCCGAGACGATGCCATCCGGGAACAGCGCAACCATGAACCAGGTGGCGCCCTGATCCCCGGAGGCGTAGATGACGCCGTAGAATTGCTCGTCCACGAAGGCCACGCCCCCGACGAGCCAGTCGCTCCACAGGGTCTGGACCAGGCAGGTGGCTGACCAGGCGTCTGGCAGTTCGCCCAGCGTTTCCCAGGTCGCGCCCTCGTCGGCCGAGCGGACGACGGCACCGCCGTTGTGGTCCTCGTCGATGCTCATCCGCGCTGTCGCGTAGAGCAGGCCGTCGTTACCGTGAACGATGTCGGTGACGCAGGAGCTGCCATCGATTGCGCCCTCGCGCCACCACAGGGTGATGTCGCCGTCGCGCCGGGGACGGGGCGCCTTCTCGGCGCGGGGCAGCGGCGGCCGCGACCAGATACCCTCGGACAGGCGCTCGACGGGGAGGGCGCGGCCTTGCCACCGGCGTCCCTGGTTGCCCAGGAACTCCAGGGACGGATCGCCGAAGTAGTTGAAGGTCCGCGTGATGCGTTGCGGCTCGTGCTCGATCCACTGGACGATCTGGGAGCCGTGGAAGGCGTCGCCCACGCGCAGGCCATGCTGCACGAGGAGCTGGTGGAAGTAGTAATAGAGACTCTGGCTGGAGCCGTCGTCGGCGTCGTTCCAGTTGGGCCTCGATTCGGTGCCGACGGTGCTGCCAATGACGGCGGGCGAACCGTAGCGCAGGTACTCGTAGACGGCCATGTCGACCGGGGTGTTGTCGATCAGGTAGAGAGATGCCTGCCCTGAAAGCTCGAAGACCGTATCCTCGGAGATGATGGCGCCGGTGCAGCAGCCGCCCAGGTAGACCACGGCCGAGGTGGGGAAGTACGGGATGTCCAGCCACACGCTGAAGTCGATGTTCGTCTTCTCGTCGCCATAGTCGCATATACCGTTGTTGTTCAGGTCCGCCACCCAGCGGTAGGCCACCATGCTCGTCTCACAGCCGTGGGCCATGCACTGGATCAGGCCCTGGGCCTGCGGCCCGCACTCGGCCGCGTAGTTGAGTCGCGTCAACAGGCGGTCCCAGGGCTCCCCGGTGGGGTTGAGGCCGGTGCCGTCGAAGAGCCGCATGGCCGGCCAGCCGGCGGGCTCGAAGATGTCGCGATTGTAGATCTGGGCCGCCACGGCCAGGTCCAGTGCTCCGGCGTCCTCCTCCGGCTGGCTGAGGAAGCCGGCGGCCAGGAGCACGTTCTTCTTCCAGTCGCCCGTGTCCTGCTCGAAGGCGATGACGTTGTCGATCCAGTCCTCCACGGCAAAGCGGCTGCGGTTGGGCACGCGGCCCACGAGGACGTCCGGGTAGGGATTCAGGGCGTCCTGCGTGAACTCGCCCCAGCGCAGGTCCCCGTCCAGGTCCCAGACCGGATTCGCAAGCTGCATGTAGTAGTAGTCCGAGCCGTAGCCCAGTCCGTCGCCGAGATCGCCGTCGGGGTAGAGCATGCGCATGGGGATCTGCGGCAGGCTGCCCACGAGCAGCACGTAGCGCGTGTTGAAGCGCCGGTTTCTGAGGAAGCTCCACAGGGCGGTGGCGGCGTCGCTGCCGGGGTGCTGGTCCTGGACATCGTCGATGGTCCAGAGGTGTACGCGGTAGCCGAGCTGCTCCTTCCAGTCCTTCAGGGTCTCCAGGGCGATCCGGCGGTTGTAGTCGCCCGCGATCATGTAGTAGTCGCCCAGGGGGTAGGCCGCGTCGAAGTAGACCCGGTACTCGGTCGGCGAGCGGTCGTCCATCCAGGCCACGCACTCCTCGATGGCGCGGTCGGGGTTGACGTCCAGCGACGGTCGCAGGTGCATGGCGGCGCCACCCTCGTTCACCACCTCCGGCGTCGACCACATGGTGGGGAATCCCAGGTCCGCGTGCGTGTAGGCCAGGTCCCCGTGCCGCCAGTAGGCGGCGTGGATCTGGCCCGGGCTCGAGCTGGCGCAGAGGTCGGCTGGTCCCTCGTGCAGGTCGTCGTAAGCGGGGTAGGTCCAGTACCAGAGCGTGCCGCCGTCTACGCTGTAGTAGGCCTCGACGTCGGTGTTGGTCGGCGAGTAGGCACGGGTGTAGGCCACCATGACCGCGTCGCCGTCGACGTTGGCGGCCACGCTGGGGTCGTACTCGTCGTCGTCGGAGATGGCCAAAGGGAGCTCCGCCAGCCAGCTCTCGCCCCAGTTCGCGCTTGGGCGCACCCAGACGTCCCGGTCGTCGTTGGTCCCCGAACGCGTGTAGGCGACATAGAGGTCCGTGCCGCCGAAGTCGATGTCTGGGTTGTTGCCGTCCGAGACGCTCGAGGCCACGCTGACCGGCGTCGACCAGTCGGTGCCGAAGCTGACACTGCGGGAGAACATGATCTCGCCGTAGTCGCGGTCGGCTCGGATGCCGCTGCTGGACCAGGTCAGGTAGGCGTACCAGTAGGGCGTCTCGTCGGCGTCCACGCAGAGGCGCGGATTCCTGACGCCCATGCCGGAATCGACCATGACCAGGCCGTCCTCGCCGGTGTCCATGTCCAGCCAGTAGACGTGAATGGCGGCGCTGGCCGTGTCGCAGCCGTACTCGTAGGCGATGAGCAGGCGGTTGCCCTGTCCCCCGAAGCCCAGGACGGCGGATGCATTGGTGGGATCGAAGGTCGTGTGCAGACTGAAGTCGTAGTACCAGTAGTTGCCGCCGTCGTCGGAGCGGTAGACATCGAGGTAGTTGCTCTGCAAGTCCTCGGCGACCACGTAGCAGGGCAGGTGGTAGCCGCAGGTCAAGGACGGCCGTCCCGTGTCGGTCTGCACGAGGGAGACCAGCACGTCGTCCTGCCAGCGGGTCGAACGGTTCAGGCGGTCGGTGCGGACCACCCGGCGGGCGTCGGTCGCCGGAACGGGGGTGCCCACGCACCCGTCGCCGGTCCATCCCAGCTCGCGATGCAGTCGGTCCATGCCCGGACGATCACCTGCCCGCCTTGCCCGATCGAGAGACTTGAGGAGATCGTTCGCGGCGGGCTCCACGGCCGTTGCGGGCTGGCGGATCGCCGCGGTCTGGCCGTCCTTGCGGGCGGCCGACTTGACTCCTGGTTGCCCGGCGCCCGATGCGAGGGTGGCGATGCAAATGAGTATCGTCGCCGAGATCCAACGGTGGTGGGCGTAAGCCATGCGCATGTCACGAACTCCCGGGTCGCGGTCCTGCATCCCAACGGGCCGGATCGTGGTCGGCCCACCGAGCCTGATCCGCGCACCGGACGAGACCGAGCACCGTCGCGACCCATCGCAATCATAGCAAAATATCTCAAGAATATCACGAAAACGCCACAAATCGACTCTGGCCGGCTCGATGCCGAAACTTGGGCCTACCGACTCCAGAAGCCGCTGGCTGACCGGCGGACTTGCCTCACCCTCACGTCTCTGGAACAGCCGTCGCGCCTGGCAGCTCCAGGGGGCACCGCGGCTGGGTCTACTACCTCGCCGTCAGCCCCCGCCACCGCAAGCACGGCATCGGCAAGGCCCTCATGGACCGCGTCGAGGCCGACCTGGTCGCCATGGGCTGCCCCAAGCTGAACCTCCAGGTGCGCGCCGACAACATCGGCGCCGTGGCCTTCTACCGGAAGCTTGGCTACGAGGTGGAGGAGCGCGTCAGCATGGGCAAGCGCCTGCCCGCCGGCGAGAATGCCTGACGTTTTCCGCGATCATCGGGTTCCCGCAGCGCCGGCAGACCAGCGGCAGCACGCCGTGGATCCGCGCCAGCCGCAGGGTCCAGGTCAAGCACTCCCGCCGCGAGGCCGTCGTGGGCGCTTGGGCCGCGTCCTCGGTGAGTTCCATCCGCGCCGCGGCCTCGCGAAGCTGCGCAACCTGTGCCTCACTTGGGCCCTCCGAAGACTGGGGCAACTACTGGGGCATTGAATGGCCAGAGTGTGTGATTCATAGACATCCTTTCACACTTCTGGCATGCTGACGCCATGCTGAGGGAAGAGAAGGCAAGGCTTGAGTGGGTGCAGCTCTATCAGAAGACGGGGAGCGCAGGTCTCGTCTGCAAACGCTGTGGTATCAGCAGACCGACACTCAGGAAATGGGTCCGACGTTTCGAAAGTGAGGGTCTGGAAGGTCTCTCTTCTCGCTCTCGAAGGCCCAAGCATTCTCCGGCTGCGAAGATCACTCCAGAGATTGAAAGCTGGATACTGGCCTTGCGCCTCAAACGGAAGCTTGGCGCTCGCAGAATCCAGAACGAGCTTCAACGACTCCATGAATGTTCTCTATCCCTGGCAACGATCCACAAGATCCTGAAGCGACACGATGTCAAGCCGCTGAGGCGCAAACGACGATCTAACAGCCCGTGGCAGAAATGACCATCATGCAGCCGAGCACGTCGACGGTGTGATGAGAGCCGATATCCACCGCAGTTGAGGAATACATCGCAACGGCCTCATCGGATGCCTCGCCGGCGCCACAGAGCCCTTGATTGCACGCAGAGCCGCCGAAGAAGCTGCCAACAGCTTCCTCCCGCTCCTCGGCTTCCCAAAGCCCAGCAGCCTGCGCATCACCAGACCCAAGTTGAATCCTGCAGCCTGAATGAGCACGCGCTTGAGAATGTTCGGATGTCCGCGCAGGTGGATCCGCCTCATGCCACCCGTTTCATAGCAGTGAGCAAACGGGCGCTCCAAGCGTTCACCGCGCAAACGGAGCAAGGCCTTGCCTCGCGACCCTCGGATTCGGCGCCGGTTCGCATAGACTGCTGCTTGCTCCTCAGCCTTCCCGGCCCAGCGACGACGGCCGCGCTTCGGCTCGCTGCAGTAGCTCCTAATCCCGAGATCCCGCTGCAGACGCAGCGTCGCGTTGCTGTGGTAGCCCTTGTCCAGAACCGTCTCAGCAAGAAGCCGATCCGAGATCTCCTCCCGAGTCTCCTCATCCTCCGCGAGCTGGGCCAGCTCATCCAGCGTCGCCACAAGGGTCTCAGGCAAGCTCTCGCAATCGCCCCGATCCGCGGGCTGGATCGTCACGGCCAGCACCGCCTGGCTCTTCAGGTCCACCGCGTGCTCGGCCTTGTGCGCCAGGTGCGTCCGCCCGTCCTTCATCTTCGTGATCTTCGCGTCAGGGTCGTTCGGGTCTTGCCAGTCGTCGTTCGACGCCTTCTTCTTCCGCTGGCGGTCAAGACGCGCCAGATCCTCTCGCGTCGGCGTCGCGATGCCCGAGCTCTGGGCCAGTTCCTTGAGGTAGTCCTCGTAGCCCGCCCCCGTGTCCCGGCGTACCAGGCTCCGCATCGCCGCGTTCGCCTCCAGCGTCGTTGCATCGATGCCCACCGTCTCTCCCTTCACCAGGCCCTCCTTCGCCAAGGCCTTCAGAACCCAGGTAAAGACGGCCTGATGGGTCTCGCTGTCGATCAGGCGGCGGTTGCGGCTGATCGTCGAGTGATTCGGCGTCGCGTCGGTCAGGCCGTAGCCGCAGAAGCCACGCAGGGAAAGCGAGTCGGCCAGGCGCCAGGCAATCCCGCGTTCGGAGTCGATCCCCTCGAAGTAGCCGATCAGCAGGGAGCGAAAGTAGACGGCAGGCGGCAAAGAGGGCCGGCCCCGGTCCTCCGAATAGAAGCGACGGCACTGGTCCTCAACGAAGATGTCGAAGCCGTGCTTGCCGAGAATGCCGTTCAGTTGCTCGTAGAAAGGGTGTCCGGGAGAGTCGGGAATCTCGGCGGTTGGCACCCAGATCTCCGCCTGTTTCCCCCGCTTGCGTTTCCCCATGGCCATCAGGCTGCCTCCTTGCGGCTGGGGGCAGGTTATCCGAGGAGACAGAATCCCTCAAGCATTGTGACTTTCACCACGGGCTGCTAGCAGGCGGCGGGCGCCCGAGAGGCTTGTCTCCTTCAGCCAGTCGATGGCCAGGGCCTCGAACAGGGCTGTGAAACGAGAACTGGGCTCAGCCCACGGCACCTGAATCTGATGGACGCCGTGAACTGGGCAATTGACGCGCGGGACATCGGCCTCGATCACCGTGCGGTACTGGCAGGTGTCCAGGTGTCGCCAGCGGCGTGGTCGCGTTTCGTAGCCGGGGGTGGCCTCGCCGCAGACAGGGCAGGTCAGGGAGGTGGAGGAGTCGAAGTCGAGTTTCACGATCACTTCGCCCGCTTGAAGCGTCAACTCAACGTCACGTACGAACCACGGCGGCGTGATTCCGAGGATCCGGGCATAGAGGTCTTTGTCTCGCATACTCCGGAGAATAGCGCTTCAAGTGACCTCTACCCACACGAAACCCGGAAGAGCCTTATTTAGGGAGTGTAACTTCTCTTCTGTAAATTGGGGCGCGGCCGCCTGACCGGCGGCGGCCTCGGCAGTTGAAACGGCGGGCCATGTCCGCT
>JAFGQA010000205.1 GCA_016935885.1 Phycisphaerae bacterium | reverse complement strand
GGCCGACGGGGATGACCAGTCTGCCGACGTTCCTCAAGGGTGAAGGCTGACCGCTCCCTCACGGTCGCGGTTCGGATCGGCGTCGGCCGGCATAGGCAATCTCAAGCTTAGACTGCTCGAGTTTTTGGCGAGACTTATGGCGTGAAACTCCCGTACTGGAACCGGCACTGGTAGGCGAACGAAGAGCCACTGGGCCTTGGCCCGTGAAGTCTCTCGACAGGCGTGAGCGCCCATCCTCTGCGAGGAGCCACGGGCTGATAGGACGGGTTCCCGACTTGCTCGGCTCGGGTGGGAGTATTCGCCGGCGGGGCACCAGGCGACTCGCCCTCTTGCCAAGGCTTTGTCGTCAACAGTGATGTCAAGAGCGTTACCAGAAGTAGCCAACACGGCGATCCACACGCGAAGTTGCTGCAGCTTGACTTGCCGCTCCGCCGCGGCGGTACATCGATCGGACGGCCGTCCCGGACAGGACCGTTGCCTTTCGCGCCAAAAACCCGTGCCATGTTCGCTGCGCGCGGTGCCTTCTTCGATTGCTCGCACCACCCGCGCGGGTGAGACGAGTGGCTCACACATCACGTGGGGCACTCGCTACCGATGCCACCGCACTCTGAGGGCTCAAACTGTTTCCAATCAGAAAGCCTCGCCTGCAAGGCGGCATTACATTGGCCCTGGTGCGGCCGGAGCATATGGTGGACAAATGTCTTCAACTGTGGTTGCCGGAGCAACCATATGTGAAGTGAAGAACGAACCATGGAGAAGGCCGTGGCTCGGAGGCGGCCTCGGCTGTGTCGGCCGTTCACGGCAATCTTAAGAGGCGATCAGCCCCAAGTCGGCGGCGGCGGGCTGTAAGGCGGCGATGCAATTGGCGATGTGCTCGTCGAGC
The DNA here is from genome assembly GCA_016935885.1 of Phycisphaerae bacterium. The sequence continues at coordinate 11,132 of JAFGQA010000205.1, read as the reverse complement.
GAGACGCCCAGCAGTTCCGCCCCCTCTACAATGTCTTCTCGGTGGACGGCCGCGGCAAATGCCGGCGTCTTCATCTTTTTCCTGACCGACTTCGGCTGCATGCCCTCCAGACGCGTCGGCCGGACCAGCGCACAGGCGATGATGAAACCGCTCAACTCGTCCACCGCCGCGAGGGCCTTGCGGATCGGCCGGTCGCGCGGGTATTCGTCCTGATTCCAGTCGGTGTGCGACAGGACCGCCCCGACGATCTCCTCGTCCACGCTGCGCTCGCGGAGGACCTTGGCACCTTCGGTGCCGTGCTCGGGTGGATTGGGCCAGCGCTCGTAGTCGAAGTCGTGCAGCAGGCCGGCGACGCCCCACTGCTCGACGTCGCCGCCGAGAATCGTGGCATAATGCCGCATCGCCGCCTCGACGGCCAGGTTGTGCTTGCGCAGGCTGTCGTCTTTCACAAATTCACAAAGCAGATTCCAGGCTTCTTCGCGGGTCATCGGTTTGTAGCCTCCGGTTGTGTTGGGCCATCATACGCTCGGCGATTTGAATCGCGTTCAGCGCCGCCCCCTTGCGGAGCTGGTCGCCGCAAACGAATAGTTCGAGACCCCGGCCGTCGCCTTGGCTGATGTCCCGGCGGATGCGGCCGACGAAGCAGGCATCCTTGCCCGTCGCGTCGATGGGCATCGGGAAGCGGTTCGCCGCCCGGTCGTCGATCAGTGTCACGCCCGGGGCATTCGACAGGATTTCCCGGGCCTCGTGCTCGGTGATCGGCTCGGCGAACGTCAGGTTGATCGACGCGCTGTGGGCCCGAAGCACCGGCACGCGAACGCACGTCGCGGTGATGGCCAGATCCGGAGCGGCGAAGATCTTCCGTGTCTCGTGGATCATCTTGGCCTCTTCCGTGTTGTAGCCGTGCTCGTCGATCTCGCTGTCGTGGCTAAAGAGGTTGAAGGCAGCCTGGTAGGGAAGCACCCTCGGCACAACGGGCCTTCCATCGAGCACGTCACGGGCCTGGCTCTCGAGCTCCAGCATCGCCCGCTGCCCGGCACCGCTGGCCGCCTGATAGGTGCTGACGACGATGCGTTCGACCGGGTGCCGCCGATGCAACGGCCAGACGGCCATGTTCATGATAACCGTCGAGCAGTTCGGGTTCGCAATGAGCCGCGCATCGCCGATCATCTCCACGTTGATTTCCGGGATGATCAGCGGCACGTGCGGCGCCATCCGAAACGCAGAGCTGTTGTCAATGACGCATGCTCCCGCCTCAATCGCGACCGGCGCCCAGACTCGGCTGACCGGCGCCCCGGCGCTGAACAGGGCGATGTCGATGTCGTCGAAGCCGCTGGGCGCAACTTCCTCAACGACGATTTCCCGCCCACGGAACGGCAACTTCCTGCCCGCCGATCGCGCCGAAACCATCAGTCGAAGCTCACCGATCTCCGTGTCACGTTGTTCGAGAACCGTCAAGAACTCTCGCCCGACCGCCCCCGTGGCACCAAGGATGGCGAAGTTCCGTTTCATGGAATGTCCTCCGCGTTCACGCACGCGCGCCCGAGCAAGTGTACACACAGGACGATCGGGAAGCCAGAAGGGCCGCGGGTTTCAGCCGGTGCGGGGTGTACATCACGATGGTAGGTGGATCTTCGGGAAGCCAGCCCGAGAGCCACCGGCCTTGGCCGGGGGGTAGCGTAAAAGACGAGCAATGCAGTGCGATTGCACTTGGTTCGTCAATGTGCCCCCCGGCCAAGGCCGGGGGCTCTTGTCCACGAATCTCGACTTTGCCCGCCCTCGCGGTCACTCGTATGTGGTTACGGACACATCTCCAAACCTCCTGTGGCAGGGACCTTTGACCCGTGATGAAACACCGGCGAGACGCCAATGCCACAACTCCCAGCGTGCTTAGTCGGACGCCTCTGCGACAGGCCGCGCGAATTGATGTCCGCTGCTCCTTCCTCAGAACTGGAAGTAAATGAACGGGCTGGTGTTCTCCGGGCTGAGGATGACCAGCGCCAGGATCCACGCGGCGTAACCTACCCCTGCGACCGGCGCTGGAAGCACCAGTCTCGGCCGTCCGCGACGGACCCACTCATTGTAGATCTGCATACACGCCACGAGGCCGAGCAGACAGATCATAGGCGGCTTGTTCATCAACCAGATCGGCTGGTCAACGTCCGCCGGAACAAATAGATGCGTGACGAAGTAGGTCGCGCGCTGAAGCGCCACAACGGTGGGCTCCGGTTCGACCGTGTCGCCGTTCACCACCGGCTGACACCGGAAGAACACCCAGGCCACGTGTACGACAAGGAGCGTCGCCGCCCAGGCCATCGCGGTTCGCACGTAGCCGCCTGTGGCTGATGTGCGTGGGCCGTCGCGCGGGACCTCGCCACGCCCGAAACGCTTGCACACAATCAGGGCAACACCGTGAATCGCCCCCCAGATGACAAAGGTCCAACTCGCCCCGTGCCACAGCCCACCGAGCAACATGGTGATCATCAGGTTCCGGTACGTTAGGAGCCGCCCGCCGCGCGAGCCACCGAGCGGGATGTATAGATAATCCCGCAGCCACGTGGACAGCGAGATGTGCCAGCGGTGCCAGAAATCCGTCAGGCTCGTTGCCAGATACGGGTTGGCGAAATTGGGCCTCAGGTCGAAGCCCAGCACACGGGCCGCGGCGATGGCCATGTCCGTGTAGCCGGAGAAGTCGCAATAGATCTGCCCGCCGTAACAGAACATCGCCAGCCATAGATCGCGCGTCACGTAACGGGTCGGTTCGGCAAAGACGGGATCGACCAGACCGGCGAGCTGATCGGCGATCAACAGCTTCTTGGTCAGGCCGACCATGAACAAGACGGTGCCGGACTCGAGCCGGTCCCACGAGAAACGCTTGTCGGTCCTCAACTGCGGCAGGAAGTCCTTGGCCTTGACGATCGGCCCCGCCACGAGTTGCGGGAAGAAAGCCACAAAGAGCCCGAAATCGACGAAGGACCGCGTCGGTGCGACTCTGCGGCGGTAGATGTCGATTGTGTAGGACATCGTCTGGAAGGTGTAGAAGCTGATGCCGACGGGCAGGATGATTGACAGCGTTTGCAGATTTGTATGAATGCCGCACGTCCCGAGTAACTCGCGCAGCGACAGGACGAAGAAGCCTGCGTACTTGAAGATCGCCAGTACGCCCAGGTTGCCGACGACGCTGCATGCGAGCAGCAGCTTGCGCCGGCGCGGCCGCCTTGCACGGTCGAGCCCCCGGCCGACGCAATAATCAAGTACCGTCGAGCCGAGGATCAGCGAGACAAGCCACGGATTCCACGACATGTAGAAAACGTAACTGGCAACCAGCAGGAAGGTGTGCCGTGACCGCTTGTTCGGCAGCATCCAATACAAGCCGAACACGGCCACAAAGAAGAACGCGAAAAGCCAGCTCGAAAAGATCATGGCGGCGTCGGTCCACCCTCCGGAATCCTGGCCATCCGAGGCAACCGGTCATCCTCCAGTAGACCGAGCGCCTGTACGTGCCCCGCGACGCGGAGGCTGATGCGTCTGGCCAGCGGCAGGCCGGCGTGCAGTTCTTCGACGAAGTCGCGATTGGTCCTTGGCAACTCGTCGCGGAAACAGGAGATGAACGGGATGCCGTGCTCGTGGCACACCGCCGCCAGGATGTTGATCATCCCCGGCTCGACCTCTGCCCAGCGATTCTCGGTTCGTGGGCTGTTTGGCAAGTAGGCAACCATCAGCGGGATGCCACGCTGCGTGAACCAAGCCAGCAGTCTGCCGAAGTGATCGATTGCCCGGGCGTCGGGCGAGAACGCGGGCACGCTGGCGGCCCACACTTTCGCCTCTCCGTCCTCATCCAACTGGGCTTGTAGGTCTCGCAACCGGCGCCCGTACAGCCACGGATGCTCATAGCCGTCGGGCGGACACGGCTTCGCCACCCACGCCCTACGTTCCGAAGCCAGTTGGGCATACTTCGGCAGGATGATGCCGACTTGCTCCTGGATCAGCATCTTGACTTCGTAGCGCCGATGGAACGTTGCCCAGGCCGGCCCGACGTTGCGAAGGAGAAAATGCCGAACCACCTCCCCGGACCAGCCGTCCGACTCGCAGTAATCGACCATGTCGCTCCAAGTGAATAGATGGCGCGCCGCCGGTAGCGGCGAATAGTCGGCGCGTAGCGCGCTGGCGTTCACACCCAAAACCACGAGACTTGGCTCCAGTGGTTGGAGGCAATCCCTCGCCACGCACTGCCACTCGATGACCTTCGACCCAGGGACGGCAAGGTTGAAGGTGCGCCGCCCCGTGACACGGCGAAACTCCTCGGGAACGAAGCCGTAGTTCGCCCGAGAGGAACCCATCAAGACAATCTCCGGCCTGGGAGACAGCTCCGTCAGCGTCGTGCGTTTGCGCTCATAGGGGTCTATGTAGAACTGTCGCAGTTCCTTGTCGCCGCAGCGAACCAGCACATCCACCGCCGCGAGGCAGGCCAGCGTCGATGCGACGACGGTCACGCGCCTGCGATTCCTGTTCACGGCGTTGAATGCCATGGCCATGGATGCAGTCACCAACTACTGATGCCGGCGATGCCGGCATTCGCCCGTGGCGTGACATAAGGGCCCGCGGATGCCAATCCGTGGGCCACGCAGACACGCTTATTGCGCGCGGATCACCCGCCGCTTCGTGAAGTATCGGAAGAATGGACGCCGTCGGATTCAGGTTTCTGTTGCTTGTCTCCGGCGGCTCGCCGGGCGAGCTCATACCGGCACCGGACGGCAAGTTCGGCCTGCTCCGCCGCTGTCCGCGCGACATGATGGTCAAACTGCATGCCGGTCAGCCTGCCAAGATGATCCGCGGCGATTTGGGAAACGGTGCGAACCACTGGCGCCGCGGTTCCGGCGGGCGCGGCGGCCGCCCACTCGCGTGCGTTTGGCCCCACCGCGGCCATGGCAGCGCGGATCTGCCGCTCCAGCGAAAGCTCGCCGTGGAACTCCGCCTGATCAGACAAAGCGGCAACGAGCACACCGATCGGATCGCAATCGGCACCAGCCGGAATCGGATCACCATCGGCGGCGGCCCGGGCCGGCTGGCGGTCGGCCGCGGGCTGTGACGCCCCCGGGCCCAACGCCGGTCGCGAAGCCGGTGGCAGCCACTCCACGCGGTGACACGGCGGCGAGGTCGTCTGGTCGGCCGCGATGCATGCCGCGAGCGATTCAACCGCCTGGGCTCGGACCAATGGATGCGGGTGCCTCGCAGCGGCGTTGCACAGCGCCTTGACCGCCTCGGCAGACTTGATCCGCGACAGTGCCGCGACACCGGCCGCCGCCGCCGCCGTTGGTCTGGAGCCTGTGCCGAGGCTGTGGCACCGGCGTCCCGCCGGTGTCTCATCATGGGCTGGACACCTTCGACATGGGAGGTTGTGGGATGGTGTCTGATCGAACGCGGTCGCCTCGATCAACGCGCCAAGGCCGCGCCCACCGTCCATGAACGCCAGGCTCAGCGCGGCCGATTCCGCAACGTCCCGGTCGGTATCCCACAGGAGCCGGCGCAACTCGTCGAAGCCGCCATCATCGGGAAGCCTCGCCAGCACGACGACAGCCAGAGCGCGGACCTCCGCGCACTCGTGCCGGGCCAGCCGTTTGACCGCGCCCTCAGCGGAATCACCCACGGCGACAAGCAAGCCAAGGTAGTACGCCTGGGTTTCCGTGTCGTCAGCACTCGCCAGTTGCGACGCCCACCAGTGTGCCCGAATCCGGTCGCGGTGATGGACCGCGACGAAGAACAGACAAACGAGCACGCCGATCGTCAACCAGAACCACCAGGATCGGCCCTCGGGTGGCGCCGGCCGCGCCGCTACACCTGGTGCTTCTTCCGGATCAGCCGTGGACATGTCTGATTCACGCCCCATGGAGCCCCCGGTCTCGGCCGGGGGGTACGCGCACGAGTGCCCCTGCGCTCTGAGCAGTGCGTCAACGCCAACGGCGGATTGCCCTTGAGCACTGCGGACACAGGAGTGATACCCGGTGCCTCCCGGTCAGTCAGATGCCCCCCGACCAAGGTCGGGGGCTCTTCGGATCGAACCTACGTCGCCGGCCTACTCGCGCCCGTATTGTCCGAGCTTCCACCGACGGCGGGCCTCCTTGTCCTGCATCTTGACGGCGACCAGCGATTCAATCAATCGCCACTGTGCTTTCCAATCGGTCGGCGCGCGCCCCGGGCCTGTCAGGTGCCGCTTCAGAAACCGCAAGCGGTCCGTGCGCGTGCACGCGGGGCTGCTGAGCAGACTGGCACAGAGCCGCACAACGGCCCGTATTCGCTGCGGCTCACTGGAGCGGCGAACGTGTCGGACGCCGTCCATGTCAATCAACGTCAGGCGTGGATTCCCATCGTAGGGTGGATCCCAATTCACGAGCACATTGGGTGCCTTGAAATCCCGGTGAACGAATCCTCGGGCGTGGAACCTGCGTAGCAAACCGACGACCGAATCGATCAGCCGATTCTTGATCCGTCGCTGCGCCATCGGATCCTGGGCGGCGACGTCACGCGTCAGGAAGGTTTCCAAATCCGCCGACCCGGCAACGAAGTCCGTGAAGCCGATCGAGTCCAAACGGATGATCCCCGCGGCGTAGCGCTCCACGACCGCCAATGGTTGGGCAACCGGCAGGCCCCGATTCAGGAGCATGTTGGCCATCCACCAGGCGCGGAGGTTCCGCGACCAGCCAAACATCTGACCGAGTCGCTTCCACGGACTCCTGGCCAATGGCCGCTTCACGACGACCTTCACCGAACCAGCATCGGTCGGAAGCGTCGCGTCACACACGGTCGCCGTGTGCGAGTCCTTCAAAAGTCCATGCTTGTCTGGATCGACCCAGGACAGTGGCTCGGCCAGCCACTGCTCCCATTGGTGTATCGAGTACGTCAGGCGTGCCGCGCACGCTGTCGGCGCCGGGTGCTTGCTCTGGAGCAGCGCGTATCCTCGCCAGCCGGGCAGGGGCCTGACTCGGGCGAAGTAGCGGCCCGTCCGGCGCGTCCGCCGGTCCCGCTTGCTCCACAGCCTCCTGGCGTGCCGGTCGGCCTGCACAGCCAGCTCGGCGATCAGCTCGGCGGGCTCGATGCTCAGATTCCTGGCAAACGGGCTGGCCTGGGCGAACCGATCGCGGTACGCCAAATAGTGCTTCAGGAACCGCCGGAGTTGGGTCCGTGTTGCGTTGCGGCGGAACCACTGATTCAGTTGCGCGAGGTTGGCAACAACCGGCTTGAAGCCTACAGGCCTGCCGATTCGGACCTTGTGCAGGTCGACGAAGAACGTCTCGCGCTCACAACCGTTCGGCCGGACGAGGATGTTGCCGGGATGCATGTCGTCGTGCTGGAAGCCGCACTGATGGGCACGGGCGATCAGACGGGCGAGCGAATCCGTCAGCGCGTTCGACGCCCGCCGGTCGTCGCGAATCCGCAACCATGTCTTGTTCAATGGCTCCGCGCCGGCGACGGCCTCGGTAATGAACAAAGACGGACCGCTGCGGCCGCCGGCGCCGGTCCACGCCGCAGCGACGGGAACGACCGCGGCGATGGAATGCGTCCACGCATACCTGCCCACATCCCATTCCCGCATCGCGGTCGCCCCGCGGAGGAACAGCTTGATTCTCGCAGTCGTTCCGTTCAGGCGGTACAGCTTGGCGAAGTAGTCGGCATCATTGCGCGCGACGTGCCAGACATCCCGGTGGCTGTTGCGCTTGACCAGCGTTGCGTCCGGGCACTCCTCGAGGCTAAACCAGTCGATCTCCCAGGCTTCGAGCGCCGCCTCATGGAGTCCGGCCACGCGCCATTGATACTCCCCGTCGGTGAACTCGACGATCGAGCCAGGCGAAGCGGCCTCGCGAGCAGGGCGCGTAACAGCACCGTGTTTCATCTGCGTCGTTCCGTCCTCGCGCCCGTCGTGTGTGCGTAATGCCCTCGGAACCGGCACGGTGGAGGTCCCGCCCTCCATCGAGCGGGCAGCGCCGGCGTCTTGCCGAGGTGTCACGATCATCCTTCGCCCGTCGTGACCCATATTCAAGTGCTGATTCCCTCTGCGAAGCGTCTATCCACGCCGGTAGTGTATCCAAAAGCGAGGAACGTGCTACTTCCTTGTACCCTCCTTGGTCTTCTTCTCCGCGCGGCGCCGCAACGCCGCCTCGATGAACGGCTGAAGATCACCATCGAGCACCTTCTGCGGATTGCCGGTCTCCACACCGGTCCGCAGGTCCTTCACGCGCGGGTCGTCGAGCACATAGTTGCGGATTTGATTCCCCCAGGCGATGTCCCCCTTCTCGCTGTAGATCTTGGCCATTTCGCTATCGCGCTTGGCCTGCTCCAACCGTTCGAGCCTTGACATCAGGATCCCCAGCGCCTGACGCTTGTTCTGAACCTGGCTTCGCTCGTTGACGCACTCCACGGTCACGCCGGTTGGGATATGCTTGATCCGAATGGCCGTCGCCACCTTGTTGACATTCTGCCCGCCGGCGCCGCTGCTCCGGCGAAACGCCGTGATGTCCAAGTCCTTCTCCGGGAGCTCAATCTTGCGCTCAGGGAAGACCGGCATCACGTCCACCGCGGCGAAGCTCGTCTGCCGTTTGCCCTGCGCATTGAACGGGCTGATCCGCACCAACCGATGCACTCCGATTTCCGTGCTGAGATACCCAAAGGCGTACGGTCCGCTGACGCGCAGGTCCACAGACTGAATGCCGGCCTCCTCTCCCGCTTTGCGCGACAGCTCCTCAACCTGGTACCTCCGACGCTCGAAGTACCGCTGGTACATCCGCAGGAGCATCTCCGCCCAGTCGCACGCCTCGGTCCCTCCCGCCCCGGCTTGGATGCTGAAGTAGCAGTCCCGCCCGTCGTTCGGCTCCGACAGCAACGCCATCAACGAGACCTTCTCGACCTCGGCGGCCAAGGCGAGACGCTCCTTGTCGACCTCCTGAGCGGCTGGCTCGTCCTCCTCCTCCTCGGCCAACTCACGCAGGACCTTCAAATCCTCAACACGCCGGAGAATGACCTCGACCGGCTCGATGATCCCCTTGAGCACCTTGAGATCCGCAACCACGGCCTGGGCATCGCCGGAATCCCAGAATCCCGGCTTGGCCATCAGCGATTCCTTGGTGTTCAGTTGCTCTTTCTTTCCAGGGAGGTCAAAGAGAGTCCCTGATCGAGTTGATTCGCGCCGAAAGCTCTTCGATCGTCGCCGTCCCGTCTGGAAGTGGCATGGGTTGCTCTCCCTGTAATTACGAGCTACTATAGCCGCGTACGGCCCTATCCGCAATGCCAGATGGACTCCGCACAGGCAGGGATGCGTCCCCGCTGATCACCAGGGAAAAGGAAAGACCTTCATGACACGTGATGGCAAGTCTACGGGCACTTCAAACCGAACACGAATCCCGCTGATCGTCCTGGTGATCCTGGCGTTGCTGGTCTTCGGCGGCATCATCGTCGATCAGAAGACGCAGCCCACCTTGATATCGGGTCCGATGGTGCAGATCCCTGAGCCCGATGCCCTGACCATCGTCTGGGAGATGGATGCGGCCTTCCCGGGCGGTGCCGTGCGTCTGACAGGCCCGCAGGGGCCTGAACTCGTCGAGGAGGTCACGCCCGCCAACGGCCGTTATGAGGCCACCTTCAAGGGCCTGCTCGCCGGAACCGGCTACAGCTACTCCGTCGTCAATCACGGCTTCCTCGGCCGGGAGATCGTCGTGGCCGGGCCGTTCAAGACCGCCACGGCGCCGCCGCGCGGCCGGCCTTTCCGCTTTCTCGCCTTCGGTGACTCCGGTGTGGGAAGCTACTCCCAACAGGCCCTGGCCGACCTGATGACGGAGCAAAACCCGGACCTCATCATTCACGCCGGTGATCTCGATCAATCCACTGGCGATCCCGAGAACTATCTCACCAGTTACTTCCAGCCCTACGCCGCGTTGATCCGCTCCGTCCCGTTCCTGTCCGTCGTCGGCAACCACGACTGCGCCACTGATTTTGGCAGACCGCTCCTGAACATCTTCGTCCTGCCCAGAAACGGCCCGGACAACATCGAGCCGGAACGTAACTTCTGGTTCGACTTCGGTGATGCCAGATTCGTCGGGCTCGACAGCAACAAGATCGCCGGAAAACAGAGCGGCGTGCTTACACCCGAACAAATGAAAACGATCGTCGCGCCGTGGCTGCGCGAAGTCCTGACGGACTGCGACGCCCGATGGAAGTTCGCCTATTTCCACCATCCGTTTTACACCGGCTGCACGACACACACGCCCGACGGGGCCGCCTACGTCAAGGAAGCCTACGTCTCGGTCTTCGAGGAGTGCGGCGTAGACATCGTGTTCTCCGGTCACAACCACTTGTACGAACGGTCCGCTCCTATTCTGCACGACGCGATCGTCGATGTGGAACGTGGCGGCGTGGTTTACGTCACGACCGGTGCCGGTGGCGCCGGCCGATATCCCATGAGCGACACACCTCCGGATTACAACGTTGTCTATAACGACAAATGCCTCAGCTTCACGCAGGTAGACCTCACCGCCGACCGCCTGGAACTCAGGCAGATCGGCGACAATGGCCAGACCATCGACGAGTACGTCATCGAAAAGACCGCCGGCCGCAGCGACGACAACCACCCGTAGCGCCCGCCCCCGCCACGCGTTCATCACCTTGGTCGAAGACTCAGATCGTGTGTGAGGAGAATGCTCTCTTATGTGGCACCGGCGCCAAAGCCGGTGGCGTCACGGACGGGACGCCCGTGGCACACTTTGGTTGCGGCCGGAGGCCGCGCTGTGCCACAGTTCTGAAACAGCTTCTCAGCGGTGTGGCATGGGTAAGCGGAGCCGCCAGCGGCGGCGGAGCTTACCCGTGGGCATCCGTTCCAGCCTATACGCTGGGCCGAGAATCCCTTCTCGGCCCCTTGTGTCGAGGTGCGGGAAAGGACTCCTGCCGGACGTGGATGCAAGAAGGGATTCCCGCACCAGCGGCCGTTCCAGCCCATTCTCACAGATAACGAACGACTCGCCCCACGGGGGCGTGTCGTTCGTTACGCATGCCACGCCTTTTGACTGATTTTCGACAGCACGATTTTGTAATTGTCGTTGGGGCGAGTGGTTACGATGTCAGGACATGGGCTTGGCACTACACAAGTC
>JAFGQA010000204.1 GCA_016935885.1 Phycisphaerae bacterium | reverse complement strand
TTGAGGCACTGGCGGACAAGCCGCCAGTGGCACCCGTTGGGTCCTTCGGCGCATTGCCGCCTAAACTGTCATGGACCCGCCCCGGCACACGGGCCGGCCAAACGTTGTAGGTGTTTCGCGCAATCGGTAGAATGAAGCTTTGCTCGACAAGAGGTGGCGGCAGGGGCATCTAGGAGTTCGCGATGTCCGACGACATGGCAATGAAGCGGTTGTTGGGGGCCATGAAAGGGCTGGGCGCGTCCGACCTGCACCTGAAGGTGGGAATGCCGCCATACTATCGCGTGGGAGGCCACCTGCGTTCTGCCAAGGGGGCCCCCCTGACAGGCGAGCAGATCGACGAGATCATAACGCCCATCATCCCGGAGGGTCGCCGAGCGCATTACGAAGAAAACGGCGACTTGGACTTCTCGACGGAGATTGCGCCTGGCGAGCGGTTCCGCGTCAATATCTTCCGTGCGGGCACCAAGATGAACGCGGCGATCCGTCGTGTGAATGCCGAAATCCCCTCATACGAGGAACTTCACCTTCCGCCCGTCTACGAACAGCTCATCGACAAATCTCGCGAAGGCATCATCATCGTCTCGGGCGTGACGGGCTGTGGCAAGAGCACCACGCTGGCAGCCATGATCGAGCATATCAATCGGACCCGCCGCGAGAACATCGTTACCATCGAAGACCCCATCGAGTTTCTGTTCCGGCCGAAGAAGTCGATCGTCTCTCAGCGCGAGATCGGGATCGACATTGCATCTTACGGCGACGGGCTGAAGTACGTGGTCCGTCAGGACCCGGACGTGATCTTCATCGGCGAGATGCGGGACAAGTTCACCATGAATGCGGCCGTACAGGCCGCCGAGACGGGACACCTGGTCTTCGGCAGCCTGCACACCGCCGACGCGATGCAAGCCTTTGCCCGTATCCTGGAGTTCTTCCCGCGGACTGAGCACGAGTTCATCCGCGGCGCGCTGTCGAACGCCCTCCGCGGGATCTGTGCGCAGCGCCTGATGCCTGGGTGCCAGGAGGACTGTCCGCGCGTGCCGGCAACGGAGGTGCTGCTGAATACGCCGACCTGCCGCGAGCTGATTCGCAAGGAGCAGGACGAGGATATCCCGGCGTTGATCGCCTCCAGCGAGGGAGAGGGAATGCACTCCTTTACCATGTCGCTGAGCAAGCTGGTGAAGAACGAACTCATCTTCCGCGATACGGCAATGAAATATGCCCCAAACCCCGACGCCCTGGCCAGCCAGTTGCGCGGCATCACGACCCAGGCGCAGTCGATGGTTAGCCGCGTCAGGGGTACCGGCAAGTAGCAGCCGGCCTGGCTCGGCGGCGAGACGCCGGTGCTACAGTTTTGGCACGGGCTGCTACAGTCTTGCATCGGGCTGCTACAGAGTTGCCGAGTGGAAACGTGCCTTGGCTTTGCTCAGAGCGCTGACGCTCGGGTGATTCGGTCTCGGGCCCAGTCGACGGTGACGCCTTTTTCCGCGAGCATCCGGCTGACGAAGCTGTCGGGTTCGCGAAGGATGGCGAGCAATAAATGCTCGTCTTCGATCTCGCCGTGGCCGAGGCGGTTGGCGGAGTCGACGGCGAGGACCAGCCGGCGCCAGAGCCGGGGGGAGCTGAATGCCTTGGCCAGCTCCTGTTGGTGTAGCCACTCGAGCGGGTCGTGGCCCTGGGCGGTGGCGGCGTGGTCTTCGTGGGTGCTGGAGCCGAGGAGCGTCAGGATCTCCTCGCGCAGTTGTTCGATTCGAATTCCACGCTCGACGAGGAGCCGCGCGGGGATGTTGCTGCCTTCCCGCAAGACGCCGAGCAACAGGTGTTCCGTGCCGATGTACTTGTGGCCGAACTTGCGAGCCTCGTCGATGGCGAACTGGATCGCCTGACGGGTGTCGGCCCGTTGGGCCATCTTCGTCTGGCGCAACTCCTTGTCACCCGGCTTGACGAGCTTGTCGACCTCGTCGCGGAGCGTCTCCAGATCGATGTCCAGGTTCCTTAGCACCAGCGACGCGACGCTGGAACCCATCGACAGGATCCCCAGCAAGATGTGCACCGGGGCGAGGTAGTCATGATGGAGCCGCACGGCTTCCTGATTGGCCAGGGCCATGGCCCTTCTCGATCGGTCGCTGAATCGTTCGTGCACGGCGGTATTCCCTTCTCAGTCTGTTGCCATTCGTCGTTGTTCAGTCTGTCTTTGGTTCGATGGCGGGGGCCAACGGGTAAGCTCCGCCGCTCAGCGCGGCTCCGCTATTACTCCGAGCGATACACACTGGACGTTTTTGGTGCCATTGGCAGCTTGCTGCCAGTGCTTTTGTCCCGCAAGACACTGGCGGACAAGCCGCCAGTGGCACCCATCGGCACTCGTGGTGTTCAACACTTTTCGCTCTGAGTAAGTAACCCATGCCGCCCCGGTTAAACGCGTTTCCTTTCTCGCACCAGCGTTTGGTCGTCACCTCACCCTGCCGACTTCTTTGGCCGCCTTGATGATGTCCTCCTGGACGGCCTTGGGCGTGCGCCGGTAGCTGTCGAACTCCATTGTGAAGGTCGCCTTGCCCTGGGACATGGAACGGACGTCCGTCGCATAGCCGAACATCCTGGCCAGCGGCACGTGGGCCGTGATGGTGGTCAGCGGCCCCGTGACCTCGGTGGCCTGGACCATGCCGCGGCGCGATGACAGGTCGCCGATGATCGCGCCCTGAAACTCCGACGGCGTTTCGACCTGGACATTCATCACCGGCTCCAGCAGGACGGGCTTGCTCGCCAGAAACGCCTGCCGGAATGCATCGCGGGCGCAAATCTGGAACGCCATGTCCGACGAGTCCACCACGTGGCTCGTGCCGTCTTCGAGGATCATCTTCACGCCGATGATCTCGTAACCCGCCACCGGCCCCCTGGCCATCATCGACTGGAAGCCCTTGTCCACGGACGGGATGTACTCGGTCGGGATGCGACCGCCGGTGACCTTGTTCACGAACACATACTGTTGCTCGCCATCCTGCGGGAGCGGCTCCAGCTTGCCGATGACGTGAGCGTATTGTCCGGAGCCGCCGGTCTGCTTCCTGTGCTTGTGGTTGTATTCGACGCTCTGCGACGGCGCTTCGCGGTAGCTGACCTGCGGGGCGCCAACCTCGATCTGACAGGCGTACTCCCGGCGGATGCGCTCGCAATAGACGTCGAGGTGCAACTCGCCCATGCCGGAGATGATGGTTTCGCCCGTTTCGGGATCACTCGACAGATGGAAGGTCGGATCCTCCTTCGAGAAGCGGTTCAGGGCCTTGGCGAGCTTGTCGCGGTCGGTCGTCCTCGCCGGGGCGATCGCGAGTGAGATGACAGGGGCCATCACGTACATGGACTCCATCGTGTAGTTGATTCCCTCGCCGCAGTAGGTATCGCCGGACACGCAATCGAGACCCACGACGGCCACGATATCGCCGGCCGCGGCCGAATCCAGGTCCTCCCGCTCGTCGGCGTGCATCCGGAGGATGCGCCCGAATCGGTGGGCCTTTCCCACTCGCGTGTTGAGGTACCTTCCGCCACGCGTGATTCGACCCTGATAGACCCGAAGGAACGTGAGCTGGCCAAACGACTCGTCCATCAGCTTGAAGGCCAGCGCCACGAGCGACGCGTCCGGAGACGTATCGAGAACGGTTTCCGCCTCGTCGTTCGCCAGATCGAGCGCGAACACCTCGCGATCGATCGGCGACGGCAGATAGCGGACGATGGCGTCGAGAAGAAGCTGGACACCCTTGTTTCTGTAGGCCGATCCCATCAGGACGGGTGTGAAGTCGCCGCCTATGGTGCCGCGGCGGATAATCGCGTGGATCAACTCCTCCGAGACGGGCTTGTCTTCGAGCATCATTCCAAGTAGTTCGTCGTCGTAGAGAGACAGCGCATCAAGCATACCCGTGCGGGCGTTTTCGGCCTCGTCCCGCATGGCGTCCGGAATGTCGGTCCAACGCATCTTCTCGCCGTACTCGCCGTCGAAGTAGACCGCCTTCATTCGGATGAGGTCGACGACGCCCTCCAGATCAGCACCGAGGCCGACCGGAAGCTGCACCTGGATGGTCGTGAGTCCGAGCTTCTCCTCGAGGCCTCGGATCACGTTGACTGGGTCGGCCCCTTGACGGTCGAGCTTATTGATGAAGCTGATACGCGGAACGCCGTAGCGTTTCATCTGGCGGTCCACCGTGATCGATTGCGACTGCACGCCAGCGACGCCGCAGAGAACCATGACGGCGCCGTCGAGCACGCGGAGAGAGCGTTCGACCTCGACGGTGAAATCGACGTGGCCGGGCGTGTCGATGATGTTGATCTGCGAGCCGTCCCAGGCGACCTGTGTCGCCGCCGAGGTGATGGTGATACCGCGTTCCTTCTCGAGTTCCATGTGGTCCATGGTGGCGCCTTCGCCACGGACCTCCTGGATCTTGTGGATGCGTCCGGCGTAGTACAGGATGCGTTCGGTCAGGGTGGTCTTGCCCGAATCGATGTGCGCGGAGATTCCGACGTTCCGCAAACGGCTCAATGGCGAGTCGCTCATCAGGTTGCACGCTTTCTTTCGTTTACCGCTTATAGACGTTGACAATCTCAACGCTCCCGGATCGCCGCCGACCGAAGGATGAACAGACGGGCAAAGCGACCTCTGGATGATCGCCGTCCCGGCAGATCACGGGCGATCTCGGCGAGGAATCCTCTGCCCACAGTGAATCAAGAATGCCGCCATCGAGGGCACCGACAGCGAATCCCCCATGATCCGACATTTCGCAGTTATCGACCCGCAGGTCGCTATCGTACCCGGACGGACTACACGATTCAAGCGAAGGCGGTCCGTCTCGCCATGATGGGCAGGGCAAACACAAGAATGGTCGGAAGGCCGCTCTCAGCCCTTTCCTGAGTCCATCGCTCGCTCGTCGGGCTGGTTTTCAGTATCGCCACGCGGGCCAGGCGTCGACCTTGCGTTTGCCCTGCCACGATTGGGTCTGTGACACTTCCGGCGGCATTCGATTCTGGGTGCCACGGGCGGCTTGTCCGCCCGTGTGGTGTCTCTGGTGGACGCTTGGGGCATACGCACTGGCAGGCAAGCTGCCAGTGGCACCCGCCCAAACTGTCATGGACCCGCCACGATTCGTGCCCATCTGATCGCTCCGTCGCACTAATCTTGCGGCCACATCCTCCAGCACGCGGCACAAGGTGCTCGATCCGGGCGCGGCGGTGTACATCTGGAACGGCGATCGCCAGGTCGGCTCGATGCACCAGATGCTGGAGGAGGCCGGTATCCGCGTTTCGTGCCCCATCACCTGGGCCAGGGAGACCTTCGCCATCGGCGGGGCCTCCAACACCCCGGTACCTGACCCTCGCAGAGTCCGCCCAGCCCCCCGGCCGCTTCCGCCGGCGACGGCCTCCCCCACACCGGCAGATCGTCAAGCCGGCCGGACGCGTACATCCGGTCAACCTCCCTGGGCTTGCAGCCGTTTGATCTCTGCAATCAAGCCACGCGTTTCCTCGATCTTGTCCGCCGCACCTTTGGCGTAGGTTTCATAGTCCCGCAAAGCGGCCCGGGCACAGTCGAGGGCGTCGGCGAAACGTCCCGCGGCCGGCCAGGCCGAGCGCAACGTTGAAGCGGGTGGCGGCCGGACGGCACCGCGATCGCCTTCTCGATCCTGGCGAACACGCCGTCCTCCAGGAAGACGGCTATATCCAGCAATGCGCAAGGTCCTTCGCGCTCGGTGTTCAACACGTCCTTCCAGATCAGCGATGCGACGATCTCTCCAAATACCCCCAGCCTGTTGCGCACCTCCACGGTGCTGTGCAGGCGACACGCCATATGGGCTCGGCGATGATCTGTAAAGGCCCTATACTGCTGATTGTAGGTGACGGCGATGACCGAGGCGACCGAGAACCAGACTGCGGATTCACAGGGCGGTGGAGCGCGGCAACCCAGGCGCGTCGTGTGCCCACAGTGTCAAGCGTACTACCGCTTGCCGGCCTCCACGCGTGGCCGGCGAGTGCGTTGCCGTCATTGTGGGCACGTCTGGCGAGACGAGGCAGACGCCGCCGACGCGGTGGCCGGCGCCCTAGGAACCGCCGCGACGACTTGGTCTCAACTCGGCGCCACGATGCTGAAAGGAGCGGGCCATGGCTCGTCGATCGGCCGCATGGTCCGCGACACCGCCAGGCCGATCCAGCCGCTCGCCGCCGACTGGGTCGGCAGGACCCTTGGCAAATACGCACTGAAGGCTGTCCTGGGCCAAGGGGCGATGGGTCATGTCTACGAGGCCTACGACCAGGACCTGAAGCGGACCGTCGCCCTGAAGGTCCTGCCCCGCCGCGTGACCGCAGATCGCAAGTCGGTGGGCCTAAAGATGTTCCTCCAGGAGGCCCGCGTCGCCGCCGGTCTGCAACATCCGAACGTCGTCACCGTTTACGAGGTTGGCCAGGAAGAAGGTATGTATTTCTTCGCCATGGAGCGTGTCCATGGCATCACGCTTTTCAAGCTGATCGAGCAACACGGCCCCCTGCCAGCCAACCAGGCCTGCTACGTGATCGCGCACGTCGCCGCGGCCCTTGCGGCCGGCCACGCCATGGGCGTCGTCCATCGCGACGTCAAGCCCGGCAACATCATGATAGACACCTCCGGTCATGTGAAGGTCACAGACTTCGGGCTGGCCCACGTCGAGGATGTCGAAGGCATTCCCGAACTTGCTGGGCGGTTGCTCGGCACGCCGGGCTGGATTTCGCCGGAAGTGGCCCGCAACGAGCCAGCCACGCCCGCCAGTGACATCTACGGCTTGGGCCTGACGCTCTACTTCGTCATGACGCGAGACCGTCTCATCCAGGCCGAATCCCGTAGCGGCATGGTCCGCCTCCAGCGCGAGGCCAAGAGCATCCGCCGCGAGCAACTGCCCAAGGACTGGCCGCCGCGCCTCCTCGACATAGCCGTGCAATGCCTCCAAGCCGATCCCAAGGATCGCTATCAGTCAGCCGACGTCCTCGCCGCCGACCTGCTCCGTGCCCTGGTTCCCGACGAGGCAGACGGCACGGTCGTCCTCGGCACCGGCCCGACCGAGACCGGCCCGAGATTCGTCTCGCCCGTGCTGAGCTGGCTCGCCCTCGGTGTGTTGTGCGTGCTCGTGGCCGTCTTGTTCGCGATCTGGTTCTGGGTGCTGGGGTAGCGTGCCGATCGCAGGGTGCCTTCGCACTCTTGGCCGTGTGAGTAGGTCGGGTCCGGCCCTGCCAGGCGTGCTCCAGCAGGGGTCGTAGCGGGCGCGCCGTAGAACAGAGTTCACGGAATCGGGCGTCTTTGCCTGCGCCCCTCAGCGGACAACGGAGGGGCCGTGTGACGGTCCGCCCGCAACGCGCTCGCGGCCTCTCGTTTCTGAGCGCGGCCGCGGAGGTCGGTTGGGCGTCCGTCTTCTCGTTGTCAAGATTTCGCACGGTGAACCGCTCAGTCCAGCCTGGCGACTCAGCGTGAGGAGCCGTATAATCCGGGACACGGTTGGCAGCTTCGCGGGTCCTGGAGAGCGGAGCCCGTGTTGAGGGACAAAGGTCCACGCGGCGGGGCGTAGCTCAGCCTGGTTTAGAGCGCCTGCTTTGGGAGCAGGAGGTCGCTAGTTCGAATCTAGTCGCCCCGAATCACATCTTCTCGCAAGGTAAGGACTTGCGAGCGTTATCCTCCCGTCATCAGCGTCGATGAGCGTGGCACTACACTTATCACTACACTCTTGGAGGCAGTTAGTGCGCAACGAAATAAATGAGAACGGACGCGAAATAAATGAGAACGGAATTCAGCGCACAAGGCAACGACCGGGCCGGGTGGCCGGTTGAAACGCCCCCTCGAATTGGCTTCAAGCCCCTCTCGAAGAGCCCTCGATCAAGCCTCCCTGTCTTGTTTTGATTGAGT
>JAFGQA010000203.1 GCA_016935885.1 Phycisphaerae bacterium | reverse complement strand
TCGATACGCTTTCTCAGCTCTGCGTTTTCCTTCTCCAATCGCTCTATGTATGCTTCCAATCGCTCTATGTATGCATCTTTCGCGCCCTTGCTCATATCAAACTTATCGGACGAAAGCTGATCGCACTTGAGTGCCCAAAACTCAGTGAACGCTTACGACGAATGAAGATGGAGACCGATGCGTTCGGTACTTCGAAGAGAAAGAAGAGGAAGCCACCGATGAACGCAGATGATCTCAAGCGCTTCGCAGAAGACCTCCGCACTCATCTCGGACTGTCGACCGAGGTGGAGATCGACGCCAAGCCTGATGGACTGCATGTCCTCCGGATCAATGGCGTTGATTTCTTCTTCAACGCGGACGGCTCAGGCTACGACGGTTGGGGGCGGTCATGCGCCGATCCCGACCAGCCCCGATGATCCACGGTGCAGAGAATGGTGTCGCTTTTCTACGAGCAACGTCATGTCCCTTTCAATGAATGAGGTGAGACTATGAACGAAAACAAACTGCAGGCATCAGACAATCCGTTTGCCGGCGCGCCTGTGATCTTCAGCTACACGCGGACGCAAGCCATCGAGGATGGCGTGTTGGTCGATCTGACTGAGTGGGCGAAGGAGACAGGATTCAGGATTCCTGTGGCCTGCACCAGCGCCGTTTGGCATCAGTACATCGTGCCGCCGGACGGCACCAAAGAACTGGGCCAGTCCGAGCGCGGCCGGGCCCATGACTTGCTGTACATGCTGTACACGGCAATTCGGCAAAACCCATCGGATCAGGACCGCCTGTTGTACAAGGTAATCTTCGCGCAAGCCCCCGGTAAGCAAGAAACGGTTACTCTCAAGGCCATCTGTGGCCCTGGAGACAAAGGCGAACCAGTCCTTACGGTTATGTTGCGAACCGAGGACTGAACGCCCCTTTCTTCCCTTCTTTTGATCGCGGCCGCTTTTCTGGCCGCGATTTTACCATGAGGTAGCGGGAGCTCTGCACCGCTTGCTCTTGGGCACATAGTGAGTCCAGTGGCGCAGCCTTCCTGGAGCA
Organism: Phycisphaerae bacterium; assembly: GCA_016935885.1. The sequence continues at coordinate 14,783 of JAFGQA010000203.1, read as the reverse complement.
TAGTGGGGCCATTCTGGCATCGTGACATTCCGCAGAGCCGCACGATCATCGCTCGCGCCTGCGCGACTCAACGTGACGGATCACGCACGCTTCATCCGTCAGCGTACCAGGGTAGGCTACTTCGAGATGTCCTTTGCGACTGGATGCTGTTTCGCGACGCGTCGGGTGCCCCTTGACTGTATCCCACCACTGAACCTCATAGGCTCCTTGCCGGGTGACCGGAATCCGCAACGTTGTAAGTGGAGAGAGTGTCGGTCCTTCTCCTCGGAAGTGATTGGCATACGTGTTTCGGCCATTCCTGATCCAGAGGCGAATCTCGCCATCCAGCGCCATAGCGCGCACTACATATCCTGCGTCCACGTAGTGCCGGAGCTCATAGCTGTCCAGCCGCAGTTGTCCGTCCCCCTGATACTCGACGCCAATGCGATGTCGGCCCGCCGGGACGTCGATCGTAATACGCTCACCGTATTCGACGCTCCAAGTGCCGTATCGATCATTATACTCCGCCTTCTTGCCTTGGCCCTTCCCAAGTGTGAATTCCCGGCGCAACGCCTCGCGTCCGTTTAGCTTGATGACCAGTGGTGCCGGATGACCGCTCTTCCCCTCCACCCTCCAAACGTGTGCGACGAATTGCCCGGCGACGGGGTAATCAACCTTGAACGTCGGTGGTCGTCGCAATTCGCGGTGGGGCTTTGGACCGTATAACCACACGTTGACGAGCGGTGCGCCCTTGTGTCTGCCGTCGCGATGTACGGTGATGGTGTCAGCTTCACTCCGCTGCCAGCCAAGACGGATTGGCAATTGCAGTGTGCCCCAGCGCTGGTCGCCGAAACCGGAGTTGTCTGTCTCCACGTCAACGGTCTTCCAAGGTCCCTCATTGATTCGCCAGTCGCGTGCGAAGCGACTGAAGCCCGTGTAAACGTCGAACAGGTCGAGCTTCTCGATATATGGGAAGACAAACCAGGGAAGAGCGCCCACAGAACCCGTCATTCCCGCGGACCAGATCCCATTGTGAAGATGAACGCCTTTGGGGTCCAGTTCGGGATCACTGAAAAGACCACCCAGTTGCTGGCACAGATTCCATGCTGACCCGAACTCGCTGACGAGAATCGGTTTCTGCGACCACTGCCGTATGTCCTTGTTCGAACAACTGATCGCTCTATCAACGTCGTCCGCCCAGTATTCATGATACTGAACCAGATCGATCCACTTGGAGCCAAAGAACTTCTTGAAGTACGGCTTGTGACTGATCTGTCCGGGACACACACTCACAGGCCGCTCATAAGGGTCCTTTTCATGCCAGTAGCGCGCGTACCGAATACAGAACGGTGTCGTCTTGCTGGACAGTTCGGCAGTCAACGGTACTTCGTTGAGGAACTCCCACATGCCGACAGCCGGACTGGCGCCCCAGCGGGCCACGCAGTATCGTGCCTTCTGCTTGAACAGCCGTTTCACCTCCGGATGCCGAAAGAACTGGTCCATGTCGTCGAGCGGCCCCCCATGCTCCTTGAGCAAGTAGCGATACTGCAACCAGTCCACCGGTATCTGGTCGCAGAGTTGTGTGTTGCCGCAAGAGTTGCACAGGATAAAGGTGAAACCGAGCCGCTCCGCCTCGTTTACGATCTGGTCGATCTCCCAGCATGTCTGCCGGTGATACCGCCCAGCGCCCTCATAGCCGGCCTTGGTGTTCGCAGATGACTCGATGGGCATCTTGAACGAGTCGATCGGTAACCGCCCCAGCGTGCCGCCGGCTTTGGCCGTACGCCTCATGTGTCGGATTACCATGTCCATGCGGGACCAGGGCTGCGGCGCTCTATCCAGCCAAGTCTTAGGCACGAGATTGCTGCCGATCCCGATGAATGGATCACCGTTTTCGAACTCCATGGCACGAGGATTCCGTCGGCTGATGCGAAGAAAGCCTTGCGCTGCAGACTCCCTGACCTTGAATGCCCCTGCTGAACCTCGATGTGTTCTTCGGCCTTCCTTGACGACAACGCTGGCCTTCCATATGCCGGGCTCTGGCGGGGTGAACCGCACACGCCACTCCGGCTTCCCGTGGGCGTGCAGTTCCTTCCCGTCACGTCGAAAATCCTGGTAGAGAAAGCCCGGCATGCGCCACTCACGACCCTTAGGCGAGACGAAGATGCCATAGACGGAAATATCCCGCGGGTCATCAGGGTTATCGACCTTGAATGTGTGGTCAAACCGGATTTCGATTCGCGAATAGGCGTCGACCGATTTTGCCGACAGACGGCATGACAACTCGGCGACCACTGGCTTGGCGGGGAGAACGCCTAGCGCAATCACCAGAAACAAATCGAACCTGTACAAACTGCGATTCATTCGTTCGTGCCTCCGGGCATGCCGTTCCGGTGCTTATCGGTACAACGGAATCACGGCACAAGACTCCCTTCACGGGGTGAACTTCCGACGCCCCTGACATTTTACCGCCGACGCGCCGCCCTTGCTCGATTGCGTCGAGAAGAAGCTCTGGCGAAGTCAGCCGCTCCTATCGCGGCCGCTTTTCTGGCCGCGATTCCTCCATGAGGTAGCGCGAGCTATGGCCTTTGTGTCGGCGGGATGTGCCATCGCATCGCCGTAGTCTGGCCGCTTCACGTTGTTCTTTAAGTCCCCCGGCGACGTTACACTGCGCCTTTGCCGTACGTCATCCAGATCCTCACTGGTTCTCGGAGGGTTGTTCAATGGTTCTTGGGGTTCCGCAGCGTCCAAACCGATTCACGAAACACCACGTTCTGCTTACGGCCGTTGCTTGCCTGGCTGTCTGCGTCTCCGGCTTGGCATGCGCGCAATCCGACGCCCCCGCTGTTGTCGTCCAAGCACGGAATGACGTGGTGGTTTCGGTCTGTGACCATGCGAGCCGTGTCGGCGTCGATGTCTTGAAGGGGGGCGGCAACGCTGTGGATGCCGCAGTGGCGGTCGCCTTCGCGCTCGCCGTGACGTACCCGCCAGCCGGCAACATCGGAGGCGGGGGCTTCATGCTCATCTATCCAGGCGACGGCCGGAAGCCGGTTTGCATCGACTACCGGGAGACAGCCCCTGCCGGGGCAACCGAGGACATGTTCGCAAGCGGCACGAGCCGCACGGATGCCAAGATGGTCGGCGTTCCGGGGACGATCCGCGGACTCGAGTTGGCGCGTAGCAAGTACGGCTCGTTCGCGTGGAAGGAACTCGTGCGTCCTGCCATCGAATTGGCTGAAGGTGGCTTTCTCATCAGCGCGGCGTTGGCGGAGTCACTCAACGACGTCTTGGAGCGGTACCCGCAGATGGCGGAACTGCAGAGAGTGTACTCCCCACCCGAGGGCCATAAGCGATGGGCGGCTGGAGACAGGCTGATTCAGAAGGATTTGGCTCGAACACTTCGCTGCATCGCCCAAACGGGCCCGGACACCTTCTACGGTGGCGCCATCGCGGATCAGATCGCGACAGAGATGAAGGCTGATGGTGGCTTGATCGCCCAAGCTGACCTTGCCGCCTACCGTGCGAAGCTACGTCAGCCAGTCCGTGGCACCTATCGCGGCCATGATGTCTTCGTCCCGCCTCCGCCCAGTTCGGGCGGCATCGCCCTGATCCAAATGCTCAACATGCTCGAACCCTACGAGTTGCGGCGGCAGGATCGCTGGTCTGCCGCGACTCTACACCTCCTCATCGAGTGCATGCGCCGGGCCTACCGCGACCGTGCCGCGTATCTCGGCGATCCGGACTTTGTCGAGGTTCCACGCCACCTGACGACGAAGTCGTATGCCCGTGAACTCGCCAGGACAATTGACTCCACTCGGGCGACGCCCAGCGAAGATCTCGCCGGGCCGATTCCTCTTCTGGCGGAGGGAGATTCAACGACGCACTTTTCGGTCATTGACAAGAACGGCATGGCGGTCGCCAACACCTACACATTGGAGCAGAGCTATGGTTCCAAGATCGTCGTCCGCGGCGCCGGCTTCCTGCTCAACAACGAGATGGGCGACTTCAACAGGCGTCCCGGCGTGACGGACGAGGAGGGGCGCATCGGCACGAAACCGAACCTGATTGCACCTGGGAAGCGGATGCTGAGCTCTCAGACGCCTACCATCGTTGCTCGTGATGGGAAGGTCGTACTCATCACGGGAAGCCCCGGTGGACGGACGATCATCAACACCGTGCTGTGCGTCGTGCTGAACGTGTTGGAGTTCGATCTGGACCCTCGGGCAACCGTGGATGCACCGCGGTTGCATCATCAGTGGTTTCCCGATGAAGTGAAGCTAGAAGCATCTGCTGAGCCTGTTTCGCCAGGTACGATCGAGACATTGCGTGCCATGGGCCACACGATCAGCCGACAGGATTCCGACGGATCCTCCTACGTGCAGGGGGATGCGCACACGATCTTCGTCCGCGAAGGGATATACTACGGCGTGGCAGACAAGCGCATCCACGGCGGAGCAGCGTGGTACTGAGCTGCCCCTTTCGGAGACGCCGGTCACCCAGTTCTCCCCCCTGGCGAAGCACCACGTCATCCCACCGTGCCTCCTTCGCGGCCGATGGCTACGAAAACGAGCGAGGGTAGAATGGCCCGAGCATCGGGGAGAAACGCACGATGAATAGCACAAAGCGAGTTTGCGCCCTGGCCGCAGCTCTCTGGATTGCCGGCTGTAAAGGGCCCGCCACTCACTCGACGGACTCAGATCACCACACCCAATCATGCCCCTATCCGTCGCACTGGTGGGAGTCCGTTCCTGAAGAAGGAGCAGCGTGGTGGGAGGTGCTTCCACAGGCGGCTGGTCCAGGAGAGGTCATTGTCTCGAAACGCAACGAGCTCGGCCTCCTCTCCAACTTTGCTGCCACGCCGTTTCTCTTCCACGGCCAACGCTACACAAGCCTTGAAGGTTTCTGGCAAATGATCAAGTACCCCGAAACTTCCACGGACCCACGGGCGACTCTTCCTGGGATAACCTGGAAATACACGCGCGAGGAAGTCTCTCAGATGGTCGGAGCGGATGCCAAGGCTGCCGGCGAACTGGCCTCGAAGAACATGAACGCGATGGGGATAGACTGGATCACTTTCGAGGGTCGGCAGATGAAGTATTGGACGCCGGAGAAAGGCGAGCATTACAGACTCATCGTCGAAGCCACACGGGCCAAAGTCGATCAGAATCCCAAGGTGCGGGAAGTATTGATGGCAACCGGCGATTTGATCCTGCGGCCGGACCACCTTCAGGCCGCCGATGCGCCACCTGCATGGAGGTACTGCGAAATCCTGATGATGATTCGGGCAGAGCTGCGCGCGCCGACCAAGGAAGGTCAGGGCGGGACATCGCGTTCACAATAGACTTCTCCATGAAATCTTTCGAGATTCTCGTCGCGCTAACTGCGCGCCAGCGCGCCACTTAGGACGACCCTCCCAGTTTTCTTGCGCCATCGATTTGCGCGCTCGCTGATCATGTGCTACACTTGGTGCAGGAGGTGCAACTATGGTCCTCAGGACCAGGAAACTCGTCGTCGTTGGCGTGATTGCAGCCGTTCTCCTCCTCGCCAACGCGCTCGTGATCGCGACGTGGTTGAACAGCGCAGGCGTGATCCGTCTCGCGAAGTCCCTCCGAGCGGAATACGTGACCGGCACCGCCATCGTGGTCATCGCTGCACTGTTGATCCTGCTGCCAGCTCAACGCCGAGAGCGCCAGGAAGCCCGCTTCTCGTCTCAGCAGTGCCCGGTTTGCGACGAACGGCTCAGGCCTGGAGGCAGGTACTGTCCGGCGTGTGGGAGCTTGGTCACGCGATGACGCCCAGATGCGTGAGCTGTGCGTCATGCGCACCTGAAGTGACCCAAACGCCGCCAACGGTGTCCCCGTAGATTGCGTGCTGCGTGAGCTGCACATCTGCTCTCGATCATCGCGCAGAGCCTCGTTGATCCGAAGATCGACAAAGGTTGCACGTCTCAGCAAGGGCCACCCAGGTGGGGCGGGCAGACTCGTAGGGACTACTGGGGTCGGGGATCCCGTAGGAAGAGGTTCCTTCGGGCAATACGGCTATTCGGAGTCGTCTGGGAGAAGTTCATCGATTCTGTCACGGATCTCCTGAAGCGATTCCCAGTCTTCACTTTCGGCTAAGGCCGCGATCTCCTCGTCGAATGAAAACTCGGGCTTGACGGGCAGCGTGATCCAAATGCGGTTTGTAAAGGAGTAGAAGGTTGTGGCGGGATCGTAGCAATATGGCTTCTCCAGCGTGGCAAGCAGATCGTTGATCCATTTGTCACCCAGGCCAGAGCGAGCAAGCGCTCGAATGAACCGAACCTCTGCGTCCTCTCCCCAGTCGATCTGAGTCAGATCCGTGGGATCAAATGATAGCCAGCCTGCTTGATGCCATCGGCGCATCTCGTCGGCGCTGACCTGTGTCTCCACCTCGAACTTCTCCAACGTAACTGGAAATAGAGTGCGCTTGTGGAGATACGAGCTGTGTCTCGGTCGCAGTTCGTCACGTGTCCATGAGGGCATTTGTCGCCTCCGTTGACGGCACATCTCCATCGCAATGCAGCGGAGCTCTGCGGAGACCGTGGTGACTACGGCAAGTTGTCCGACGTATCAGGATGAGACGTATTCAAAGCAGATCAGCTCCAGATCGTCACGGGTCAGTGCAGCTTCGCCAGCATCCTCTCGCGATGGGTCTTTGGCGAAATCTCGGGCGAGCGTTGTTACGGAGGCCAGCAGATCTTCGTCCTTGCGTTCATCGCGCCAGGCGGCCCAAGCAGTCTTGAGCTTCTTCACTGCGAAGCGGCCCATTGGTTGACCCAGGAACCGGATGCCGTCCTTGGCCTTCTCGCGAGCGACTTCGCCGCGTCGGATTGCATTCTTGAGTTCCTCGGTGACAGCCTGCTGCATCGGATCGATGGTCTTGGGGGCAGCCGCCTTGGCTTCCACCTCGCGCTCCGTCTGCAAGATGTGCGCGATGACGCGATCCTGGAGCACAAACACATCCTGGTCACCGATGTACCGTGGCTCGTCCGGTTGGCACGCGATGAGCTGGGCAATCTGAAAGCGATTGTCAGCGATCTCGTGGCTCTTGGCGTCGATGTAGCGCCAGAAATGCCGTTTGCCCGTACCGTCCGCCCGAGGAGCTTGGAAGTAGAAGAACATCCCGTAGGCACGTTCGCGCCGCAGCCCGGAGTGGATGCCGTGAGGCAGATCCACAATCATCTCGGAGCCCTCGCGGTTCAAGACCTCCTTGAGTTGCTTGAGCAATGTCTCCGGCCCGGCAAGCTCGGCCCGTTCCTCTTCCTCATCGAGAACGGAACCATCCTCGTCGCGGATGCGGCGTAGCGTATTGAACGTCCGGGGATGGACGACCTCACCAAGAACGCTGGCATCGAGGAATCCGAGGTCATCGATTTGCGAAATCCGTTGGGTCAGGCGCTCGACCAGCCGCAGCAACCGTTCCAACTCATCCTCGGGGAACATGTTGTAGATGGCGATTTCATCGTGCGGGCTGCCGATGCGGTCGATGCGTCCGTTTCTTTGAACGAGCCGGATGGGGTTCCACGTCAGATCGTAGTTGATGATGACGCCGCAGTCCTGAAGATTCTGCCCCTCCGACAGCACGTCGGTGCTGACGAGAACGTCAATCGCCTCATCGGGCTCAATCGTGGCTTCATTGGCGACCGGAGCGAACCGGCCCAGAATATGCCCACGCTCATCCGGGTGATTGCCGCTGTCAATCCGCCGAATGGTCGGATCGCCGATGCTGCTGCGCCACTTGTCATTGCCGGTTCTGGTGAGCGCCCGATGGACGTAACGCGCCGTGTCCTTGAACGAGCTGAAGATCAAGACCTTCTGATTCACCAAGTTGCTCGCCAGGACACGCTTGAGCGCTTCAAGCTTCGCATCCTGCTCAATCAGCGGGCCGGATTTCTCGTATAACTTCTCCAACAAGGCCACATCGGCTTCAACATCGTGCCTGAGCTTACGAAGGTCGTATTGGTTCAGATCGACCCTTGGCAAGCTCTCGATGTACGCTCGGGCTTCTTCTACGTCATCAAGTGCATCGGCCACGCTGCCCGGCGACGGATCATCCTCTGTGTCCCGCTCAAGGAACCGCATCGCCTTCTGAAAGTCCTTCGAGGCGACCACTTTGCCGTCGAGCAGATAATCCAGGTACGTGCTCTCGAACGTCAGCGCTCGATGCAGGCTGACACGGAACGCCTCGACGCTCGATTCCAGGCGCTTCAGGAATCGCGTGCGGAAGATGCCCACGAAGCCTTGCTCGCGACCTTGCTGCCACTCGTGCGCCTGCTCGTCGAGAATCGTCTCCGGCTTGCGGTACGTTTCGAGGCTGTAGGGAGCGAGCGACAAGCTCTCGATGGCCGCGACGATCTCACCGTACAGCCCGGCGTAGGTCGCTCCCAAGCTGTACTTGACCGTCCTGAGTCGTCGATCCGGGAATCGAATCGGCTGCCCCTTGATCGTCGCGTTGGGATAAGCCGCCTTGATGAACGGGCGCGTGTTGCGAACGATGATCTCTTCGAGGAGGTTGAACAGGACGGTCCCCGCTGTCGCGTTGCTCTGCCGCACCTCGCGCCGGGCGCGCCGGAAGTACGCGTCGAGGTCGCCGATCCCGGCATCACGGAAGTAGTCGGGCTCAGCCTGCGTGAACAGGCGGACCTGATTGGCGATGTCATACAGGTCGTTGTTCATCGGCGTGGCCGATAGGAGAATCACTTTCTTACGGCCACCGTCGCGCCCTCGGCCACGATTGTGCTGGATGACCTGCTCCAGCGCCAGATACCGATTCGCCTTATCGTTGCGGAAGTTGTGGCTCTCATCGATCAGGATCACGTCCGCATCGCCGTAGCGGCGCGGGTCGAAGTTCTCCCGGCCCATCGTCTCCATCCCGACGACCTCGGCGGCAATCGTGGCCGACCGCAGCTCTCGCCCCCACATCTCACGCAACGATGCCGAGCAGACGACCAGCGCCTTCTGACGCCGGTGATAGGCGAAGTCCTCCAGGAGCTTCTTACCGATCCAGGTCTTGCCCAATCCGACCGAATCCGCGATCAAAACGCCGTCGTAGCGCGTCAGGATGCGCCGGGCCTTCTTCACCGCATCGTCCTGGAATTCCGCGAGGTCCACCGCACTACGACCGGGGTCAACGGCGTCCTCGCCCAGCTCGTCCAGGAAGTACTCGTACAGCGCCTTGATATAGACCTGATACGGCGTGTACTCCTTGGTTCCGAACTTGCTCGCGTCGAGCAGTTCGATGAGGTCTTCCTTGAAATCAACCGACTCACTCCACTGCCGCTCAAACCAACGAGTCAGATCGGTGATCGCGCGGGCACCGACCTCGCTCTTGATCATGCGTCTGGCAGACGAGGGGACTTCGATCCCAGTCGGATCGAGCATCGTCTCCTGCTCCGCGCCTGCCGGATGAAGATAGCGCACGCGCTCGGCCGCTTCGTGGTCGGTCGGGGCATCATCAGCCGTGAAGACGCGGTGGACGATGTTGAGTTCCCGGTTGGTGGTGAGCCCCGGCCCGGTGAAGTTGCCGGAACCGACGATGGCCGCATAAGGCAGCAGCCGGTCGTTGCGGTTGTGCGGGCCGACGGCATCCTGATGAAACAGGTACGCCTTGGCGTGCAGGAAACCCTGATCGTAGAGCCGGACTTCCACCTTGTCCGCCCGCAGGAACGCGATCAGATCCTCGACGGTCTTGAGCATCTCCGGAGTGAAGGCTGTGGCTTCCAGGTCGCCCCGCAACCGCGCCAACAGCACCTTCCGTTCGTCCGGGCGGAGCCCGACATCGCCTGCCATCGTGGGCTCAGAGCCCAGCAGCAGGCGAAACGCCCCAACCTTATGCAGCCGGTCCTTGACGATGCCGTACGCCGAGACCGTGAAGTAAGCCGTCGCAATGTCGAGCGGCTTATCGCGCGTCTCGTCGAGCAGCCGATTCAGCACATCGGCCAGCAAGTGCTCGTCATTGTCGATGACGAAAGGTAGGTGCATTGCGTACTCTTGCCATCCGGTCTGCTGAACGACGCGCCACTCATGCTTCGCCGCAGGCGGCGAGGGCGGCCTCAGCCCAGTCGAGCGTCCGATCCACGCAGGCCGCCACCCATTTCCGATCCAGGACGGCCTGTCCCGGTTCCGCCACGTCGTCATAGCGCAGGGCAACCCCGAAGGGCGTCAACCGTGCCAATCCCTCGGAGTCCGGCGGCGCGCCCAGGCCGTGCTGGGCGAGCTTGGCTACCAGCATGGCCAGGTTGTGTGTCAGCGGATACTCCACTCCGCGGGCCGCCAGGACCGCCTTGAGCGCCTTTTCGACCGCCTGCTGGGCATGGAAACCCAGGGGCCAATCCGGGGCGGAGGGATCATCCAGAAGCCGCGTCAGAACGTAGGCGTCGTCGCGGGCCCGGGCCAGCATACGCCGGGCGTTCTCAAGCTGCAGACTCATAAACCCTCCCTTCCTTGGCGGCCCGTCCAGCCAACGTGTTCGGCTCGCTGCGCCACAGCTCGAAAGACTCCCGGCTGACGACGACCACGTCCGCCGGAATCATGGCCGAACCCAGCAGGGCCGACAGCCGGACCATCTCCGCGAACCGATCCTCCACCTGCGGCTCCACTACCAGGAAGTCGAAATCGCTGTCCGGCCGCGCCTCTCCCCGGGCCCACGAACCAAACAGAATCACCTTCGAGCCCGCCGGCAGCGCCTCAAACAGCAAGGTCAGGGCCTTCTTCAGCAGATCATCGCCTTGCATAACCGGTCCTCCACGCCCCCGTGACGGCCACCTGTCGGCAGTATACTCGTTCAACGGAACCTCCGCCAAGACAGCTGCGCGCGCCACGTCCACCCGAATGTGACCGCGTAGGGGGGGCTTCGCCCACCGTTCCAGAGCAGCGGGGGCAGCGGTCCCAGCGGTAGGTGAAGGCGACCGTCGAGGGCTTACCGTTCGCTCCGTGGAGGATGTAGTCCGGCTCCAGGTGATCCTGTTTGGCCGACTTGTTGACCTTCGCCTTGAAGCCGAGCACTTTCCACACGGGGGCGTACAACTCGTCGCGAATGACCTGTTCGTCCTTGCCTGCCCATCGGTGACGGGCGTCGGCCATCAGTTGCTTGACGGCGTTGAACGCTTCGTTGGGGCTGTCCGACCACGCCGAATCTTCCGGCAGGCGATGTTCGAGGTAGTGGTCGGCGAACAGGGCGCGGTTCTGGAAGTACCGGCTGCTGTAGTACGCTGACTCGAAAACGCTGCGGAGCTTATCGAATTGGTCAAGCCCGTCCCTGCCGGTCCAGGTCAGACGGCGCAGCACCCGAAGTTCCTGTGAGCCAACGGCTTTTCGGTCAACGGTGACGGCGCGGGGGATGATCCTCACGCTTGGCCCGCGACCGGGAGCGGTCTGTTGACGCGTCTCCTTGTCGATCAGGACGAATTCGGTCGTCAGGAAATCTCTCGTGAGGATCAGCAGGTGATCGGAAGTGCGGCGACCGAGGTTTCGTGCAAGCTCGTTACGCGCCTTCGCGGTCACCGACTTGAGGCGGACGAACATGACGCGGAGGAACGAATCCTCGTCCTCCGCCATCAGCTCCATGTGCTCAATTGCGTCCGACGTCTCGGTGCTCAACCCGTAAGTGCTGGGGGATTCCCGCTTGCGGCAGCCGGTCGGGTAATCGAGCCGCGTGAGGAACGATCAGATCGCATCTTCGCTGACCAGCTCACGTACATCCTTGGCGGTCAGATCAACATCGGTTGTCGGCTTTGAGGTCATCCGTAAACACGTCCTTCCGACCGCTGATCGGATTCCTACCGCGACAAGGAGCTACGACTTCTTGGGCGGTCGCTCACTCCTCCGGGCCTGGCCCGCGCCGCTGGGTTTCGACTTGGGGCTTCGATTGGCGCGGATATCCTCGGGTCGTGGCTTCGCCTTATTGCCGGATTGAACGGCGAATACGACGACGGCATTATAATGGCAAGTCGGGTCTTGCGAGCGTTTCAGATTCCCCTATCCGCAGACCGAACGGGCTGAATCGGTGGAGAGGGATTCTATCGGATGGTCAAAGCTCCACCAGGACTCAGGGTACCGGTACCATGCCGAGCACGGAAAGGCGAACCCCGGACGAATGACCGTTGCTCACCGGGCGTGCGAAGACACGTTCGACCAGGGGCTGGAGAAACAGAGGACGGGATCAACGGTCAAGCCATTCGTCGCGTACATGGAGCGAGGATTCCCACGGATTCTGGCCCATACAACGACAGGACGCCGGCACATGAACCAAGATCAGGAACCTGAATCATCGGAAGAAATGCAGCACTTTGCCATGTTCATCGCCATGGTGATCCGCAACGCGATGGAGGACTTCCATTGCGAGCATCTTTCTGACGAGCAGATGAGGGAGCTGAATCCGATCGTGCGCAATGCGGTCTATACGGCACTCCATGCTTTTCAACATTGCGAGCGGTCACCCCGAGTCAAGAGATTCGTCGATTTCCACTTTCGCTCGATCCCGGGCTATTGGGAAAGCCCCGAGTTGCTGGAGGGTTATGTGCGGTCGTGGAGGGTCGAGCCGTAAGGCAGGTGAAGCGAAGGGGGTCGTTTCGGGCTTCACGAAAGGAGTAGGCTGAGCACCGGGCAACCGCCTTGGTAATCCAATCGTCATCCTGATGTCATTACGTGATCATGCTCTATCGGGAAGCCCAGCATATGCTTTGAGCAGTCGCTCCCTGCGAAAGTCCCGAGGCAGGTCGAAGGAGCTGTTCTTTGCGGCCCGTGATGATCGAATATTGAGGTGATGGCCATGACCGAACATGTGGACAAGTTCAAGCTGTGCTGTTCAAGCCCGAATCTGCGCGAGAGGCACGATGCGTTGATTTGGCTCATCGAGGAAACCGTACCAGTGTTCAATCGCGAGATCGGGGCGATTGGCGGTGCCGCTATCCAGGAGATCATGGAAGCCCAGGCGCGTTACGAGCCACGCGCAGCAACAGCCTACTTGCCCTTCTCGCACGAACATGATGACCACAACACGTACCTGAAGATCATCCTTGGAACGGTAGCCGTCGAAGGAGAGGAGCCTTATCCCATCGGAATCCACGCCGAGACCCCGTGGCACAACACGTGGTATTACCAAGGCTATGGAGCAAGCAACGAAGGAATCGCCGTCGAAGTTCGCGAGTTGGGGCGGGAGGACGTTGCCGTGGCAGCCCAGCGGCTCTCGATGGCCATGGTTCTTCTGAATAAGGTCTTCCCCAATCCAGAAGGGACGATCAGTGTGATCGTTCGCGGCCTGCAAGAAGCTGAGTTGCTGCCAGGTGGGATGTCGTGCAGTCGGGAACCATGATCTCTGTCCGGACATTATGGCCGCCGGCAATCTGCACGGGAACTGCCGCTTGATGCCCTGCATCATCCCTGGCGTCGGCTGAACGTCAGCGGTTCGGCACCCGCCGCCACGCATAACCGTGACGGCGAGCGCCGCACGGCGGCCATGGCCGCCGGTACCGCTGCAATAGACTACCCAACCTGGCTCATGATGTCAGCTGCCGCGGCCCGGTCCATCTCGGCGTAGACTTCAGTTATTCCGACCGACTGATGGCCGAGGATAACGCGCGCCGCTTCGATGCCATAACGCCTACGCAGAAAAGTGGCAGCGTAGTGACGGAGTCGGTTTGGTCCCCAGCAGGCCACGCCGGCTTTCTTACAGGCCTTGTGGATGGCGTAGCAGTAGCTCTTTGTGGTGTACCGCCAGCCCGGTTGCTTCTTGGGTCGGGCTTTTCGCTTTGACGCACGCGGCTTGTTTTTCGCGTTCAGCGTTTGGCGGCACCACGCGTCTCGAACGGCCTCCCGAGGGCTGAAGAGATGGGACCGCACATTCCGTCGCAGGAATGGACGGAGAACTTTCTGTGCGCGTGGCCCAATGAAAACGACACGGTCGAGACCGTGGTGCTCCGTCTTGTGGGATGCTGGGCGGTACTCCCAAATGCTACCGCTCATATCCAGGTCGCATGGACGCATCTGGATCACCTCGCCCGGCCGCATCCCCGTCAATCGCTGAAGCTCAATCATCGCTCGCACGGGACGGGTAACAAGTGGCAGCACAGCTTCAACAGAGGCTTCAGGAACGGGACTGACTGGCCGTGTCTCTCGGGCCTTGGTGCGGCCGTTTCTGAGTGGAGCGACAGCTTGGAGGGCTAGTAGCACCGGCGGCTCAACGAGTTCGTTCTCGACGCCCCACTTGAACACCCGTCGCAGGCGGTTGACCCTGGCGTTGATGACTTTTCGGGACAAATCGGCATCAATCATGCGCTGCCGAACGGTCTTCAAGTGTGCCGGTCCGAATCCGGCAATCGGCATTCGACCGTACAGGCTGGCCAGCGGCTCCATCGCATGCTTGATATTCGTGACTTCGCATGTTGGCCTTCCGTTCTTTACGTAGTAGCCCTCAGCGAAGTGCAGGTACGCCAAGAGCAGCTCGTCGATGCGAACGTCGCGTTTGTCCGGCTCGTGCCTCGCGAAGGATGCAGGTGATTGTTGACCGGCGCTCAGCCATTCAGCTATCAGCCGCTTGTATTCGGCGTGACTCTCGGCGCTGCCGTACGGTCCCAGATAGTGGTCGCGTCCGCTGAGCGTCACGACCGCCTGACCGGAAGCCTTGTGATGACGGTAGGATGGGAGTTTTCGTATGAGCTTTGGCATGTGCGGCTCCTTCGTCCGTGCCAAAACGGTAATGTACGTGTTTAGCGGCCTCGCGAAGAATCTTAATACAGGACTTGCGCCCTCGCAATAGATCGGTTATATCCACAACTGGGCGGTAGG
>JAFGQA010000202.1 GCA_016935885.1 Phycisphaerae bacterium | reverse complement strand
GACGTGGTGGTCTGTCAGACAAGGCTGGGCGACATGGACGGCGACAACGCCGTGGATGGTGACGACGTTCAGGGTTTCGTGACCTGCCAGATCGGTGGTTCCGCTATGACGAGTGAGTGCGTCTGTGCGGACATGAACGGAAACCACGAGTGGGACACGAACGACATCGAGATGTTCGTGGACTGCCTGCTTGGGGATTGCCCGTAGCACAAGCCTGCGAGATCCATCCTGAGAAGGACTGTACGGGGCGGCGCCGCCTTCGTGGTGGCGCCGCCCTTGTGGTGCGCCCTCGTGGCGGATGGTCGCCGGACCCCTTGAACCTATCTCGGCGCCGCCCTTAACATAGTCCGGCAGCTTCGAGCACGAACTGATCCGCCTCCCAATCGTCAGAAGGGCCGTCAGGTGCGTATCCTTTTCCTCGGTTCCAGCGAGTTCGCCATACCGACCTTCGACTCCATCATGAACGACGGTCACGACATCGTCGTCGTGGTGACACAGCCCGACCGGGCGCGCGGCCGAGGACGGCGGACGACGCCCACGCCCGTCAAGGCTGCCGCCCAGGAGGCCGGAATACCGGTCCTGTCGCCGGAGAGCGTCAACGCCCCCGACGTCGTTGACCGAATCAAGGAGTTCAACGCGGACCTCGCCTACGTCGCCGCCTTCGGTCAGATGATCGGCCGCAAAGTGCGCGAGATCTGTCCGGCGGGGATTATCAACCTGCATCCATCCCTGCTGCCCGCCTACCGGGGCGCGGCCCCGATTCAGTGGGCAGTCATCAACGGCGACCGCGAGACGGGCGTCACGGTCATGCGCCTCGTCAAGGAGATGGATGCGGGCCCCATGCTCGTCCAACGCCGCACCGCCATTGCGCCGGACGAAACGGCCCACGAGCTGCACGACCGCCTGGCGCGAATCGGCTGCGACGCCGTCCGCGAGGCGATCAAGGCCATCGAGGCCGATCCGAACCTGCCCGGCGAGCCACAGGATCCGGCCAAGGTCACCTTCGCCCCGAAGCTGAACAAGGAAGACGGCCACATCAAGCTGGACGAGCCTGTCGAGAAGCTGGCCCGGCGGGTCTGCGGCCTGTGGTCCTGGCCGGGAGCGATGTGTCGGTTTCGTTCCGCCGACGGGTCCCGCGACGAAGTCGTGACGCTGGCGCGGGCGGTTCCGTACGAGGGGAAGGCCGTGCCCGCCGCTTCGCCGGACGATGTGGGCCGGGTCACCGACATGATGGCCGTCCAGGGCGTTGATCGCGAACTCACCATCCTGGAGATCAAGCCGGCCGGCGGAAAGCTGATGGAATGGCGCGCCTTCGTGAACGGCCGCCACATTCAACCTGGCGACCGATTCTTGCCAATCGAACCGGACTGAGAATGCTCGTGCAAAACGGCCCGCGGGCCTGGAGCCAGCGCCCACAATGTCCTCACACGGCCCGGTGTTCCTCTGCGCGTGGTTTGAGGGCTTGTCATGATCCGTGTGTTCAGACATGCTGCGCAGGGGCAGGCATGTGTCAACTGATAACTCACTTCAACAGGGAGAAACAAGGTGATGTCAACCCATATAAGAACACGCCGCATGATTGCGATCGTCGCTTTCACGGCGGCTCTGATCGGAATGTCAGACCGCCTCCTGGCGGACGCCCAGTCGGACTATCAGAAGCTGGCCGACGACAAGGCATCCGCCTTCGTCACCGTCAAGTTCGTTCTCAAGATGCAGGGTGGATTCGGCGACAGTGAGAACGAAGCCGAGATTACGGGCCTCATGATCGAGCCGAGCGGCTTGGTGCTTTGCTCGAATACCGCCCTTGCCGGTCCGCGATTCTTCCGCCGCTTCGGCCGCGCAACGCCCACCGACATCAAGGTCCTCATTGGCGACGACACCGAAGGGGTCGAAGCCAAGCTCCTTGCCCGCGACAGCGAGCTCGACCTCGCCTGGGTCCAGATCAAGGAGCCCGGCGACAAGAAGTTCACCCACCTCGACTTGTCAAAGGCCGCGACGCCCACGCTGGGCCAACGGCTGTTGGCCCTGCGACGCATGGGCAAGTACTTCGACCGGGCCGTCGTGATCAGCGAGGGACGACTTGCCGGAAGGACCAAGAAGCCGCGAGACCTGTTCGTTCCGGGCAGCGGCCTCGACGTCGAGCCCGGCCTGCCGATCTTCACCGAAGACGGCTCGGTCCTTGGCATCGTGGTCATGCAGATGCCCGATGAGGAGGAGATGGAAAGCAGCCCCATGTCCTTCTTCGACAGCGGCCGCGACATGTTCAGCGGCCTGATCCTGCCCTGCTCCGAGGTCATCAAGGCCACAAAGCGAGCCAAACAGGCCGGCGAGGAGGACGAGGGCGATGACGAGCCACGGGCCGAACCCAAGGACAACCGCGGGAACAAAGCCGACGACGAAGCCAAAGCCGAACCCGAGCCCAAGCGTGAAAACGACAGCAAGGATTCGGAAGACGACGAGTAGAACAGCCGGATCACGTGATCAGCACGATCCGGTGAACCGATCCCCCGGGGCCGTGTGTGTCAGGCCATGTGCCCGCTGCAGATGATCCGATGCCACACATAGAACCTGCGCGCACCGATTCCGCCGACGCCTCGGCCAAGGAGCCGACCGACCGAGCGGCCTGTTACCATCAAACACTGCTCGGCCAACTCGACCAGCGGTTCCTCTCAAGCCGAGCCGTTCGTGTGGCCCTGGTCGCCTTGCTCGGTGCGATCCTCATCGTGCCGTCCGTCCAATTCGTGCATCGCATCGAGAAGATCGACAAGAGCCTTTATCGCGAGACGGGCGAGCGCCACTGCACCGCCCTCGGCCGCTGGCTACCCACGGCCGCCGTGTTGGCCGACCCAGAAGGCCACGAGGATCCCTACGGCTACGGCCACTGGTTCCCGACCCCGCCGTTCGTCCTCATCTGTTTGGTCCCATTCTCGATGATGGGCTACACCGCCGCGGGCATCGTCTGGGCCGCGCTGAAGGTGATCGGTTTCGTTGTGGCGGCGGCCCTGCTGATTCGGGAGCTGGGCCGAGGAGAATCGGCCCAAGAGCCCCCGGCCTTGGCCGGGTGGTGCGCCCGCGCCAAATGTTCGGCTAAAGCACCTCACGGTTGGATGCACCTGTGGCACCGCCGTCTCGGCGGTGGATTCACGGGCGAGACGCCCGTGCCACAATCGCGGGCAAGCGTGAACTGCTCTACCCCCCAGCCAAGGCCGGGGGCTCCCGGGCCACTGGCGGCTCTTCTGACGCCAGCGCGACAACCTTGGACAACGGCGTTCGCCGTGCCTACGGGCGTCATCCTGATGACGGGCATCTTCTCACTCCGGCCGGTCGTCTCGGACATCCAGCATGGCAACCTCAACATCTTCATGATGATCTGGCTCGCACTGGCCTGGCTGCTGTACATGCGGAAGAACGACGTCTCGGCGGGCTTGTTCGTCGGCCTCGCCATCGTCACCAAGCTGACCCCGGCCTTGCTCCTCGTCTATTTCATCTACAAGCGAGCCTGGCGCGTCTGTCTCGGCGCTGCCGTTGGACTGTTCCTGTTCTTCATCTTCTTGCCCGGTCTTTACCTCGGCTTCGGACACAACATCGAATTGCTGCACGCCTGGTTTGACATGCTCGTCGCGCCTTTCGCCCTCCACGGCTATGCCACGCTGGAGATACCCAATCAGTCCTTGTATGGCGTGGCCCTCCGCCTGCTCTCAAACGCCGGCGTCCTGTCCATCGAGCACATGCCAACCGACCAAGCGATGTCCGCCGGCATGGAATCCATGGCCCGCCCCCTAACCGTCGCCGGCAGGCTCATCCGACCGGCCACGTCGCTCGTCGTCGTCGGTATCCTCGCGTGGCTCTGTCGATCGAAGTGCCCATCACGGCGAGACCCCAGGCTCCTCCTGGAGTTCGGCCTGATCCTCCTGGCGATGTTGCTGCTCAGCGAGCGGACCTGGAAGCACCACGGCACCACACTGCCCATCGTCTATCTCGGTGTCTGGTACGTACTGACCTGCTATGCTTGGTCGAAGCGGTTCACGGCTTGGTTCGTTGCCGGACTGGTCGTTCAGATCATACTGCTGCTGGGAACCAGCGAAGGCATCCTCGGCGAGCGCCTGGCAGAGTCGCTCCTCGACGGCGGCGTCTTCTGCTGGGGTCTCGTGCTCTGCCTCGTACAGACCGGTATACTACTCAGGGCGCTGGGTGCGCTGGGTGCCCCATCCTTTGCGCTAGCAAAGGGTGGGGAATCTCTCTCTCGCTAGGTGCTGGGTGCTGGGTGCCCCATCCTTTGCGATAGCAAAGGGTGGGGGATCGCTCTCTCGCTGGGTGCCCCATCCTTTGCGATAGCAAAGGGTGGGGGATCGTTCTCTCGCACTACAGGGGAATTCCCCACCCTTTCTTTCAGAAAGGATGGGGCACCCAAGCGTTGAGAAACAGGCATGATCAACGGTCCGACGTCACCGCCTCAGCCGCTTCGCTGAATCGGGAGCGGACTCGATACCGATGAAGTTGAAGAACTGCTCCTGTCGAAGAACCGGAACGGCGAACAGCTTTGCCCGCTCGACCGCCTCATCATACATCCCGCGCTCGGTCCTGGTCCGCATCCGACGGGGTGAAAGGGTCGGATCGATCTCGGCCTCCTTCTTGATGTGCGGCACAACGACATCTCCTTTAGGCTTCTCGTCTCCTACGCCCTTCTCATCCGCATCGATGTCGTCAACCTCGTCTTCATCCTCGCCTTCGTCTTCGCCTTCGCCGTTCTCGACCTCATCCTCGCCTTCATCTTCGCCTTCGCCGTTCTCGGCCTCATCCTCGCCTTCGTCTTCGCCTTCGTCGTC